>JAIFMH010000203.1 GCA_020048595.1 Bacteroidota bacterium | reverse complement strand
CACGCAACGATGGCGCTGTTTTCAGCATTAAAAGAGCGATGGAAAAAGAGCCCAGGCTTAAAGTCACTTTGCCGCAGATGGTGGATGATGAGTTGCTGGAAAATCTTTTCTAACATTGTCTACACACCTTTAACAGTGTCTGCACACCTTTTTCAGGTGTCTGACACTGTTAAAGTAGAAAAGCAAAGAGGCTGCCTTTATCAGACAGCCTCTTTGTAAAAGTCCAGGAAATCATTTCGGTTTACAATCCAAATTCTTTCTGAATCTTATCAACGCTATCCACTTTCTCCCAGCCAAAAAATTCAACTTCTTTAAAATATTTTTCTTTCCCATTGACTTTTTCGGTGCGGGTGCTGCCGTTTTTATAGTAAACTTCAACTTCAGCTTTATAATGATCACGTCCAAAGTGACCATACGAAGCAGTGCGTTCGAAAATCGGATTTTTTAAACCAAAACGCTGAACAATAGCATACGGACGCATATCAAAAATCTTGTGAACTTTTTCAGCTATTTGTCCGTCAGTAAGTTTCTTGCCATCGGCATCCTTTACTTTAGATGTTTTGTATGTATTTACATAAATTCCAACAGGTTCAGCAATCCCGATTGCATAGGCAACCTGCACCAGAACTTCGTCAGCAACACCAGCAGCAACAAGGTTTTTAGCAATATGGCGTGCAGCATAAGCAGCCGAGCGGTCTACTTTCGAGGAATCTTTTCCTGAAAAAGCTCCGCCTCCGTGAGCGCCTTTACCGCCATAGGTATCAACAATAATTTTACGGCCGGTCAATCCGGTATCACCGTGAGGTCCACCGATTACAAACTTACCGGTTGGATTAACAAAGTATTTAACATCATCACCAAAAAGTTTACGAACACGTGCCGGTAAAGTTCTCTTAACGCGTGGCAGTAAAACGGTTTTCACATCTTCGGCAATCTGATCCTGCATCGCCTTTTCGGCAGCTTTTACGGCTGCATGTGACGAATCAGCAGGAAGCACAAATTCATCATGCTGTGTCGAAACCACAATGGTATCAATGCGTAAAGGCCGGTTACGCTCATCATATTCAATGGTAACCTGCGATTTGCTGTCAGGACGGAGGTATTTCATTTTTTTGCCTTCGCGACGAATAGCAGCCATCTCCTGAAGGAGAATATGCGATAACTCAATCGGCATAGGCATAAGCGTATCCATTTCGTTGTTGGCATAACCGAACATCATTCCCTGGTCGCCGGCACCCTGGTCTTCAGGATTCCCGCCATGATCAACACCCATGTAAATATCTTCCGACTGTTCGTGAATGGTAGAAATAACACCGCAGGAATTATTATCAAAACGGTATTCGGCCTTGGTATATCCAATGCGTTCGATAGTACCGCGAACTATTTTCTGAATATCAACATATCCGGTTGTGCGTACTTCGCCGCTACATACGGCAAGGCCGGTAGTTACAAGAGTTTCACAAGCTACTTTACTTTCCGGATCAAAACGCAAAAACTCATCCAGCAATGCATCTGATATCTGATCTGCTACTTTGTCGGGGTGCCCTTCCGACACACTTTCTGATGTGAATAAATATCCCATCTCTATCTGTTTAAGAGGTTAATTTTGCAATAAAAGAAGTGGGGAAGATTTAAAAATAGCTTGCGGATGTATGTTTTAGCATTTTTTCCCGTGGTTGCAAGCAATCAAATTTTTCCACTCAATACGGTGGCAAAGGTATATGTTTTTCTGATAACTTTCTAAAAAAGGCAGCATTTCTTATTATTGCTGATAGCTTTATTAATCGTTAAAAATATACTCTCTAAATCTGAAATATGAAGCAGACACTTCATTTCATTCAGTATCTTCGCAGCTCAAAAGGTTTAGGTTTTATGAAAAAATACATCATTACAACTTTATTAATTTCAATAGTATTTCTGTGCAAGTCACAATCCCCGGTATCGTATGTAAATCCTTTTATAGGAACCAATGAGATGGGCCATACCTACCCGGGCGCAACAGTTCCATTTGGCATGGTGCAACTTAGTCCCGAAACGGATACTATACAATATTCAATCGGACAAGGATATATAAAAGACGTATATCGATATTGTGCCGGCTATCAGTATTCGGATAAAACCATTGTCGGCTTCAGCCATACCCACTTTTCCGGTACGGGTCATAGTGACCTTGGCGATTTCCTTGTTATGCCAACTACAGGTAAAGTTCAATTGAATCCGGGAACGACAGATAATCCAGAATCAGGTTACCGCAGCAGATTCTCGCATGATACTGAAAATGCTTCGGCTGGTTATTATTCCGTAATGTTAAGCGATTACAACACCAAAGCCGAACTTACTACTTCTGCCAGGGTTGGATTTCACAGGTACACGTTTCCTGAAAGCACACAGGCAAATATTATCCTGGATATGGTTTCAGGCATTTATAATTATGATGGTAAGGTTGTTTGGAGTTCAATAAGAGTAGAGAATGATACGCTGGTAACCGGATACAGGCAAACACAAGGCTGGGCCCGCGAACGGACCATGTATTTTGCTATGGTGTTTTCAAAACCTATACGTAATTACGGATGCCGCGATGACGCGAAGGTAGTTTACACTGATTTTTACAGGAAATTCAATACCACTAAAGATTTCCCTGAAATGTCAGGCAGAAAAATGAAATCCTATTTCAGTTTCGATACAAAAGCAGGCGAGCAGATCCTTGTGAAATTAGCCCTTTCATCAGTAAGTACTGAAGGTGCTATTAAAAACCTGGAAACAGAAATCCCGCACTGGAATTTCGACCTGGTGCAAAAACAGGCAGAAGAATCCTGGAATAAAGAGTTGAGTCGGATTACCATTGAAGCATCTGAAGAAAAGAAGATTATTTTTTACACAGCTCTTTATCACTCCTTCCTCTCTCCTACCCTATTTATGGATGTGGATGGCAAATACCGCGGACTTGATCATGCCGATCATCAGGCACATGGATTTACAAACTACACTACTTTTTCCTTATGGGATACCTACAGGGCGTTGCATCCTTTGTTTACGCTGGTTCAGCAGAAGCGAACATCGGATATGATAAATTCCATGCTGGCACATCAGCAACAAAGTGTTCACCGTATTTTGCCGGTCTGGAGCCATTATGCCAACGAAAACTGGTGCATGATCGGTTACCATGCCGTTCCGGTTATAGCGGATGCTTATATGAAGGGAATAACTGGTTTCGATACTCAGAAAGCGTTGGATGCCTGTATCTCAAGCTCAACGTATGCGCCTTACGATGGAATTGGCGATTATATGAAATACGGTTATGTTCCTGCCGACAAATCATCAAATGGCGCTTCAAAAACACTTGAATATGCCTACGATGATTATTGTATAAGTAAGATGGCCGAAAAAATGGGGAAACCGGCGATAGCTTCAATATATGCCAAAAGATCCGAAGCTTTTAATTATATATGGGACAGCAGTACCGGATTTATGCGGGCAAAGAAAAGCGACGGCACCTTTCAATCACCCTTTGATCCGATGAGCACCGAAAAACAAGGTTTTATTGAAGGCAATGCATGGAATTATTCTCTTTATGTTCCTCAGGATCATTTGAAACTAATTGCTTTACATGGCGGCAACAAGAAATTTATTTCGCATGTCGATTCACTTTTTAATGTTAAACTCGACGAAAAACACTTTGCTGAATCCGAAGATATCAGTGCCGTGGGTATTATTGGCAATTATGTTCATGGCAATGAACCAAGCCATCATGTACCTTACTTATATGTATTTGCCGGAGCACCATGGAAAACACAGGAACGCATCCACCAGATCGTTAATACCATGTATCACAACACAACCGAGGGACTTTGCGGAAACGACGATTGTGGTCAAATGTCGGCCTGGTATATTTTCAGTTCATTGGGGTTTTACCCGGTTTGCCCGGGCAGCAATGAATATGTGATTGGATCGCCTACAATTGACAAAGCCACCTTGAATCTGGAAAACGGGAAGAACTTTACCATCACAGCTCAAAATCTGACTGATAAAAACATTTATATCCAACAGATCAAACTGAACGGAATTCCTAAAAAGGACTTCATTATTATGCATGAAGACATTATGAAGGGTGGAACTCTGGAATTTGTGATGGGTGCAAAACCAAAAAAATTAAGATGAAAGTCGGAAAACATACTAGCAGTGAGGACTTCGGCCTTCGGACTCCCAGCCTTTTAAACGTATACCAACCAAATTATTTTCCCTCCCTCCACCTCACTCATATCGAAAAAATTGTATTTTTGATAAAAACAGAAAGCCATGGAATTTAACGAAGTTTTATTGAAACGCGAAAGCGTTCGCAACTACGATCCCGCCAAACCGGTTGATATCGATACATTAAAAAGAATACTCGAAGCAGGACGGATTGCTCCATCTGCATCCAATTATCAACCCTGGGAATTCTGGCTGATTTCATCAGAAGAAATGCTGGAAAAAGTAAAACCTTGTTACACCAGGTCCTGGATAAACGATGCGCCACACATCCTGGTTGTTACCGGCGACCTTGAACATGCCTGGGAACGTGCCGATGGCTATAATTCGCTACAAACCGATCTTGCCATTGCCATGCACCAGATGGTACTGGCAGCTACCAACGAAGGTGTTGGAACCTGTTGGGTCACAAATTTTAATCCGGATGTTTTACGTAAAGCCCTTGGAATAAAGGAATCAGTAAAAGTTTATGCTATTACTCCGCTTGGATATCCCCGCGAAAGTTATACAAAACGCACTGTTATTATGCGGAAGCCACTGGAAGATGTAGTGATTTATTGCTGATAAAACCATTAAGATCAACATAATACAAAAAACAAACCATAAAGGAAAAGAGCGGCTAATAGCCGCTCTTTTCCTTTTAAATATTTATACAGAACTTAAACCGTCATTATATCTTTTTCCTTATGTTCCATTGTCTTGTCAACCAAAACTATAAATCCGTCAGTTATATGCTGAATTTCTTTTTCCAGAGTTTTGATATCATCTTCCGAAACACCATCCTTTTCCAGTTTCTTTGCTTCTTCCACCGCATTGCGGCGCATACTGCGTATGGTTACTTTTGCAGCTTCGCCTTCAGCTCTTGCTTTTTTCACAAGGTCGCGGCGGCGTTCTTCAGTGAGAGGTGGCACTTGAATGCGTAATACTTCTCCGTTATTCTGCGGATTAAAACCCAGGTTAGCATCCTGTATTGCTTTTGCCAATGGATTAAGCATATTTTTCTCCCATGGCTGAACCACAATTGTACGCGCATCAGGAGTATTAATATTGGCTAATTTATCTACTGATGTTGGATTTCCATAGTAGTCAACCTTTACGCCCTCGAGCATTTGAGGCGTAGCCTTACTGGTACGGAATTTATGGAATTCTTTTTCGAGATGGGTAACAGCATGCTGCATGCTTTCTTTAATCTCTTCAATGATAAACTTCGCGTCTTCAGTCATAATTGATCGTTTTATGATGCAAATTTATAAA
>JAIFMH010000026.1 GCA_020048595.1 Bacteroidota bacterium | reverse complement strand
TATACGCCTTTCTCATTTATCCTGATTTATGAAGTTTACCTCCTGGTTTACTATTTGCCGCAATCAACCACCTTTTACATTGGCAAGCAATACGAGATTATCACGCTCGTACTGATACGAAATGTATTCAAGGATCTTGCAGGACTTGAATTTACAACGGATTGGTTCAATGTGGTCGGTGATCTTAAATTTTCTTACGACCTGGCTGCCACTTTATTGCTTTTCTTCCTTATTTATCTGTTCTACAGGTTGAACGAAAAGCGATGTGCTGAACCGCACAATAATAAATTGATTTCTGCAGAAATGCAGCGGTTTATAAAATTGAAAAAGATAATAGCCATGTTTCTGATTCCTGTGCTCGTTTTTCTGGCATTTTATGGCGTTGGAAAATGGGTTTATAACAGCTTTTTTTCTATCAGTCTGATGGTTTATTCGGCAAAGGATATCAACATGATTTTCTTCGATGATTTTTTTACTGTACTTATCCTTACCGATGTTTTATTACTTCTGTTTTCATTTTTAAATACCGATAAATTCAGCAGGGTGATCCGCAACTCCGGGTTTATTATTTCCACAATTCTTATAAAACTTTCGTTCGGAATCGATGGCATTTTAAGCGTTATTCTGATTGTTTTTGCAGTATTATTCGGGGTTGTGATCCTGGCCATTCACAATCTCTATGATAAAATCGGAATGCAGGATAAAGTTTCGGACCTGTGAAACAGCAGGTGTATTTAGGAATTTTCTTTCAGGAGAGCGAAGATTTCAATCGTCCAGTTTTGGAAGCGGTTTCAAGGTAGGTGCTTTGTGCTTCACCACTGCCTTATTTTTCCATTTCCCCATCCTGTAATAGATATAGGAAAAAGCCATTCCAAAAAACCAGGCGATAGGTATGGCCCACCAGATGCCGTCAATACCAATCCGGTCTGATAAAAACCAGGCAATAGGAATACGGATAATCCAGAGCGAGAATAGTGTTATAAACATTGGGACAATGGTGTCGCCGGCTCCGCGCATTACGCCGCCGATTACAAACATGCCCGAAAACATTATGTAGAATCCGCCCACAATCAGCAAATAGCGGGCACCAATGGCAATTACTTCCGGGTCGTTGGTAAACAAGGCCATCAGGGGTTCCCTGAAAAGCATTACCAGGAGGGAAGTCACAACTGCCACAATGGTTGACATATACAGGGTGGCAACAAGGCCAAGTTTAACGCGGGGTATTTTATTCGCGCCAATATTCTGACCGGTATAGCTGGATAATGCCTGTCCGAAATTCATGGCAGGCAATGCGGCAAGTCCGTCAATTCTTCCGGCAACGCTGTAAGCCGCAACCGCAATGGTGCCGTAATCATTTACAATTCTGAGCAGGGCCAGCATTCCCAGGGAGACAAATGTTTGCTGGAACCCGGTTGGTACGCCTATGCGGACGCTCTGAAGAAAGATTACCCTATCCCAGAACATCTTCCTCCAGGTTAGTTTTACCATCTCATGTTTCCGGTTCAGGTATAGAATAAGGGTGATAAAAGCACCAGCCTGCGACAGCACTGTAGCCCAGGCGGCACCTTCAATTCCCCATTTAAAGACCACTATAAACAGGAGGTCAAAAACGATATTGGTAAGGGTCGAAATAACTAAAAAATACAGCGGGGTTTTGGAGTCGCCCAATCCCCGCAATACTGCGCTGGTTCCATTGAACCCAAAGAAGAAAATCATGCCCGTAAGGTAGATATTCATATACAGGGTCGCTTGCGGAATAACCTCTTCAGGAAGTCGTATCAGCCTAAAGATTGCACCACTGAACGCGATACCCAATATCATAATCAGAATGGAAGCGAAAAAAAGGAAAATGTACATGGTGTCGATTGACCGGCGGATTTTTTCCATGTCTTTGGCGCCGAAGTACTGGGCGATTATAATGGTAAAACCTGTGGCGATGCCGATAATAAATGAAATCAGCATAAAAATCAGCGGGAAGGAGGCGCCAACAGCTGCCAGGGCTTCTTTACCTAAAAATTTACCGACAATGATGCTGTCTGTAACATTGTACATTTGCTGAAATACATTCCCAATCAGCATGGGTGTGGCAAATTGTAATATAAGTTTTCCCGGTTTGCCTGTTGTAAGATCGTGCATTTAGCTTTATTCCTGAATTGATTTATAACAACACGAAACCCTGTTACCATTTTCAGCGGGGATAATGTGATGATTTTTTTTTGTTTAGAGACTGTTTAAATTTTATTAGCCTCTATGAATAGGCCCGTCCTTTAGGGCGGGTATTGTGATAAACAACAAAATCATGGGGCAAAATCCTGAAAAATTTGTAAATTCATAATAAATTTTTCAGGATTTTGCCATTATCTGTGATTTTTATTCGACCCCCGCCCTAAAGGACGGGCCTATTGAAAATCGAATTAAAAATTTAAACAGTCTCTTATTGAGCCACTTTTTTGAAGATTTTGCTGAGGCTGGTTGATCAATGTTTAAATTAGAGGACCGTAACTGATATTCTGTTCAGTCAGGTTTTGGCAATGGCAATGCTGAGTCTTTGTGATCCCTGATTAGTCTGTAGTTTGTGCCTTTAATAGTTCCTTTGTGGATAACAAACCGCAGGCTGCTTCAATATCCTGTCCTCTTGAAGCGCGGAGTGTGGTAACAATGCCTTTGTCGTTGAGTGCCTGCTGAAAATCTGCAATGGTTGCCTCGTCTGAACTTTCAAGTGGTGTGCCTGGTATAGGGTGGAACCTGATCAGGTTGATGCGGCTTTTAACCTTGTTCAGGATTCTTGCCAGTTCATTTACATGACGCCGGGAGTCGTTCACCCCTTTAAACATAATATATTCAAAAGAAACCCTGCGGTATTTTCCGATATCGAATTCCTGGATGGTTTCAATTACATCTTTCAGCGGATAAACATTCTGAATGGGCATTAATCTGCGCCGGTCTTCGTCAAACGGGGTATGCAGGCTCACGGCGAGATTGCACTTGCTTTTTTCCAGGAATACCCTCATGGCCGGCACTATGCCGATGGTTGACACGGTTACCTTTTTTACACTGATGGCAAACCCATATTCAGCGGTAAGTAGTTCAAGGCTTTTCATCACCGCATCGAGGTTGTCGAAAGGTTCGCCCATGCCCATGTAAACAATGTTGGTCATTGCTTTTCGTTCGGGGATGCTGCGGAGTTGGTTTAGGATTTCACCGGCCGTTAAATGACCCTGAAAGCCCTGTTTGCCGGTCATACAAAATAAACAGCCCATTTTGCATCCAACCTGCGAGGATACGCAAAGCGTGTGTCTTTTCCCATCCGGAATGTAGGCTGCTTCTATAAACTTGCCATTGCCCGCCCTGAACAGATACTTTTTAGTACCATCGGTCGATTCCTTCACATTTACCGGCGGCTGAACCCCGATTTCGTATTGCTCAGCCAGCAGGCTTTGCGTTTTTTTCGAAACATTGGTCATACCTTCGAAGGAATCAATGTCCGTTTTGTAAAGCCAATAAGCTAACTGACCGCCGGTAAATTTAGGCAGGCCAAGACCAAGGGCTATCTCAGTGAGTTCAGCCAGTGTTTTACCAAAAAGAAATTCTTTATTTTCGGGCATGCTTTAAAAATAGATTTCCGAGATAATGTTGTCGAAAGGAATACCTTTTTCGATCAGTATATCGCGCACTTCGACAACCATTTCTGCGCTGCCGCAAAGGTAATACTTTTCGTTGGCCGGAAGTTGGTTCAATGTTGACAGGTATTTGGTAATTCGTCCGTCATAGATGCCTGGGGCGCTATCGCGGGAACAGCAGCGCACATAGTTGTCACCGAGTAATGGTTTAAACTTTTCGTGGAAATAAAATGAATCGAGACTGCGGCCGCCATGGATTAGCTTTTTGCCGGCAATCAGGCCTGTGCGCAGCATGGCGCTGAATGGGGCAATTCCGGTACCTGATGCAATCCACCAGGCCGGCTCGGCGGTTCCGGTAAACGATCCAAAGGGCTCACTCACCCAAATATTATCGCCGGTAACGATTTTAGCCAGCCAGGGGGTAAGTTTTCCGTCAGGATTTATATTGAAAAGAACATCTACTTCTTCATCGAGTTCGCCGCTGGCAATACTGTACAGCCTGGCCTCGTCGGTGGCATGGGCACCGATTCCAAGCACCTGCCCGGCAGTGAAATCCCACGGACGCGGGAATGAAAGAACAAAAACACCCGGGGCTATCTGAACCTGGCGGCTTACTTTTACTTTATTAAGGTTTAATTTACGTTTCATGAAAGTTGTATTGTTTATCAAAGAGGGTTGAAAATCCGTAGTTTACAGATACTGAAAAACAAAACGGATGATCGGGCTGTGTATTTTTATCACAGAGAAGAGAATGCTAAACACAGAATTTCAGACTTTGTTTATGATTGTGTCAGGATATATTAAACAACAAGGACACAGCATGCCGTGTCCTTGTTGTTTATTTGTTGGAAAGATTTCTATTTCTTCTTTTTTAAACCATTATATACCAGGTAAACAATGAAAATCACGCCAAGTCCGAGCATGGCATAGGAGAGTTCATGGTAATATAGGCTCAGCAATTCCTGCTGTGAATAAAGAAAATAACCCAGGGCCGCCAGTATAGTATTCCAGATTCCAGCGCCAAGTATAGTATAAATAAGAAAATCTTTCATCGGCATTTTGGCCAGTCCTGCAGGAATAGAAATCAATTGCCTAACCCCCGGAACCAACCTGCCGATAAATGTTGAACTCTTTCCGTGGTTCACGAAGTATTGCTCAGCTTTTCCGATCTTTTCCGGGGTAATTAAAAGCAGGTGCGCAATTTTTGTATCTGCAAAGGCATAGACCAGTTTTCGTCCCAGGTAATAAGAAAGATAATAGTTGATTAATGAACCAACCAATGCACCCAGTGTGCCGGTAATCACCACAAGAAAAATATTCAGTTCGCCCTGAGCGGCCTTCCAGGCTGCCGGTGGGATCACAACTTCTGAAGGGAAGGGGATAAATGAACCTTCAACAGCCATTAACAGAAAGACTGTTAAATAGTTGATATTTAGCATGTACCAGTCAATAACGCTGTGGAGGAATTCGATCATATAGTTGAATTTGATGTGCAAAAATAAGACTTTAAATCAACATAGGCATATAAGCGGTAAGGCTAATGGTATTTTTATAAGCTGGTATTCACCATTTCACAAAACGAAGTCTGCTCTATTTCTAACTGTATAGTTGTGGTTGCAAAGAAATGATAGCCATAAAATTGCTAATTTAGCAACAAAAATGCGCCTGCATGAGCAAAGAAAATAAAATAGAAACAGATGCCCTGACCGCTAATTTGCGGGAGACCCGCACCGATGTGATTATTCTGCCTCCTGACCATCTTAAATTCAGGGAGCTTTCAGTTAGTTACTACAGTATTCACAGCAGGGTGACTGAATGTTTAAACGAATATAACCATCCTTTTTCAAATAGTGGATTTGTTATCGGACAATTGCGGACAATTTGC
>JAIFMH010000211.1 GCA_020048595.1 Bacteroidota bacterium | reverse complement strand
CACCCTTTCAGCTATTCACATTGGTTGCCGCTGACTGCAATAAAAACCAACACCGATGGATTTATTCAAATCACCTCCCAACTGAATTCCGACCAATACACAACAAGCGCTACGTTGGTAGCCGATTTCAGGCATAACGGTAAAACGGTAAACTACAATCCTATCTATCTGAAGGGTCATATACGTAAAGGAGAGTGGAATCCGGTTGACTTTGGAGTTAAAATTCCTGAAGAAATTACCTCTAATGATTCTGTTCTGGTTTATTATTATCTTCCTGATGGTGATGAAGAACTGATGATTGATGATTTTTGCGTAAGTGTAAAGAAACCTGTAATTAATGCGTCCAAAAAGACCAGATAATATCATGCATTTCAATCTATTAACTGATAGCAAATTATGATTTCCTCCATGAACCTGAAAAAACCTGAAACCCTCTGGCTGCTGATTATTCTCTGTGTTGCTGCAGCACTTCGTTTTTATGATTACGGAGCGTTTTCATATTCCAACGATGAGTTGAGTGCGCTGAACAGGCTTCATTATAATACATTTTCCGAACTGGTTCAAAAAGGTTTTTATGTGGATGGTCATCCGGGAGGCATCCAGGTTTTTCTTTGGCAATGGGTCCGGATTTTTGGTGATACCGAATGGGCTGTAAGGTTTCCGTTTGTGATCATGGGAATCCTGTCCGTTTGGATGAGTTATAAAGTGGCCAGGCTTATGTTTGGAACGGCAGCAGGACTCTTTACCGCGGCTGCTCTTACCTTCCTGCAGTTTCCGCTGCTTTACAGCCAGATTGCACGCCCCTATGGCCCGGGAGTTTTGTTTGGACTGATGCTGGTTTATTTTTGGCTTCGGATATTTTTTAAAGAGAGCGGAGAACTTAATACCGGCAAACCCAGATTTCAACATCTGACTGGATTTGCTCTTTCGGCAGCACTTTGCATGTATACCCACTATTTCAGTTTCCTTTTTGCGCTTATCGTCGGATTTTCCGGATTTGCTGTTGCAAGGAGAAATACAATCTTTCAGTATATCGGAGCTGCACTAGTGGCTGCATTGCTGTTTGTACCCCATATCCCGATTACGCTGAATCACCTTACATACAAAGGCGTGGGCCTGTGGCTGGGAGTTCCAGCCAAGAGCTGGATACTGGAACACCTGATTTATATTTTCGACCAATCGCTGTTCATACTTATAGTGTTCTTAGTCACTTTAGTAACGCTTATGTATTTATACCGCGAAAATTCAACAAAACTCCGTTTCAGGCTATTACTCGCAACATGGTTTTTAATACCCATACTTATCGGATATGTTTACTCAATAAAAGTTAGCCCGGTGTTGCAGCATCCTGTGCTGATATTTTCGTTCCCATATTTTATCATGCTGATATTCAGTTACGCCGGCAGTGAGTTCGACAAGAGGAAGCGCTGGATCCTTACACTATTTCTTGCTTTTGGTTTATTGGGTACTACAATGATCAATCCGTATTTTCAGAAACAACATTTTGGTGAGTTTAAGGAAATCGGGAGACTGACAGCAAAATGGCAGCTTCAATACGGGGATACAGCGATTACCAAAGTAATAAGTATTAATTCGCCCTATTATATTGATTATTACCTGCAGCGAAACCATACTGCAGCAAAATTCGAGCTTTATGATGTTACCGGAAATGAAGGCCTTCAGGCACTTTCTGAAACAGTACGAAAAAGCAATACTCCTTATTTTTTGTATGCCATAACCAAACCGGCGCCTGTCGAAGGGGAAGATATAATCCGTTCCGTTTATCCCTATATCATTGAACAGGAGAACTATGATGGTTTTTCATCCATTGCGCTTTATGGAAGAACGAAGGGCGAAAGCTTTGAAAAGATCAATAATCTCACCGAAATAAAAACAATAAAAGCAAATTTGAATAGTGACACCCTGATATCGATGAATGATGCAAGCCAGGGTAAGTCTCATAAAATGGATACATTGGCAGAATACAGTCCGGGAATAGAACTTAGTTTTGATGAGTTTTTGGGAAAAGGCAACCTGGTTTTAATTGCAGAAACTGATTTGTTTTCCATGGATAATACGGGTGAGTCTGTGCTTGTAATCTCAATTGAGACTTCAGACGGGAAAAATATTCAGTGGAAAGGCGCAGTATCAAAATATGTGGAAGTGCCGGGGAACCGGTGCCATGTCATCAATACACTGAAGATTGATTCCGATATTCCGAAAGGAGCTAAACTCAAGGTTTATTTCTGGAATAAGGATAAAAAGGTGGTGTATCTTAATAACCTGCAATGCAGAGTTTTTTCAAATACTAAAGTTAATTAGGTAAGTACTGGATTTCAGGCGAAATGAATTCTGTTTTTCGAAGAGAGTGTTCCTGTATAGTTGCTCGTTTCTTTATGCAATCGTTTGCACTACTTGTAGATTTGCAGTCTCATATCCGAACCTTATGGTATTGACTTCCATGCATCCTGATTTGATATTTTTTGCAGACAATTCTGAAGTCAAAGAAACTTGGTTAT
Organism: Bacteroidota bacterium; assembly: GCA_020048595.1. GTDB lineage: Bacteria > Bacteroidota > Bacteroidia > Bacteroidales > UBA4417 > UBA4417. The sequence continues at coordinate 2,991 of JAIFMH010000211.1, read as the reverse complement.
CAGATTACCAGTGTGATTTTTTCAATAATCCTATAAATTGGAATTCAATATTTTACTGGCTTTGATTATGGAAAGTAAACGTGAAATGTCCCTTTGTAAATTTTCAGGTAAATCGAAATTTATTGTGTTACTTCCTGATAATTTTTAGCACGTAAATTGAAATTTTGTCTTGAAAAAGGAGATAAAAAAACAGAAATTTGTTCCGGATGAGTTAAAAATGGTTTCCCCCATTATTTTCAATAAAAATCATTTTCTTTGTAACTGAGTATTGACAGGCTTTACGCCATTTTTTACAAGCCTTGTTTGGAATGAAAAAAAATTGAATAAATTCATTCAGTGATTTACTTAAATAAATACTTTTGCACTGTTATTCAAATAGCAAATTAATACCTACAATATAATTATTTAACCTAAATTCCTTTGTGATGGAAGTTGAAAAAATCATGATTGACCTGGAGAGAAAACATCCGGGTGAAGTAGAGTACTTACAAGCCGTTCGTGAGGTATTGGAATCAATCGAGCAGGTTTACAATGAAAATCCTCAGTTTGAAGCTGCAGGCATCATCAGCCGTTTGGTTGAGCCTGATCGTATTCTTACTATTAAAGTTCCCTGGGTTGATGACCATGGAAAAGTGCATGTTAACCTGGCATACAGGATTCAATTCAACAATGCCATAGGCCCTTACAAAGGCGGACTTCGTTTCCACCCATCGGTAAACCTGAGTATCCTGAAATTCCTTGGCTTCGAGCAGATTTTCAAAAACAGCCTTACCTCACTTCCTATGGGCGGTGCTAAAGGCGGATCCGATTTCGATCCAAAAGGAAAATCCAATACCGAAGTTATGCGTTTCTGTCAGTCGTTTATGCTTGAACTATGGAGAATCATTGGTCCTGAAACCGATGTTCCTGCAGGTGACATAGGCGTTGGTGGCCGTGAAATAGGCTTCCTTTTCGGAATGTATAAAAAACTGGCACGCGAGCATTCAGGCGTTCTTACAGGTAAAGGCCTCAACTGGGGTGGCAGCCTTGTTCGTCCGGAGGCTACCGGCTTCGGAAACGTTTATTTTGCTCAGGAAATGCTCAAAACCAAAGGAACTGATTTCAAAGGTAAAACCGTTGCTATATCAGGATTTGGTAATGTTGCATGGGGTGCTGCTTTAAAGGTAACTGAACTTGGTGGTAAAGTTGTTACCATTTCAGGACCTGATGGTTATGTATTCGATCCTGACGGAATCAGCGGCGAAAAAATCAACTACATGCTCGAGCTTCGTGCGTCGAACCAGGATATCGTAAAACCTTACACTTACGAATTCCCTAATGCACAGTTTGTACAGGGAAAACGTCCATGGGAAGTAAAATGCGACATCGCTCTTCCTTGTGCAACTCAAAACGAACTTGGTAAAGAAGATGCTTTAACTCTTGTTCAGAATGGTTGTATGTGCGTTTGCGAAGGTGCAAATATGCCGACCACTCCCGAAGCTATCGAAATATTCCAGGAAAATAAAGTGATGTTTGCTCCCGGCAAAGCTGCTAACGCCGGTGGTGTTGCTACTTCAGGCCTCGAAATGAGCCAGAACTCAATGAAACTTAACTGGACTGCTGCTGAAGTTGATCAGAAACTTCACCAGATCATGATCAATATACATACTGCTTGCATAAAACATGGTAAAGAACCTGATGGGTATGTAAACTATGTAAAAGGCGCCAATATAGCCGGCTTCCTGAAAGTTGCCAATGCTATGTTAGATCAGGGCGTTCTGTAATAGCCTTTCTTTTAGAGAGAGTTAATTTTAAATAAAAAAACCACCTGTTAAAGGGTGGTTTTTTTATTTCAGACGTATCATTATCAAAACAATTTCATCTGTATAGATTTTAATACCGGATCAACACTGTATTTAACTCTGTTTGCAGCTTTTTCACCATTTATGCAGTATACAGCCGATTCCTGGTGCCTGGATGCTACCGCAATATGTGTATCCCCGGCATGCTTCGAAAATAAATCCAGCACAAGACCGGGTGTATTGTTATCCTGCGAAAGATGCGAAAGCAACAAATGGCTCATAAAAGCAGACTTGTATTTCGTAAAAAGCTCCAACGACTGAAGATTGGATAAGTGCCCGTGATTGCTACGGATGCGATTTTTCAGTAAAACAGGATATTTGCCCTTTTCAAGCATCTCATCATCATAATTAGCTTCCAGAAATGCTGCATGGCATTGATTGAAATTAGAACTTACATTTTCGCAAACAGAACCGATATCCGTGAGGATGCCAATAGTAATTCCATTTCCGGTAACGGTAAAGCTATGAGGTTCAGATGCATCATGCAATTTGGGGAATGCAATCAGCGAAAGGCCACCAATTACAACAGGTACATTGGAAGTAAAATGCCGGACAAGGCTTTGATCCATGTGCAACCGGCTGTTTTGGTGAGTAGCCGGAGAAAAATAGACTGGAATCCTGTATTTACGGCTAATAACCGGAACTCCCCGGGTATGATCGAAATGCTCGTGCGAAATAAAAATTGCCTTGATTTTGTTCATCGACAACCCCGAACGCAGTATCCTCGTTTCTGTTTCACGGCATGATAATCCAGCATCTATTAACACAGCTTCGTGCTGATTGCCAACGTAATAGCAGTTTCCGTTACTTCCCGAGTTTAATGATGCAATATAAAGTGACATGTGATTGCAAAGGAAATGAAAATTCGGGAAGCAGCAGCAATATTCAAAAGATTAAATCTGCACAGTTATCCGGGTAAAAATCGGAGAACAACATTTTATTAGTAATAATTGTATTTTCCATTCGGAACACGCCGGAACTTCCTCTGGAAATGTAAACTATTTTAACGATTTAATTTTTAAATCTACTCTCGAACAGGTTGTTATTAGTACAAAGTTTACTTGTTGCCTGATTTCTTGTAAATATTTATAGGATTCAGCACAATTCTGTCGTATATTCATCACACTCAAAGCAGATTGCCCTTCCTGTT
>JAIFMH010000269.1 GCA_020048595.1 Bacteroidota bacterium | reverse complement strand
ACCAATGCCAATTATAGTGAATCAAATTTTCCTGGTAAGTGGCACGTGGTGCAGGGCCTTGCCACAGTTCGTAGTCGAGCCAGGACGGTACGGCTGCGGGTTTTAAAACCAATGATTTACGATTATTCGTGTACCAGGTTTTTGCCAGATAAACACGGCCGATAATTCCATTATGCAATTGTTCGATCCCCTGAGTAAGAATTGGTGCCGAACGACGTTGTGCACCCATCTGCACAACGCGGTCATATTTTCGTGCAGCAGCAATCGCCATTTCACCTTCCCGCGGATTATGAGATAATGGTTTTTCAACATACACATGCTTCCCGGCCTGACAACCCATAATAGTTAGTGGTGCATGCCAATGATCAGGAGTTGCTATGTATATTGCGTCGATTGATTTGTCTTCCAGTACTTTGCGACAATCACCTTCTGACTTTGGTGTAGTTGTTTGACCAGCTTTTAGTACCGAATTGATTGCTTTAGGCATTGTTCTTGAATCAACATCGCAAACACAAGATACTTCGGCATTTTTTTGTTTGGCGATAGTACCAACCATGCTGTTTCCGCGGCCGTTTAAGCCAATGGCTGCAACATGAATCCTGTCATTCGCCCCAATGATGTTATTATAACTTTTTGCGCTAAATCCAAATGCTGTTCCGCCAATAGCGAGGCCGGCTGAAGTGACAGCAACTTTCTTCATAAAATCACGTCTGTTATCCATAATGTTTATTTATAATGTTATTTACCAAGTCCGTATTCTAATCAAACGAAATGAGACCTCGTCACCATGGCCCTGTAACAAAATATGCCCTTGTGAAGATTCACCAAATTTCTGTAATTTATTGTACTTACTCTCTGATACTAATTCTCTAAAACTATCGCTGTGCCTGTTAAATTCAAGCACTTTTTTTCCGTTGAGCCAATGTTCCGCATGGCTACCATCAACTAAAATTTTTGCTTTATTCCATTTACCCGGAGGACTCACTTTTTTATTTTTCGATGGCGGTATCAAATCGTACAATGAAGTCAGGGTACGGTTCCCGTTTGTTCCCAGGTTGGCATCGGCATGCCGCTTATCATCAATTAACTGGCATTCTAGTCCAAGGTATTTTCCCTCCTGCCCGGGGAAATCGTTACGGACAAAATATTTTATACCGCTGTTGGCACCTTTCGTTAATTGAAATTCCAGTTCCAGCTCAAAGTTCGAATACTGAACCTTTGTGATAATATCCTGTCCGTAGGGTACATTCCCATTTTTGCCAAGAACTGTTAAAACTCCGCCTTTAACAATCCACCCTTGTTCCGGAAATTGCGTTGATTTTAAATCCCGCCATGCATCTGTTGACTCTCCCTCAAACAACCAAACCCAATTACCTTTCTTTGAATCGGACGATTGTTGGCTATTTGCATTGAGAATCAACATCACAAAAAGCACCGTAATTAAAGTGCTTAAAATACTTACCTTTCTTTTTTTCATGTTATTCATTTATTATTAGAGTTATTTCAAACGGCTGTGCCCTTGTTTAATAATTGTATCAAGTTTCCACTTCAATTCATTAACTATTTGCTTGTTTTCCTGAAAAAGATTCTCTGATTCAAGAGGATCATCGTTAATATTATATAGTTGTCCTGTAGGTCTTCCAGGTAATGGTTGCACTCTACCAGGTGCAGTAAATCCACCTGATCCCAGACCATCAATGAACTTCCAGCCATTCTTACGTATCCCGTATAAACCCCCTGATGAGTGGTGTATCATCATACTTTCTGGACGAGTGATTTTATCCGTTTTACCTTCGAGAACATGAAAGAAACTGAAACTGTCCTCGCCGCTTTCATCGGACATATCCTGGTCGGTTAGCTCTGCAAAGGTTGCGAACACATCCGTCAGGCTTACCAGATGATCATATTTATTGCCGGGGTTGATATTGGATGGCCAGGAAATGATTAATGGTATGTGGTGGCCCCCATCCCAAACATCTCCTTTTTGGCCCCGCCGACCCTGATTGGAATTGTGGTTATACCTTTCAATGTCTTCTTTGGGCCAGGGAGCGCCATTATCACTAGAGAAAATCACAATAGTATTCTCATCTGCTCCCAGTTCTTTCAGTGTTTTTGTTACCTGTTCCACAACATTATCAATATTCATAATAAAATTGCTGTAATAATTCATTGGAGATTTTTCATCGAATGGTTTGGAAGGCAACCACGGAGTATGCGGACCAGTAAGTGACAGATATAAAAAAAATGGATTCGTTGGGTGCTCTGTTACCTGTCTCTCAATATAGGAAAGTCCTTCATCCAGTATTCGAGGCAAACATTCCTCCAGCCTGAAGGAACGTGACATTTCTCCCCTTCTCCACCAAACACCTCTACCCCAATAAACATCTCCTTCATTAGTATCAACCTTATTGGAATCCCAGTCTAATTTTGTTTTTTCAGAAATACTGGTATAAACATCAGTGGTTAATACAATTTCAGGATCAACTACCTGCGTGTTCCGCAAAAACATATAGGGTGGCATATCCGTGGATGCAGGATGAATAAATGAATAATCAAATCCATAATCATTGGGACCACCCAGTACCGGCTTTTCATACTCAATATTGGTACGTCTGGTTTTTTGATTTAATACCTTAACATTTCCATAACCATCTGAGGTCGGCCAGGTTAATCCCAAATGCCATTTTCCAATACAGGCTGTTGTGTATCCTTTCTTTTTTAGAATAGTTGCCAGTGTCTCCCGGCCAGACTCTATAAAAGGTGGAAGATATCCCCATGGAGCAGAACCTTCACTTTCCTGTCTCCTGAATGCGTATCTGCCGGTTAGTAAACCATAACGCGATGGTGTGCATACCGACCCACTTGCATGGGCATTGGTAAAAATTATTCCATTGTCAGCGAGCTGGTCTATCGCTGGTGTAGAAACTTTGGCATCCGGATTTAATGCTGAAACATCCCCGTAGCCCATGTCGTCCGCAAATATTACTACTATATTGGGTAAATCATTTTTATCTCCTGATTCTTTTTGCTGACAGGAAGAAAAAGTAGTTGTACCCAAAGCTAGAGTAGAAGATAATTTAAATAAATATCCTACTTTACTTATTATATTTTTCATCGTTTAAATATTTCCTCATGTACAACATTTCCATCTACGTCAAAATGCTGAAACTTCAAGATAGAAGTATCGTTTTCATTGAAGACACGGCCGCGTAATCAGTGCCGGCACCACAACCAAACTCCCAAAGGTTAGTACTTTCCCAGTGTGTAACATATTGCCAATGCCGGTCACCATTACAAATAAATCTTTTAATAGTCACGATTCTGTTTTATCAAAGAATTTCCGTTAATCTCTGATGTGGGAATTGGCTACAGCAGCCCGTACTCTTGAATTTTGTCAAATCTTCCGGTAGATACAGAAGGTGGCACCTGATATAAGTTCAAGACGCGAAGACTTTAACTTAATCAGGACATATTCCTTTTCCCATCGATTTAAATCAAAGAAAAGGAAACCTTCGCCGACTAATTCTAAAGCTTGTTCATTACGAATGGCATAATAAATTGGTTGTGAAAAATCATATATAGAATCAGACTAAAACATTTTTTTTTGTTTTAATTCATCAGAAGATAATTTGTTTTTAATTGCCTGATAGCTTGTCCCGGTTAATAGCGGGAGAACTCACATGTTGCTGAAAATTATTTCGCTTCGCGGATTTCCACTTCGTTCCAATTCATTGGTGTTTGCGTTGTCGCGCAACATGTTCGTTTCATAATAATATTCTTAAGGTCTGGAGTCTTACTCTTAATCGTAAGACTCCAGAATATTTTTACAACTGAGTGTATCCTTTGTTTTGAATGATTTTACCAGGATTTGACTGCATAACAGTCATCGGGATCGGATAGACCAACATATCGTCACTCCATACAAATGATGCATATCCATCAGCAGCCTGTTCTGCAATCATTACCTCTTTAGCTCTTCCGGTTCTCACGAGGTCAAACCAGCGATGATTTTCAAAAGCCAGCTCAACGCGCCGCTCTTTCTCAATTGCAAACAAAAAGGCTTGATCGGTAGTGAAATCACTTAGCAAATAATCTTTTAAAAGATCGGCAGGCTTTATAATATTCGGATCACCTGTGGTATTGCGCGCCCGTTGACGAATTTTGTTTAAATATGATAATGCAACAGATTTGTCACCATTGGTGCGAACCAAGGCTTCAGCATGCATAAGGTAAATGTCTGCCAACCGAAGTTCAATCCAATTGTTTCCATTATCTCTTCCACTTGTTGCAATATCATAATATTTAACAACATATTTATCGTTTTCTAAGGCACCAGTTTTTGCGTTCTTCCATCCATCACGCATTGACACATACTTTCTTGGATCTCCTTTTTCATAGGCATTTGACATATCACCGGTAGGCGCATTCACTCCTGATTTGTCTCCAACCAAAACAGCTTCTTTATCAGAAAAACGAGGAGCAAAGTCGTTATTCCAGGGGCTACCTGTTGCGCCATTCGGACTTCCCTTTTTATACTGAACTTCAAATAAGGATTCCTTGCTGTTCTTTTTTGTTACGTCAAACAAATCTTTATAACTCGTCACCAATGAATATTTAGAATCGTTTATGACTTCCATGAATTTTTGACTGGCAAGGGTAAAGTACTCATTACCCTTATTTAACGGAAATCCGGCCATAGTCATATAAACTTTTCCTAATAATCCCTTAGCTCCGCCTTTTGTAACACGACCCTTATCGGAAGCACCATAAGTATCGGGTAGATTTTGTTCTGCAAATTTCAAGTCTTCAACAATCAAATCATAAATTTCCTGAAGTGAGGCTCGCTCCAGTTCATAGGCTTCTGCTTGTGAAATCTCCTTGTCAACCTTTATTACGCCTAACATTTGACCATTGAGTGCAACTCCGCCAAACGTTCTGTTTAACCAGAAGTACATTAATGCCCTTATGAATTTTGCTTCTGCTTTATATTGGTTTTTTAAATTTTCATTGGTAAAAGTGGCTTGATCAACTCTTCCAATGACAATATTCGTGCGCAAGATAACATTATAGCAATTATTCCAACAATCTGTTGGATAACCGTTTTCTGGCAATAAGGGTGAGGCGAAGTCGTCAATTCCCTTTTCATTTGCAGGATTACCAGCCAACCATGAGAAAGTTGTATTATCTGACCGTATTTCACCCAGACGTATGAAAGTTCCGTTATAAACAGAGCGCAAGTTTCCATAAGCAGATAAAACAGCTTGGTTCATATCAGCCTGAGTCTTATAGAATCCCAAAGTATTAAGGCTTGAAGGTGGATTCAATTCGATAAAGTCCTGGTTGCAGGATACCAGCAATATTATCCCTGTTATAAATATGAATAATTTTTTCATTTATATAAAATTTAGAAAGTTACATTTACTCCAAAAATCACCGATCTGGCTACAGGATATCCGAGGTAATCTCCTCCTTTTGATAATCCATCACCCTGGCTGCTTGTGTCAGGATCGTATCCCGGATACTTGGTTAACGTAAAAAGGTTCTGTCCTGTTAAATATAGGCGCAATCCTTTCATTCTTAAGCTTTGGATCTTATTTGAATCAAAGTCATAAGCAAGAGATAAATTTCGCAATCGCACATAAGATGCATCGGTCACCCAGGCAGAAGAAGGATCTCTCTGCCAGCCAGAAGGAGTACGTGTAGGCCGAAAATGGATTCCATCTCCAGGTTCATCAGCAGATTGCCAGCGTCCGAGTTGCTCTATCATTCCGTTTCTGTCGCCATGATAGATACCTACCATACGTTTAAAAAAACTGAACAATTGAGTACCGTAAACTCCGGTAAATTGAACTCCCAGAGTGAAGTTTTTGTAAGAAAAATTGTTGTTGAATCCAGCAGTAAAGGTCGGACTATTATCACCAATAATGTCTTTATCGTTCTGATCCATCTTTCCATCTTTATTTACATCCAAGTAACGTCCATCGCCCACTTTATCACTTGAGAGATGGGGATATTTATCCAGTTCTGCCTGATTCTGGAATACTCCCTGGTAAACATAGCCATAAAAGCTAGCAATAGGGTAACCTGGTTTCGTGATGAATGAATTATTCGCATTAGGAACACTCCCAAAAATAGGACGCCCATCAGGTCCAACCTCCAACACTTCGTTTTTATTGAACGAGATGTTGAAATCGCTTGACCATTTAAATTCTTTCACTAAATTTCTGGTTGACAACTGGAATTCCATACCACGATTCTGGACTTTTCCCACATTCTGCATCTGGTTGGAATAGCCTGTTATGCTTGGAACCGGAACGTTAAGCAATAATTCAAGCGATTGGCTATCATAAAAATCAGCTTCCAGGTGAATCCTGTTCTCAAATAATCCCATGTCGAAGCCAAAATTTAACTGTTTTGTTTTTTCCCATCCCAGATTTTCGTTTGACATTGTGCTTGGATTTACAGTATTCTGCAAAGCATCACCTACAGGATAGAATCCAGTACTAAGTAATCCGATAGAGGAATAATTTCCAATACGGTTATTACCTACAATCCCATAACTGGCACGAATCTTCAATTCATTTATGGTCTCAATCTTCTTCATGAAATTCTCTTGGTTGACCCTCCAACCCACGGATACTGAAGGGAAAGTTCCCCATTTGTTATTTTGTCCAAAACGGGAAGATCCATCGGTGCGAAAAGTTGCCGTAATTAAGTATTTGTTGTCAAAAGCATAATTAATACGTGACAAATAAGAAATCATCGAATATTCCGATTCATTACTTGTCAGTTGATACATCGTTCCTGCATTTAGCGTATATATATTATCATTCGGGAATCCACGAGCTTCTCCATAAACATAGTCGTATGAATGTCTTTGAGAAGTATAACCAGCTAAAACAGTTAAATTGTGCAGTTCGGCGAAGGTTTTATTATAAGTGAGGGTTTGTTCAATTACCCAGTCGACATCAGTTGACAGATCTTTCATGCCCTGAGCCGGTCTGGGAGCTTTTGAGGAATCCAAGTCGACAAAGGAAGGCTGGTATTGTTTTTGATTATTTTGCTGAACACCGCCATTTATGCTTATTTTGTATTTCAGGTCTTTCATTACTTCCCATTCGGCAAATAAGGTTCCCATCCAGCCGTTTCTTTTGCGAATATTGGTAATCTGCTCAGCAATCCCAACTGGGTTAGCCACATCGCCGGCAATTATCTCGGGATTTCGAACCATTGAACCGTAAGTTCCGTCCGGATTTCTTGCAGGGTAGATTGGAGGCAGGTTAAGTGCAATCATAATCGGGCCATTTTTACCATTTGCCTGTTCGTTGGCAGTCGAATAATAGGCATTCATATTAATACCAACCTGGAATTGATCTGTAATTTTGCTGGTAATATTTGTTTTGAAATTGAACCGATTATAGTCTGTATTAATTGTTATACCATCTTGTTGCATATAGCTTGTAGAGAAGGCATATTGTGTTTTCGCCGTTCCACCTGAAAAGGATAACTCATATTGCTCCATTTTAGCATTTCTAAATAGCAAATCCTGCCAGTTATTGTCGGGCATTTGTGCAACAGAAGCCGGATCTAAAAAATTGTAAAGAGAACCGGATGTTCCATCAGGAATTAAATACTGGGTATTCGCACTTGGATATAATTTTCGGCGACTCATTGGATCGTTTATCGAATGTGGTGTTTTATTTGGATCGGAAGAAATAATCGCAGCATCGAGCCAAGCCTGATTTCTTCCATCAATAAACCAATCCACATACTGGTCACGGTTCATCATTTCAATAGTTTTTTCGCGCTGCTGAACTCCGGCAAACATGTTGAAATTTAAAGTTGGAACACCAGATTTTCCTTTTTTAGTATTGATGATAACTACTCCGCTTGCTCCTCTTGATCCATAAATGGCAGTCGAAGAAGCATCTTTTAGAATTTGCATACTTTCGATATCTGAAGGATTGAGTAACCGAAAAGCTCCGCCTTCCATCGGATAACCATCAACAACATATAATGGCTCATTCGACTGGGTAATTGAGCCAGTACCTCTTACTCTGACAGATAATCCTTCCCCTCCAGGAGCGCCGCTAATTTGCTGAATTTGTACTCCTGCAACCTGCCCAATCAATGCTTCGCCAAAAGAAGTAACTGCTCTTTCTTTTAGGTTTGATGCAGATACGGTAGCAACTGATCCGGTTAAATCACCTTTTCTTACCGTTCCATAGCCAACGGCCACCACTTCTTCAAGACCAATAGTTTCATCTTCGAGTGTAACATTAATCGCAATTTTACCTCCAACTGCAACTTCTTTAGTCTTCATGCCAACGAACGAAAACTGCAATGTCGCATTTTCAGGAACCCTGGCAAGTGAATATTTTCCATCCCCATCAGTTATTACACCCGTTGTGGTGCCTTTCAGTACAACAGAAACTCCAGGAAGCGAAGCTCCAGAAGAATCGGTCACTTTACCGGAAACTGATTTTTGCTGCTGACCGTTGTTTTCAAGGTTTCTATCCGATTTCGGAACAATCATGATCAGTTTGTTCTTTACCGAGTAGGTCAGGTTTTCAGCTTGCAATACCTGGTCAAGAATTTCAAAGATCAACGCATTTTTGTATTCACCACTGACTTCTTTCGAATTCCAGATTAATTCGTTCTTGTAAAAGATGGAGAACTCAGAGTTCGCCTCAATTTTACTGAAAACACTTTCAAGTGTCTCTTTTTCAAACTTCA
>JAIFMH010000045.1 GCA_020048595.1 Bacteroidota bacterium | reverse complement strand
TCGATGGAATCACTATCGGCTTTCCTGTTAAAATCAAATTTTTGTTTTTGCCCCTTATCTTTAATCTGCAATTTGAAATATATAACAGGATTGATACAGAGTGCAGAATCAAACCGGATTTTATTCTCTTGAGCCAGAGCATTAAAATCAAGTTTCTTAACGCGCAGCGAATCGATAAAAACACTGAACTCGCCCTCCGTTGAATCGCTTGATTTACCATAAATGTAGCAACTGTCGAGTTTAATCATCTGGCTGCGGGTACCCATCCATAAGCGTTTAAACTTAATTCCATGATACCCGTCGGGTAAGGTTATGTCCTCGTTATAAATTTCCAGAAGAATACGATCGGCATACAGAAATTTATTGTCCGAAGTTCCCGGATCTTTTGATACATTATCAATTGTAAGATTGAGATTTGATACTGTTAATGGCTTATTATCAGTTCCTGAGCGATCATAAATCCTGAATTTTGCATTGCTCATATGCAAGTAATTCAGATTTAACACTTTTAAAACCTTTTCGAGAGATTCGTAAACCTGGCTCATTTCGTTAGGCAGCGAAATTTTAGCTACTCGACCTTCCTTCCTCTTATATTTAATTACTTCGATAAGCGGCGATTGAATAATTACCGAATCGATAATAACCGGTTTGCTGGTAAACAACGAGAACAGCGAATGCACACTAAAAGTAATTCTGTCAACCTTTATATGGTAACCGCTAACCGTATTGCTGCTGTCAATTGTACGCAGTTCGGGTTGTTGAAGATCAAAACGAAGTTGAAGTATATTGAGATTTACTTTCTTTACTTTTAAAACCAGGGTGCCATTGCTTTGGTTCCTGACCATTTTCTCAAGTAATGACTCAGCCCTGAAAACAATAACAAAATATAAAACAAATGCTATGGCAGCAACGGATATTAGTAGCGAACTGAGAAAAATTATTTTTTTCCGACTCATGCAATCCTGATAAGTTAATTTATTCTTTATAAGTTCAGAATATGATTATAATACAAAGATATTCAATTTATTGCATACTTAAAGAGTTGATTAAAAAATCTTTAGAGCTTGCTAAAGAAATCCGGCATAGTATGTAGCGGCAATGCTGGATTTAAATATTGTAAGAGAAGAAGAGGAATTATGTGTTGCCAGAAATTTCAATAACTTTAAGGATATTATTCTTGTATATTATCAATTGCCCCAGGCTTAAACCCGGGGCAATAAAGCTATAAATTCAAGATTTATCAACCAGGCATTATGATAGTTTCTTAATTATCAGGCTTGCAACAAATGCTTCCAAAAGACTAAGTGGAATTGCATACAATAATAGTCCATATGGCAATACGCCCATATTCCCGATTACAAACCACATTAATACAAAACCCATATACCAGGAAAACAGGGTTGTTTGCACCAAAGTGAATTTCGTTGAAAGAATAAAGATGGCTATAGCAAAAAGCAGTGACCATATTCCCCATACCGCGCCATTTATAGGTTCGGAGGGAAATACCAATCCAAGTTTGTTATAATGATTTGTCCAGAAAGATTTTACAATGAATTCATTCCTGACAAATTCTGAAATACTGATCCAAACTGTAGCAGCCAGGATCGGCAGAATTGTTTTTGTGAGAAATTTCATAGTGGATGTATTTTGTTTTGAAGGATTTTGCCAGGTAAAAGGGTAAAAGCCAGTTGAGAACTAAAACAAATTATCGCACTAAATTAAGATTTTATTATTACGATCACACGAAAACTGAATGTAAATAATATACCGAAACAGGAAAGAGAATTGCTAAGCAATCAATGCTTAATTGAGCAGGGCTGATTTCCTGAGGTAAACACTATCCGGCGAATAAATGAAAAGGCAGGAACCGCCTTTGATGGTTTCAGATACAGGTTTGATTAATTCGGGAGGCACGGAAGGGCAACCATAACTCCGGCCAAGCCGGCCATTTTTCCGGATAAAATTCTCAGTAGCATAATCGGCTCCATGCATTATAATTGCACGTGCCAATGCTTTATCATTAAAACCCTTTTCCACTCCTTTAATTATAAGCGAAAGACCAACCGTTGCACCCATTGCCGGATTTTCAGTTACATAAAATCCAAGGCTGCTTTTATGAGTTCCCGATTCGTTCGAAAAATATTTTGCAAACTCTTCGCCGGTATTCCGGCCGTGAGCCACATAGGTATTAAACAGAAGTGTTTGGTTTTGTAAATCAACAATGTACATCCGCTTATTTTTACTCGATTGCGAGAAGTCGACAATCGTTAAAAAAGCCGGATTTCTGAGTTGGCCGCAGGCTTCAAGTTTATTATGCCCTGTTAATGCAAGCTGAAAAACTTCATTTGACAAGCCAAGTTCCGACAGATGCAGAACTGTATAAATGTCACTCTTTTCTTCACCGGATGGTGTTAGTTTCTCAGAACCAGCCTGGTTAATTATAGGAAAGAGTATGAAAATGAGATAGATAAAATGTTTTTTCATGAAGCAAATTTAAAGATTATAAAACAAATTCCCGGCTATACGCAGAAACGGTACGTTAAAAAATCCTAAAATGCGGTAATTCCAAAATTTAAAGCAATACTTTTGCTCTTGTAAATATCGCATTTTCAAAGGTATAAGGTTGCCAGACAACTAAACCATGCGTAAGAGAAATTAACAAGATAAAAGAGTGCACTTCAATTGATTTTTTTACGTTTTAATGCATAAGCCTGAACTTTTATATTCAGGAATTTGTAGGCGGGTGGAAACAAGGTGTGCTTTCAGTTTATCCGGAATCTAAAACACAGAAAATATGTTCAATAAAATTATGGCAATTGCCTTATTTATGCTTTTCACTATTTCGTTGCAATCGCAGAATGGTATTTCTCAATTACCATTGCCAGAAACCTTAAAAACTCCGGTTTCAGTAAATCGGGATTCCATTATTGAATATGCAAATAGCTTTATCGGCACGCCTTATCGCTATGCCAGCGCTGATCCGGCCAAAGGATTTGACTGTTCCGGTTTTGTGCACTATGTATTTAAAAATTATGACATTAATCTGCCCCGCGGCTCAAAGGAATATAAATCATTAGGCGTAGCATTGAAACCGGAAGAATTTAGAGTTGGCGATGTATTGATTTTTTACGGCTATAAAGACAACACTCATATCGGGCATGTTGGTATAATTTGTGAAGCCAACGGGATGAATTCCAAATTTATACATTCTTCGTCCGGTAAGGCATATGGAGTAACGATCAGTGATCTGAATTCCGAAATGTATACACGCCGGTTTTACAAATGCGTTGATGTGATAAAATAAAAATGAGAGGTATTTAGCCTCTCTTTTATTTTATGTATAGTTCTACTTTACTAAAATGAAAAATCAACATGTTTTTACCCTTGATCCCTGAAGGGAACATGTTGATTTTCCATTTTTTACACCTTCTCATTAATGGGCAAAGACTTGAAAAATCGTTTTGAAATCTATTCTGTTAAAGTAGAATTAGTCGCCTATTAATTTCCAATCAACAGATTCGCCAGGTTATCATCCCTGCCATAAATATCATTATAAAAGTTTATTTCTCCATCTGCATTTACCCATGCCGTAAAATAGCCGAGGTAAACCGGTATTTTATTCTTTAAAACACTGGTACTTTCTTTTCCGGCATTCATCGCTTTGTCTATTTTCTCAGGTGTCCATATTGGATCATCTTTCAAAATGGTTATGGCCAGATCCCGTGGTTTTCCAACACGCACACAACCATGGCTGAATGCCCGGCTTTCCTTTTCAAACAAGCTTTTTGAAGGAGTATCATGCAAATATATATTGAACGAATTGGGAAAAATAAACTTTACCAGGCCCAATGAGTTTCGCTTTCCCGGTTTCTGACGCACCTGTCCGTTATTCCACTCCATATTGTGCGAAGCCAGGTAGTTTTTGTTTTTAGCCATGCCAGGCTTAACTTCTTTATTAATAATACTCTGAGGCAGATTCCAGTAAGGGCTGAAAACAATATAGCTTAGTTTGCCGCTGAAAATTTCTGTTTTTGTTACGTTTGCGCCAACCACAACCGGAGACTCCAGTTCGCTTATTCCGTCGCGGTAAAAATTAAGTTTAAACGAAGGGATATTTACCACAATTAATTCCTTTGCTGTGATAATATCGGGCGAAATCCACCGGCAACGTTCCATATTTACCATAATCTGCTTTATCCGTTCGCTTATTGGTATATTCATTTCTTTAATATGCTTTGGCGAAATCAGTGAATCGGGCTTATCCCCGTTGCGCAGCTGGTATTTTTTTACGGCCGCAACCAGTTCAGGGTCATAGGTATTGCTTTTGTTATTTTGTTTAATATCCCCGGTAATAAACAGGCGTTCGCGGATCTGACGGATTGCAAGGGCGGTATCACCTGGTTTATACGCTTTCAGCTTCGGGTCAAGTTCAATAAGATTCCAGCCTCCCTCCTCTTCTATTTTATGATACTTCTTCAGCACATCACGCAACTTGTAATATTGACGGAATAAAACCTCTTCATCCTTGTTTAGTAATTCAGGATCTGATAAAACCGAATCGAGTAAACCAGTGTATGAAACCTGTTTGCGGGGAAGCAACCAGCCGATTGCGGTTATTGTTTTATCATCGATTCCTTTATATACTTTTTCGGCATAAAATAAAAACATGCTGGTCAGCATCAATTCCGTTTCGGTATCAGAAAGCGTATTTTCAATTTCGTCTTCAAATACCCCGTCAATCTTTTCCTGGTAAGGGAATTTTGCAGGAATGCCTTCTATTTCAAGATTTTTAACTTTGCTGTACATTGAATTACCAAATTCCACAACGCCTTCAGAATCAAACCAAATATGATTGTATTTATGTTTACTGTAAATCGCAATAACATCTTTTTCATACTTTTTTAGTTCAGGAAAAGACTGAAAAAACGGCACAACCTTGCTGCTGTCGAACGAAATATTGCTCCGTTGATTTATACTTCCCTGCAAATGAGTAACTAAGTCATTAGTATCAGGAGCTGCTATTTTTCTATTGCACGACAGGGCGCCAATTGAAAGCAGTAAGGCTAATGAAGTAAAAAGCAAATATGTTTTTCGCATAAGTCTGAATTTATAAGAATTACCTGATAGGATGAATTTTGCGTATTAGATTAGTATTCCGCGATTTTAACTGCAACAAACCGGCGTGAATTCTCCCCGTCAATAAGTTTGTACTGAACTTGTCGTGTTCCACCGGTAGGTTTCGCATTTATGTCACCGGGTTTGTATACAGGAAAGCGCTGATTAAATGTATTTTCCACAATGGCAAATTCATCATGCCCCATATACCCTTTGTTTGTTTTGGGATTTTCAGCAATAGACGGTATGGAAATCTGGCTCATTGATTTCCCGTTATTCACCGAATACCCGATTACCGATCCATAGCTGCCGCTCCCATCAGAAGTTATATACACCAGGACTTCAGGAAAGTTATCACCATTAAGATCTCCAATTTCGGCATTAACCACTGTGCCTTCAATTGTATGCGTAACTTTACTGTTATCAATCTCTAATCCAACGGGTTGAATCGTCAATTCTT
>JAIFMH010000237.1 GCA_020048595.1 Bacteroidota bacterium | reverse complement strand
GGAACCAGCAAATAAGCATGGTCGAGCAACCAATCGTAGTAGGTATTTGATGTAATGGGAGCATATTCATACGGATCGGTCCGAAGATTCAGAATAAGCGGAACGCGCAAGGGTGTAAAAGGTTCGGCCCATACCTGCAAAGTACCTTTTGCCCGTTGTTCCATAAAAATCATTTTCCAATTGTCATATCGAAGTGCTGTCAATTCTGCATCATCATTAAAATACAAAAATTCTTCGCGTGGACATTTGGTGGTTTCTCCGGTTAACAATGGAAGCATATTGTATCCGTCCAAATGAGCTTTAAACGTTTTATTACCTGCTGTATATCCGGACAACAGTTTTTCTTTAATATCAGTGACACCTGCTGCGGCCAATAAAGTTGGCATCCAGTCAAGATGCGAAATCAGATCATTTGAAACGGTACCTGGCTGAATATGACCGGGCCAGCTAACCATTGCCGGAACACGATACCCACCTTCCCAGTTGGTATTTTTTTCACTGCGGAATGGGGTAGTTCCTGCATCGGGCCAACTGTTACGGTGCGGTCCATTATCGGTACTGTACATTATTATGGTATTGTCTTCGATTCCTAATTTTTTAATCATATCCAAAACCGTTCCCACATTTTTATCATGATCAATCATGGCATCATGATATTCACTTTGCCAGCGGCCTGATTGTCCTTCACTGCCCGGTTTTACATGGGTGCGGAAATGCATGTGAGTGAAGTTTACCCATAGAAATACAGGCTTCCCGGCTTTCACTTCTTTTTCAAGAAATGCAGCTCCCATATTGGCAAATTCATCATCAACGGTTTCCATGCGTTTTTTAGTCAGTGGGCCAACTTCTTCGACTTTTTGTGAGCCATCGCCATTAGCCCAGCTATGAATAATCCCGCGGGGACCGAATTTCTTTCTGAATCCGGGGAAATCAGTTTCGCTAGGATAATCCCGCAATTCGGGTTCCTCTTCGGCATTGAGGTGATAAAGGCTTCCATAGAATTCATCGAAACCATGCATGGTTGGAAGAAACTCATCACGGTCGCCCAGATGGTTTTTCCCAAACTGCCCGGTTGAATATCCTTGTGCTTTCAGTAATTCAGCAATGGTGGGGTCTTCCTTTTGAAGACCAACATCTGCTCCGGGTAAACCTACTTTGGTTAAACCTGTGCGCAATCCGCACTGTCCGGTAATAAACGAAGCGCGACCTGCGGTGCAACTTTGCTCGGCATAATAATCGGTAAACATTACGCCAGCTTTAGCCACACGGTCGATGTTGGGTGTTTTGTAACCCATCACGCCCATGGAATAGGCACTGACGTTTGTTTGTCCTATATCATCACCCCAAATAATAATGATATTTGGCTTTTTGTTTTGGGCAGCAGGCTTGTCAGTGGTTGAAGGAGCAGCCTTCTTTTTACTGGCCTGGGCACCGGCGTTAAAGCTAACTGCTATCAGCAGCAGTGTAGCAAAGAGAAATCTGTTTTTCATAGGTTTACTTGTTTTAGTTTAACTTGTTTTTAGTTCTATAAATATTAAAATTTTTAAGCACTAACGGCCATTTCACAAAATCCTTTGGAAGATGACCGTTATTTTTAAATATATTTATTTGAAGCACTACTAATGAGTTACGGCTGATTTTTTTAACTGCTAATGTGTACAATAAGTAATATTTAGCTGGCTATAGTCTATAAATCCAGGTTTGACGGTAATGGCAGAAATGAATAGTTATAACAAAAATAAAAAATGTAATCACTATTAGAAACGATTCTAAATAATTAAAGTTCAAAGTTTTGGTTACTTTTAGTTAAATTGTATTTAAAACACTACCATTCTTAGTATTGAATTTAATTTTAGTATGTGCTGAAATAGATTTCAGGAGTAATTATCTTTGGTAGTTAATATACTGTTAACATGGTTTATTCAGTTTCGGAGTTGATAAGTTATTTCGGCGGAATATCAGGGATAGTGCTGTCGGTGGTTTTGCTCACCAAAGCAAAAGGAGCGGCTTCAGTCCGTATCAGCTTTGCATCCTACCTCATTACAGGATCGTTAATGATCATACTGGGCGCATTGATATACTCAGGAAAGATTTTATACTTTCCTCATTTGATACGGGTTGACAGCCCGATCCATTATCTTTTTCCTCCTTTAGGTTTTTTCTTTGTTTATTCTGTTTTCAAACCGAATTTTAAATTCAGATGGATCCATCTGCTGAATTTTCTCCCGTTCCTGTTCAACCTTGCTGAGTTTATGCCCTTTTACCTTCAGGATGCCACATTTAAAACTGCTTATTATAACACGTATGTTTCCATGCATGGTTCAGTGGTCATGCCCTGGCATTTATTGGTCAAAACTCTGAATGCGATGGTTTATTTTGGCTTACAGGTTTACGCTTTCATCAAATACCGGCCTAAAATTACCGAAAACTCAGGCCTTCCATCGTCAACAACAATCTGGTTCTGGATTTTCCTGGCAGGCCAGGCTATCATGATAGGAGGATTATTTGCCAACCAGCTGACAGGTCTTCATCTTGCCTTAGACCCTTACAGGTTTTCGATAACCATGGTTACTATTTTTATTTATGATATCGTACTGGCATTGTTGTTTTTTCCGGATATGCTGTATGGAAACCAGGTTTCGCCTGTTGAACTTCCCCTGGTAAAAGAGAAATATGTGTGGTCGAAACTTACGGCTGATGAAAAAGCCGGGATTATGGATAAGATGACCGGATATATGAAAGATGAAGTAAAACCTTTTTTGAATCCTAAACTTTCACTCCAGGAAGTGTCGTTGGTGCTCGAAATTAATCCCAACCGCCTGTCGCAGGCAATAAACGAAAAAACAGGGCTGAATTTTAAAGATTATATAAATTCGTATAGGGTTGAGGAAGCTAAATTACTTCTGTCGTCGCCCGAATTTCAGAAACTGACCATAGAAGCTATTGCAGAAAAGGCCGGGTTTTATTCAAAATCGCCTTTTTATTCAGCATTTAAAAAACATGCAGGGATGACGCCGAAGGAATTTATCGGAATCTGTCAAACCTGACAGGTTTTAGAAACTTGTCAGGTTTAGCATTCCGGAAATACTATTATTTTTTCTCTTCAGGTTTTTCAGCCGGAGCATTCTGTATTTTAATCTTATCCTTCTTGGTTATCCCCGAAAGGACCTCAACATTTACCCCGTCACTTAACCCTGTTTTAATAGTTTGTTTTTTGAATACCTGCGGTGCTGTTTCTACTTCAACCCATGCCGAATCGCCTTCGTATTTAACCAGGCTTTCCTGAACCGAAAGTACACTGTCGCGGCTTTCGAGCACTATATCGGCATTGGCGCTGTAACCGGCACGGATAAACATATTGTCTTTCAGCTTAACGGCGGCACGGATTTCAAATTGAATAGCGCCATTTTCCTCAACTCCTTTTGGAGAAATATGTTCCAGTTTGGCAGTGAATTTCTCCGTATCGATGGCTCCTACCGTCATAATCAGTTCCATGCCTTCGTGTAATTTCCCGACTTCCGATTCATCCACTTTACCTTTAAAAATCATTTCGCCCATATCGGCAACGGTAACAATGGTAGTTCCGTCGTTAAATGTGTTGCTTTCAATAACCGAATTGCCGACTTCAACGGGAACTGTGAGAACCATTCCTTCGATGGTTGACCTTATAATTGTATTACTGATGGCTCCTGAAGTTTTGCTTATGCCGTCGCGGATAAGCTGAAGGTTATTTTCGGCTGCGTCCACGTCTTCATGAGCAGTTTTAAGGGCAAGTTCATAATTCTGCAACTCAGCAATAGCAATTACGCGGTTATCGTAAAGCGGTTTCTGACGATTATAGTTCTGCTGGGCGTTGTCGAGGCTGATTTTTGCACGGTTCACCCGTGATTCAGCCTCATTCAGCGCAATCATATTGGGTATAATCCGAACTTTGGCAATCATATCGCCCTTTCTGACTTTCTGCCCTGCCTCAACATACAGTTCGGAAATAATACCCGAAACCTGGGGTTTAATCTCAATTTCTTTACGCGGCACCACTTTCCCGGTTGCTACGGTCTTCTTAATAATGTTATTAACCTGAGCGGTAGTTGTTTCGAATATCACCGGTTTAGCCTGTGATTTCTTGTACAGGTAAGCTATAGTGCCAACAAATACCACCAGGATAACGATTCCAATAATAATTTTTAATGCCTTTTTCATTGTATGCTGATCTTTATGGTTTAACAAAACTATTTATTCATATCTGAGTGCATCAATAGGTTTGATGCTCACTGCCTTACGGGCAGGTATTAATCCTGCTATAGCTCCCGAAATTACCAGGATCACCAGGGCTGTTATTGCCATATTAAAGTCGATGTTCGGATTTTTAAACATCTCAGACTCGCCTCCGCTTGACTTAAGTATATAATTTACGGCCTCAAGAATTCCAACCCCGATCACTAATCCTACATATCCGGCGAAGGTTGTCAGGAAAACTGATTCAGTAATAATTTGTGAAATTATATTCCATGGCTTTGCACCAATAGCCCGTTGAATACCAATCTCTTTGGTGCGTTCTTTAACAATAACCAGCATAATATTACTTATTCCAATTACACCTGCCATAAGTGTTCCGATACCTACAATCCATATCAGTCCGTTAATCCCTTGAAAAAGGCCTGTCATTTGGTTGTATTCTTTTTGCAGGTTGAATGAGCCTACTGCCTGTGGATCATCAGGAGCAACTGAATGCCGGCGTTTGAGCAGGGCGGCAGCTTTTTCTTCAACAACAGAAGCAGGTATACCGGGTTTGGAAGTAAAAGCAAACCACCCTATCACATCGCCCCAGTTATAAACCCGCTGGAAAGTAGTTAAAGGAATAAAAATACTTTGTTCTTTATCACCACCAAAACCAACTCCGGTATTCTTCGGTTTAAAAACGCCTACTACCTGGAAATAAATGCCTTGTACCTGTATGTATTGCCCAATAGCCTCTTCGCCGGGAGCAAACAGAATATCATACACCTTATTGCCTATTACGGCAACTTTGCGCTTTTCCTTCAGATCAGCATGGTTCAGGAACCTTCCGTTGTAAACCACAACCGGGTCAATAAGGTTCCATTCCGGGTAGTCGCCCAATACCGAAAAAGCACCTGATTTTGCTCCGCGTATTACATTATTGCCTCCCTGAAATCCACCGCCCTGAGTCCGGGGAGCAAGAATTTCTATTTCGGGAATTTCGCGCCGGAGTGCATCTATATCATCATTCTTGAAATTATAGTGTCGTGCTCTTGGCAAGCCTTTATAGGGAAGAGTAGTCGGACGTGTCCACATAAACACGCTGTTGGTAGCAAAATCACCAAAATCACTGGTAACGCCATTGCGGAGTCCGTTTCCGGAACCTAGCATTACCACCAGCATAAACACACCCCAGAACACACCAAATGCGGTGAAGAAAGTGCGCAGCTTATTCTTTTTGAGTGCGCTCATTATTTCCTGCCAGCGGTCGAGGTCGAACATGGGGGGTAGTTAATAGTTAATGGAAAATGGTTTTAAAAAGTTCAAGGTTCAAACGGCTTCGCTGTTTAAAGGTCAAGGT
>JAIFMH010000017.1 GCA_020048595.1 Bacteroidota bacterium | reverse complement strand
TAGTCCATTCCGGTGTATTTGCTTTCCATTTGGCCATCAATATCAACATTAACGTTGGCCTGCCGGGTAAAGAGAATATAAGCTTTACCATCTCTGATTTCCGCGGCTGAAGCATGACCTACAGGCCTTACCATTGCTTTTGTAATTGGTGCTCCTCCCACTTTCGAAATTTCAACTTCTACCGGAGTATTCTCAAATTCAAAAGCTATAAACGATGCACTCCAACCATCGAGCATCTTAAAATAACCATTATCAGGGCCTGTTGGCGGGTTGTTTTCATCCGGATTGTTCTTACATTTTGTTTGAATTACAAAAGCAGATTTCCAATCATCAGAGCCGGGAATCCTTACCCGACACTGATATTTATCGGACGGAGTCCGGCCCGGAATATCGGGGAAGGTAATTAATTTTTGTGCCGTCAGAAATTCGCAATAAGGCAACAGACTTAGTATTAATATAAAACGAATAAATATTGATCTCATAATAAGTTCTTTTCGGGATTTTTTAATTTTTCTATGTTTGCAATCAATTTAAAAAAGAGTCAACCACAATAAAACAAGCTTTTCTGAATATATTATTGCGATAGCTTCTGATGAGAAAAACCAGCTCATGTGCATTGGTATTTGCATGAACTTAGTATTTACAAATTATTAACTTACTACCTCTTATTATATTATTTTTCGTTTCAATGAAATAAGTGTATAACCCATTTTGTAACTGTTTTCCCTCGCTGTTTTTTGCATCCCAAAACACAATATAATTTCCGGTATTTTGAAATTCATCCACCAGGGTTACTACATGCTGTCCAAGGCAGTTAATTATTGATAATCTAACATGAGAAGCTACAGAAATAGAATAGGGAATAGTAGTTCCTGTTTGAAATGGATTCGGATAATTCTGCCCGAGCGTAGTTTGCTCCGGAAGTGCGCCATAAGGATCGATACTGGTTACTATCTGTGTGAAAAGGGCTGTAATGTTTAAATTTCGGTACATTAGTAACATTTCGGGATTTTGATCTCCGGAAAGATCGCCGCCCCAGACGTTGAAAATATAACCCGAATCAGGTATAGCCGTAAGGGTGACCTGAGTGCCTGAATTATAGATTCCTCCATCAGGATTGAATAATATGGAACCGTTGGCAGCACTTGTTTTAAGGGTATAAGTAATCAGGGTAAAGTTGGCCGTAACGTTCTTGATTGTATCCATAGTAATTTTCACAGGATTAGCTGACCCGGTAAGGTCGCCGCTCCAGTGACTGAACACATAGCCGGCATTGGGTATAGCCGTTAATGTAACCTGGGTCCCCACATTATATGCTCCACCTGTCGGGCTCAATGAAACCGAACCATTTGTTGCACTTGTTGTCAGGGAGTATGTAAAAACCTTAAAGTTTGCGGTTATACTAGTGTTTTTAATAACTGTAATGGTTACAGGATTAGTTAAACCGGTAAGGTCGCCACTCCATCCGTTGAACATATAGCCTGCTTTTGGCGTTGCTGTTAAATTAACCACGGTTCCTGGCAAATAGACTCCTCCGGCCGGATCCATTGTAACTGAGCCGTTGGTTGCCAAAACAGTAACATTGTGGGTAATCAGCTTGAAATTAGCTGTTACATTCATGTTTCTATCCATAAGTAATGTAACCGGATTATTGGCACCAGATAAATCGCCACTCCATCCTGTAAAACTATAACCGGCATCGGGAATAGCAATTAGACTAACCACAGTACCGGCATCATAAATACTGTCTGGGGGATTGATACTTATACTGCCGTTGGAGGTGCTTGAGGTTAAGGTATAGGCTGCAGCAGGACCTTCAACAAGCAACTCAACATCATCGAGCCATACATTATTATTTCCCTTAGCGCCCATGAAAAAGCCTATCTTAAAATTTGAATTTGTTTCGGTCTGAACCCATGTAACACTGTAGGAATTCATTGCTGTTGTAATAGATACAGAACTATCATGAATGCTAGTCCATGGGACCTGGTTTAACTGTACTTTAGTATTAATCGTCCGGTCGGTTTCTGCCCGTGCCTTAAATTTAAGAGTGTACCGAATCCCTCTTATTAAAGAAATTTTATACTGCATCAGGCTGATATGCCAATCCTGTCCATCATCATTGGATATATCAACAGAAAACTCTTCTTCATCAACCAATCCAACAGCAGTCGACGGAGAGATGGCATTAAAGCCCCAGCCGAGAAGGGTACCGCTTGAAAAATTCCCATTTGTAAACAAATCGGTTTTACTTCCGATAGGTTTAAAGTTAACTGAAATGTTTTTGTTACCGTCCATGGCAAGTATTCCGGGATTGGGCGAACCGGTCAGGTCGCCACCCCAGGAACTAAAAACATAACCAGAATCGGGTATTGCGGTTACATAGATGTTGCTGTTTGCAGGAAAGGGTCCATTGGGAATACTGATCGACCCATTCACAGCCGGACTGGTAGTTAATGAAAATGTTTGGCCTGGTGTAATGCTATAGTATCGGGCATCATCATTCTGCGGATCATCAAATAAAGCACCATCAAGTGTATTATTGTCGGCATTCTCACCAATACCAATACGGGCCAGGGGCTGAGTCTGACTTTCTTTGAAAAAGTTCTCTACTGCAAAAAAGATACCCGGAGACTGCGATATAGGTTCCAGGATGGATATGCCAACAAGGTATTTTCCTTTTGCCAAACCCGAAGGTATTTTTACAGAAGCATTTACCTGATGAGTAACAGCTGGAGTTCCGTAAGTCCTGCTTTGATAATTGTATGTATCTCCGGGTAGCCATTTTGTGATGTCAATATCAGGGATAATGATTTTCTCTTTAATATGTCGGGTTGCCTCATCGATTATCACCACTGCTACCGGCCATTTATAATAAAAAGGAGCTGAAGCTGTATTCGTTACCTTAAAACTACAAACCAGATTACTATCTGGCTCTGTATTGGATGAACAGGAGAATTCGTTTAAAACAAAACGATACCCGAATTCATTCTGCATTCTGGATGCATTGGCTTTAATACTATCAATCTTCACTATACTGCTATTCTCAGGATTAATATCCATATAGCTACTTATCCAACCCAGGCCAGTGCAATGCAGCTCCCTGATCACATCTATCATGTTATTCGTGTATTGGGCTTTATTGAGTGTAAGTTCGGGTTCGCCACCATACATCGGATCAAATACATCTGCTCCCCAATCATAGGCAACTTCACCTTCAATAATCTGTGATTTATAACGTCCTGTTGCATTTGTATTCTGAATATCTTTCCAGGCACCATTTCTCTGACCCGGATGCCCATACGAATCCCAATATACACCAAAATTATGACCAACTGCATCCCAAACGGATTGATTACGAACAACCACCCGTTTGTTTGGAAAAGCAGCAGCGAAAGCATCTCCCATCATTTGGGCATACCCTTCCTGATCGACACCAACCGGGTTTTCCTGTTCGCCCCAGTAACCTACGATACCTGTCTGTACCCAGGCTACACGAGGATCATTATTCCACGCCTCACCTAATTTAGAAATAAGGTTTTTAATCCTGTCTTTAACAATTTGTGTGCGCCAAAGAGCCGGATCGTTGGCGGCTAAACCCGTAATGGCTAATATGTCTGCAGGCCAGTATTCGTTACCCGAATTGCCATCCCAGTCAATGTATACCCGGGGAATAATTCTGGCATTTGCTGAACCGCAACCATTCCAGGAATTATTGCAATAATCAATAATTTTCTGTACCCCGTCGCTTGCATTATTTTCGATTTGTGACCAGGGTATGTAATGGCGCCAAATGGTATTATATTCAGGTACTTTCCATTTTCCAAATCCCGACTCGGCATTAAAGATTCCTTGCCTGAATCCCATAAATGGATTATTCAAACCATTGGGATATTCCTTTGGGGTAACAGTTACTGTTTGTGCTGTTAAAGTATACGCGCCAAGAAAAATTAAGCTAAAAAGCAAACCTAGTGTAGATTTTGTATTACTCATATTGGAGGTTATACTATTTAAATGTTTTTATTATTTTTTTTTCTTACTGATTCTTTACCCATTCAACCTCTGCATTTACTTCATCCTGAAAATTTTCCCAATGGAAATAATCATCAGTTATTGCCAAATGACTGGGCTGAATGTGCTCAAGGGTCACCGTGACTAAATTACGCCAATACTGTTGCGCCTCGGTAATAAAAGTAACCGCATCTGCCTTTTTATTTTGATTTAAGGCTACCCCGGCTTGTAGTTTTTTCGCAAAATAGAGTCCCAGATAAGCCCATGCTTTAACATCTTCTATTTCGCATTTTAAGGTTTCGTCTGATGTTGAAATGCTGTTTACAATATTCAGGGCCTGATGGTTGTCTGATTCAAGAGCAGAGGCCAGTTGCAGAGGGGTTACCTTTGATCCAAAGTCAAGACTGCCATCACCATACTCTTTAATACTCACAAAATTTGGTTCAATAGGGTTGGAATTTATCACTTCATCGAGCTTAATAAAAGTGCGTTTCTTGCCAATAAATCCTTCAGTATAAAAGGAGTGGTCCCATGTGAAATCAAAAAATTGGGCAATACGCTGGGTGGTACGGGTTGATAATTTATAAGCTTCAACCATTTTGCTGCCGGTATTTCCCGAAAATCGCTGGTCGAATGCATTGGCAAAAACAGCGTCACTGGTGGTCGGATCATACAACAACCGGCCCCATTGCTGGTAATATAACCATTGTTTTTCAAATTCATAATTCCAGTTTACATGAGGGTGATTTGGTTTATGGTAAATGTCCTTGGCAGGGATTAAACATTCAGAACCAATGAAATAGCCTCCAACATAATCTTTTCCGTTTACTTTAATGTGTTCTCTGATGAAATCCGGTTCTCCCCAGCGTAACCTGAAGAAATCCTCGTTTCGAATCATCCATGCCATTTTATGGTGCGTTGGGGCAGGATTTTCCCAATACTGGCTACCTGTGCCGCCACCGTGAGCTTTTATCAGGGTAGTGGTGGAGTGTGCATGGGACCAGTTAAACTTGAGCTCAACAATAATGGGATTTTCCGGTGTATCGATACCTGAGCTGTCAATTAAATCGCGATGGGGTTGATGGTTACCGGAAAGTGCTGCGCGGTAGATGAACTTTATTTTACGATCGGCCGCTTTTATCCCTTCAAAGATAGTTTTATCAACCCAGTCGGTCATCTGTTCTCCATTCCATTTTTGCATTGCTTCACCCAGGGTAATACCAAGTCCGGTCAGGTCCGGGTATTCATTTATTACCTGGGTAACCGATTCGCGTGTGTATTGCTCAATTTGCGGTGAGGTTTTACCATCGGCCCAAAGCCCGGAATTGCCTTCTCCGTAGTTTTTTACAAAGCTTTCAGAAACAATAATATTCCAGTTAATCATGTACGTTTCAATGCCTCTTTCTTTTGCCATTCTAAACAGCGCAGTCCAGAATGTTTTCCACTCTGCCAACTCAGCATCGGAAAATGGGGTCGCCTTGGGGAAGTTTTTGGCTCTTATCATATATGGGAATGGATGCAGTCCCCACAAAGTAAGGGCATTAAGTCTGTTTTCGGCCATCATATCG
>JAIFMH010000025.1 GCA_020048595.1 Bacteroidota bacterium | reverse complement strand
ATTAATAAATAATACTGGATCACTATTAAAAATCAGGGACCAGATTTCTTATTTGTCCCGTTAGGGACAATATGTTGGTAGAAAGTTAATGGTTATATTTGTGAAAAAGTCCCGTTAGGGACGTTATATATAATACATCATGGCAAATACCTACACCCAAATTCACATACAGGCTGTCTTTGCTGTCCAAAACAGGGAATGTGTTATCCGTAATTCCTGGAAGGAAGAACTTTATAAATACATCAGTGGAATTGTGCAAAGTAACAATCACAAACTTTTATCTATTAATGGCATGCCTGATCATATCCATATTCTGTTTGGATTAAGGCCATCACAATCAATAGCTGATTTAATGCAAGATGTTAAAGGCAGTTCATCAAAATGGATAAACGACAATAAATTGGTTGAAGGCAAGTTTTCATGGCAGGAGGGATATGGAGCATTTTCCTACAGCAAAGCCGAAGTGCCAACAATTATTCAATACATTATTAATCAATCTGATCACCATAAAAGAAAAACATTTAACGAAGAATATTATGATATGTTAAAGGAGTTTGATGTTGATTTTGATGATAGATATATCTTTAAACCTGTAAATATTGAATATAACGTACCTGAC
The DNA here is from genome assembly GCA_020048595.1 of Bacteroidota bacterium. GTDB lineage: Bacteria > Bacteroidota > Bacteroidia > Bacteroidales > UBA4417 > UBA4417. The sequence goes on along the minus strand of JAIFMH010000025.1, from coordinate 18,055 downwards.
GGCACTTAATCAAATTGCATATTGGTTTTTTCTACCAATATACTGTCCCTAACGGGACAAATCAGAAAGAGACTCTCCAATTCTTGATCCTGACAATACTACTCCCCAACAATTAATCCTCACCTAACAAATCAAAGCGTTGAACCTCCCGTTTTTCATAGCACGCCGGTACCTGATTTCAAAGAAATCGCACAATATCATCAACCTGATTTCGGGTATTTCGATGGTGGGCGTAGCGGTTGGAACGGCAGCATTGATAATTGTTCTAAGTGTATTTAATGGTTTTGAATCTGTTGTTGTTTCTCTTTTTTCAGTTTTCGATCCGGATGTTAAAATAACTGTGGTTGAGGGGAAAACTTTCCATAATAATGATATTAATGCTGATCAGATCCGTAACATCCCCGGTGTAATTAAATATACCGAAGTAGTGGAGGAAAATGCCTTGCTGTATTATAAAAAGCAACAATTCCTGGCAACCATTAAAGGTGTGGATTCACTTTACCAGGTGAACAGCCCTATTAACGATTCGTTGCTGGTTACCGGCGAAATGATACTTCAGCTGGACAGCATGGATTTTGCCATTCCGGGCTATGGAATTGCGTATTTTCTAAATCTCGACATGAATGCGCCCGATAACTTTATATCCGTTTATATCCCAAAACGAAAAGGAAGCATCAGTGGTTTGCCACAGGAATCGTTTTACAGCGAATTTATCCGGCCGACAGCAATTTTTTCGGTACAACAGGATTTTGATGACAAATACATGCTTGTGCCACTGCGGTTTGCCCGCCGTATGTTGGATTACACCGATGAAGTAACAAGTATTGAAATCAGGCTGGCCAGGGATGCTGACGCGGGATCAATAAAAGGAAAAATTGCCTCAATAATAGGTCCTCAGTTTCGTATTCAAAACCGTTTCGAGCAGCAGGAAGTGTTGTATAAGATTATGAAGTCAGAGAAATGGGCTGTTTTCCTGATACTTACTTTTATCCTTATTGTTGCATCCTTCAGTGTTATCGGATCGCTCACCATGCTCATTCTTGACAAAAAGAAAGACATCGGAATATTGCGCAGCATGGGAGCGAAAGATGCGGTTATCAAGCAGATTTTCTTCTTCGAAGGCCTGTTGATTTCGCTAACAGGCGCTTTCTCAGGACTTATAATAGGATTGACGGTTTGCATTTTGCAACAGCATTTCGGCCTTATAAAACTTCAGGGTGGCGATTCATTTATTATCAGCGCTTACCCGGTGAAACTGATTGCCACTGATTTTTTATATGTTTTTATTACAATCACCCTTATTGGTACTGCTGCTGCCTGGTTACCGGTACGAAAAATTGCTGTAAAATTGAGTAAAACAGTTTAATTCATCAGCCGGAAATTCCGGGAAATGCACTTTATCATGTGATTGTCCAATACTCAAGACCATGCATGAGTTTCTCTGATATTCTTTACACGGCTCAGCAAACTACAAATCTGAAATAGTACTATGCCTTTAAATACCTTGGTACTTTGTACAGTATTGTTATTGTATAGTTACCGGGCATTGTAAAATGACGACTCAACCAAAACAGAAAATTACTACTCTGCAATATTATAGATAAGAAGTTATTTGTTGAATATAAATTCATATTTGTTGTTTATCAATAAATATATATTATTTTTGCGGTATAATTTTAAATTTAACAAGTATGTCAAAAACTAACAACTTCGTATTTATCGGCCTGAAGATTGTTGCCTGGCTAATCTTCGTTGGCTTAAGCATTGAAGCAGGAGGCTTGATTGTCAATTTTTTTTTCAGCCTGTACAAGCCTGAATTTGTCCAAAACTTATATCAAAAACTGGACTTAAGTGAAATGTATGAACGCAGTAAATGGACTTTTTTCAGTATGTACAGTTTTATCCTGGTTATCTCGATACTGAAAGCAGTCCTGTTTTATGTAGTCATCCTGCTGGTGAGCAAAATTAACTTGTCGAAACCGTTTAGCAACATTGTTTCGAAAAGGATCTCACAAATCAGTTACTACACTTTTTCGATTGGGATTTTAAGTTACATGGCGCGTCAGACAGCCAAAAATTTGCAACATCATGGCCTTGCTATCGATACCTTAAACCAGTTTTGGGCTGACAGTGAGGCATATATTTTAATGGCGGCTGTAATCTATATTATTGCCACTATTTTTTCAAAAGGCGTCGAAATTCAGAACGAAAACGATTTAACAGTATAAGCTATGCCAATTATTGTAAACTTAGATGTGATGATGGCAAAACGGAAGATTTCTCTGAATGAACTTTCTGAAAGAGTTGACCTGACATTATCTAACCTTTCTATCTTAAAGACCGGAAAGGCAAAAGCAATCCGGTTCAGCACCTTAGAATCAATTTGCAAAGCCCTGGACTGCCAGCCTGGTGACATTTTGGAATATGCTGATCGAAGCTGATAATCCAACAATTTCCGTAGCCTCAACAACTGCCAGATTATTCATAAAATAACAGTGATAAAAAAAGCCCGGAGTAGTATCTGCTTTACTAAAGGCAGAAAATACTTCGGGCTAATTATTCTATTCCGGAATGGTTTTTAAAATCATTCAGGTGTTGACACTTATTTTTTCTCGAGCAATTTGAAGAACTGATCCAGCTGTGGCAAAATTACGATACGGGTTCTGCGGTTGGCAGCTTTGCCTTCAGCAGAAGTGTTTTCAGCTATTGGTTGATATTCGCTGCGTCCGGCGGCAATAATACTTGCAGGATCAAGTCCGTACTGAGTCTGAAGTAAACGAACAATTGTAGTCGAACGTTTTACACTTAAATCCCAGTTGTCAACCAATTCCCCTTTTTTCATAAAAGGAACATTATCGGTATGACCTTCAACCATAAAATCCATACCAGGCTGGTTTTTCAGAACCTGGGCAACTTTGCCAAGTACGTTCTTAGCTTCGTCGGTTACTACATAACTACCGCTTTTGAACAACAATTTATCGGAAATATCAATAAATACAACACCTTTATCTACTTTAATATTGATGTCTTTGTCATTCATATCGCCAATAGCGCCTTTCAGGTTCATAACCAAAGCCATGTTGAGCGAATCTTTTTGTGCCAGCGAAGTTTGCAAGCCTTGAATATAAGCATCTTTCATACCGAGGTTGTCCATCGACTTTTTGATACTTTCAGCCTGTGAACTGGTAATAACCGAAAGATTCTCTAACTGGCTTAAAGCTAAAGTGTTGTTTTCTTTAAGATAAGCTTGCTCCTTTTTTAAATCAGCCAGTTGCTTGTTAAGGTCATCGATCTGCTTCAGATAATTGGCTTTGGCAGTTTCACAGGCATTTAAATCGTTCTGTTTTTTTGAATACTGCTCATTCAGGGCATCAAGACTGCTGGTCTGAGCTTTGTATTTTTTCTGGCTTACGCACGAAGTCCCCAGCATTATTGCTGCGAGTCCCATTACTAAAAGGAATTTTGTTTTCATCTTTTTTGTTTTAAATTGCATAATTATATTTATTTCTATCAGATTTACAAATAGTTAAGATTTGCCTAATCTATTTAACACATTCTGAATCCAAGTTTTAGTTAGTTTTAATTTACGTTTTGCAAAAGTAATAAAGAAACGTTTAATATGTAACGGATTTTCAGAATAACTATTGGAAACTTTTTCTTTTTATATTATTTGGCTACTTTAATGGAAAATCATTGATATATATATATAAATAAAGGTTACAGGATTTGTTATACTTAAGAATATCAGTCAATCTCATTCACGTTTCTCTAAACCTTTATATTTTATCCTGATCACTCAATTTGAGAAAATATCATACTGTTCAGTTAAATAGTAAACCTTGATTTGTACAGATCACTGAATCAGTGGTTTTACTCTCACAGACCTCCAAACTTAAAATTTTAACGTATCAGGATTGAAATATGTCATCTGGGTTAGAGAAAGAGTAAAAAAACAGGTTCACAAAATATCACTTATCTTATTGATATACTGACATATAGTTGTTAATAAATCGTTTAATAACTTATTTGAAGCGACCTAACGCTGGCATTTTTTTGTAATAACTTGCACATAAATTAGACGTATAACTTAAAAACGGCTTTGTTGGAATGAAGTGAAGGAAAATGTTAAATCACGCCGTGAAATATCAAAATAGCTATAGTTCCATTTCAGCCTGTTAAAAACCGAAGCAAAAGGGCTTAACTGCTTCCGGGATAATAAAGTTAAAGATTAATACCACCGACATGAAGAAATCTTTATATATTCGAATCTGCAATAAGGCATTAGGATTTTTTTTCCTGCTTATACCTTATTTGTATAGCGCAACGTCCCTGGCCGGTACATCGTCGCTTAAAACAGATTTTGAATCAACAAAACCGGCAAACCTGGCCGTGAGCAAAAATACTTCGGCCGTTATACTGTTTAATCCTGCTTTTGGAAATCCTGATACTTCTAAACTTTCATTTGAAGGTAGTTCACAATATTCTCTTTACAATCTCTTAAAAAAGAAATCAAATCAAAATTATATCCCGGGGAAAGCAATGGCTGCTCCTCCAACAATTGTATGTCCAGGAAATATTACAACAAATACCGACCCTGGTTTTTGCACTGCATCCAAAAGTGGTGTTGGCGCGACAATAAATGATCCAGATGGCGATATAACAACCCTTACCTGGACAATGACCGGGACTACAATTGCAGCTTCGCCAATCAGCGGAATAAATAATATCTCAGGTGCCTACCTTTTCAATAAGGGAATAACAGCAGTTACATACAGAGTTACTGATGCCGGTGGTTCAACAAATTCATGCAGTTTTACGGTTACGGTTACTGATAACCAGATACCACTGATAACATGTCCTTTGAACCAAACGCTGACCATTCCCAGTTGCGCCACCATAACTGATCCGATTTCATTTAGCCTGCTTTCGGTCAGTGACAATTGTGGAATATTAAATTTTAGCAGTAATGCACCTGCTCAATATCCACTGGGTAATACTTTTGTATTATGGACAGCAAACGATATCAGCGGGAACTCAGCTCAGTGCACACAAACTGTAACTGTAATTAATGAGCCGGCAATGAATCTAACCGGAAGCAGCACACCTATAAGCTGTTTTGGAGGTAATGATGGAACCGCATCAGTCAGTATTACCGGAGGATCACCTCCATATACCTATTCATGGAGCACGGTACCGGCTCAAACAACATCAACTGCCACAAATCTGCTCCCCGGCACTTATACCGTTGCTGTAACTGATTTTTATGGCTGTACCGGCACAACTTCAGTTACTGTTTCTCAGCCAGCAGCATCACTTACAGTTGCAGTTGCCAGCCAGTTTAATGCTACATGTTTTGGCAGTTCAACCGGTTCCATAACCGTTGCCGGCAATGGTGGCACACCTGCATATCAATATAGTATTGATGGAGTAAACTTTCAGGCAGGTGCTACATTTCCAAATCTTGCAGCCGGTACTTATACCATAACCGTCAGGGATTCAAAAAATTGTGTAAACACCACAACAGCAACACTCACACAACCGGCAACAGCTGTTACCGGAATAATAAGCAGCCAGACAAATGTATCATGCCTTGGTACAGCTACAGGATCAGTAACCGTTGCCGGAAACGGAGGTTTACCACCTTATCAGTATAATATCAATGGTGGAACATTTCAGGCCAGTGGCACATTCGGCAGCCTGATTGCTGGTGCGTACACTATTATAGTAAGAGATGTAAATAATTGTACTTCAAGTGTGCCAGTTACTATTATTCAGTCGGCCACAGCATTTTCCGCCTCAATAACCGGCAAAACCAATGTAATATGCGCTGGTCAGTCAAATGGAACTGCAACAGTAACGGCAACCGGAGGAACAACTCCTTATACCTATTCGTGGAATACTGTTCCGGTACAAACAACAGCAACAGCCATTAATCTGGCAGCTCAAAATTATACGGTTACCGCTATTGATGCTTTTGGTTGCCGGGTAACAGCTACTGTTACCATTGGACAGCCTGCACCTCTTGTTGTAGCTATATCACAGACTAATGTCGCCTGTTTCAGTGATTCGACAGGCACTGCAACAGCTTTGGCAAGTGGAGGCACTCCGCCATATACATATGCATGGTTAACCGTTCCAATACAAACAACGGCAACTGTTTCAAACCTCCCGGCCGGCACCTATACTGTTGCCGTATTTGACTCATTAGGGTGCTTTAGACCGGCATTTGTTACTATAACCCAACCTGCAACTAAACTTATAGCTTCAATAACCAATATTGTAAATGTTGCCTGCGCCGGAAACAATACCGGTTCAATTATCGTGACAGGAAGTGGCGGCGTTGCTCCGATACAATACAATATCAATGGAGGTACCTTCCAGGCTAGTGGAACTTTCAACGGCCTTGGAGCCGGAGTTTACAATATCATTGCCAGGGATGCCAACAACTGTACTGTTACTATCCCCGCTACTATCACTGCACCTGCAAGTCCATTAAGTGCTACAATTTCCAGCCAGACTAATGTTTTATGTTCAGGACAAGCAAATGGAAGTGCAACAGTAACCGCAACCGGAGGCACATCACCTTATACTTATTCCTGGAATTCAACTCCGGTTCAAACTGCTGCCGTTGCCATCAATCTTACAGCACGCAATTATACTGTTACTGTAACCGATGCTGCAGGTTGCACAAGTACAGCTAATGTAACAATAACCCAGCCTGCTCCGCTTATTGTAAATGTAACCAAGACAGATATTTCTTGTTTCGGAGATTCAACAGGCACAGCTACAGCCCTGGCAAGCGGAGGCACACCGCCATATACTTATGCATGGCTTACGGTTCCAATACAAACTACAGCAACTGTTACAAACCTGCCTGCCGGTACATATACTGTTGCCGTATTTGACTCATTAGGTTGTTTTAGACCAGCTTTTGTTACCATTACCCAGCCTGCCACTAAACTTATAGCTTCAGTTACCAGTGTAATAAATGTTGCCTGTGCCGGAATCAATACAGGATCAATTACTGTTACCGGAAGTGGCGGAGTGGCTCCGATCCAATACAACATTAATGGCGGAGCTTTCCAGGCAAGCGGTGCATTCACAAACCTTGCAGGAGGTGTTTATACTATTATTGCAAGAGATGCCAACAATTGTATTGTTAATTTATCAGCTACCATAACTGCTCCATTAAGTCCATTAACTGCAACAATCTCCAGCCAGACTAATGTTTTATGTTCAGGTCAGGCAAATGGAAGTGCATCAGTAACAGTAAATGGGGGAACATTACCTTATACCTATTCCTGGAATTCAGTTCCGGTTCAAACTACTGCCGTTGCAATTAACCTGCCGGCACGCAGTTATACAGTAACCGTAACAGATGCTGCTGGTTGTATAAGCACTGCTAATGTTACTATAACTCAACCGACACCACTTATCGTAACTATTTTCAAAACTGATGTTTCGTGTTTCGGAGACTCAACAGGTACAGCTACAGCCCTGGCAAGCGGAGGCACTCCTCCATACACATACGCATGGCTCACAGTTCCCATACAAACAACAGCAACTGTATCAAACCTTCCTGCCGGTACATATACGGTAGCAATATTTGATTCCTTAGGCTGCTTTAAACCAGCTTTTGTAACTATTACACAACCTGCTACCAAACTTATTGCGTCAATAAGCAACCAGGTTAATGTGCTTTGTACAGGTGGAAATACCGGCTTAATTACAGTAGCCGGCAGTGGTGGAATAGCCCCGATTGAATACAACATTAATGGTGGAGCCTTTCAGGCAAGCGGGACCTTTAACAACCTTATTGCAGGCACATATACTATTACCGTAAGGGATGCAAACAACTGCACTTTTATTGTTCCGGCTACTATAACTGAACCGGCTAACGCTTTAACAGCTATAATTACAGATCAGATAAACGTATTATGCTCCGGCGGATCAACCGGAAGCGCAACCGTTACAGCAAGCGGAGGAACATCACCATATACTTATTCCTGGAATACGGTTCCTGTTCAAACGAGCCCAACGGCTACCAATCTTTCAACAGGTAATTATACAGTTACTGTAACTGATGCGGCTGGCTGCATTGTCCCTGTCAGTGTTACGATAACAGAGCCTGCTCCTCTTGTTGTTGCAGTTTCCAAAACAGATGTTCTGTGTTTCGGAGGTTCAACAGGAACTGCCACTGCACTGGCCAGCGGAGGAACTCCACCATATACATATGCATGGATGACGACCCCGGTACAAACAACAGCAACCGCTTCAAACTTGCCAGCCGGTACATATACAGTAGCTGTGTTTGATTCACTGGGCTGTTTTAAACCAGCTTTCATTTCCATTACTGAACCTGCCACTGCGCTCACAGCATCAATTTCGGACCTGGTTAATGTTACATGCGGCGGAAATACCGGTTCACTCACAGTATCCGGCAGCGGAGGAATCCCGCCATATCAATACAAGATCAATAGTGGCGCATTCCAGACAAGTGGTGTTTTCGACAGTTTATCTGCCGGAGTATATACTATTACTGCCTTGGATGCTAATAATTGTACATTTGATTTATCAGCTACAATAACCGAACCGGCAAATGCTTTAAAAGCTTCAATTGCCAGCCAGACGAATGTGTTATGTCCTGGCCAGGCTACGGGAATCGCTACTGTTGCTGCAACGGACGGTACTGCACCCTACACCTATTCGTGGAATACTGTACCGGTTCAAACCACGGCTACCATCACTTCCCTGGCAGCCGGTTCCTACATAGTAACAACTACAGATTTTGCCGGATGTGTTGTAAGGGATACAGCTTTTATAACAGAACCACCAACTCTTACGGTTACTATAACCAACCAGGTTAATTTCGATTGTGCTACAGGCACCAATGGTTCAGTAACTGTTGCAGGTACTGGCGGAACCCCGGGGTATCAGTATAGTATTGACGGTGGCCCTTACCAGGCTGGCGGAACCTTTGCCGATCTGGCTGTAGGCAACTATATTATTACAGTGCAGGATACAAACAATTGCGAAGCACCATTTAATGTGGAAATAATAGTTTCCGGATTAATACAGGCAGCAAATGATACTTATATTACTGCCGAAGATACGCCGCTGAATGATAATGTAATGAACAATGATCAGGTTGCATGCAATCTTCCGATTATTGTCACTTCAAATACTTCCCCGCTTAATGGTTTGGTATCAGTTAATCCGGATGGCACGTTTACTTATTCACCAGCACTTAATTATAATGGTACAGATTCATTCACATATACCATAACTGATAATGTTGGAGGCACTTCAACAGCAACGGTTTTTATAACCATCGATCCGGTTAATGATCCGCCGGTTACATTAAATGATTCAGTGATTGTAAATTATAACCTGGCAACATCCGGCAATCTTTTACTGAATGGACACTACGATCCGGATGGAACGCCTATAACTGTAACAACAACCCCTGTTTTGGATCCGGTTAACGGCACCTTTGTTGTTGCTGCCGACGGAAGCTTTACCTACACACCTGATCTGAATTTTATCGGTAATGATATTGTTATCGTAAGCATGTGTGATGCAGGCATTCCGTTACCACAAGCTTGTAGCAGCGATACTATATTTATAGTTGTGCTTCCGGCCAATTTGCCACCTGTAACAATAAATGAGAATATAGCCGCCTGCCAGGATGGCTCATTTACCGGATCATTAACTAATAGTGGTACCATCTTTAATGGTGATACCGATCCTGAAAATAACCTGCCATTAACGCTGAATAGTATTCTGGTTCAGGATGCAGCTCATGGCTCATTTACCATAACCGATGCAGTAACCGGAACTTTCGATTATACTCCAAACAACGGGTATACAGGTTCTGATTTTGTAATAGTAAGCATATGCGATTCGGGAATACCGGTTGAATGCAGTAACGATACAATTTTTATTGAAGTTCAGGAACAGGCTGTGGTTTTTGCCGGAGCTGATACTACTATGTGTGCCGGTGCTACAATTATTTTGAATCAGGCCAGCGCATTAAATATCAGCACATTGCTGTGGATTGTCGCTCCTGATACTGCCGGAATTATTTCCGATCCATCTGCATTGAATCCAACATTTACACCTGCAAACGGATTCTCAGGCACTGCTATTCTTACACTCAGCGCAAAAGGCAATGGGGCGTGCAGTGATGCTGAAGTATTTGACGGAATGAACATTATCGTAAACGGATCGCTGATTGCTGATGCAGGCGATGATCAAACGATTGTACCCGGAACAGCCACCATATTGTCTGGCTCAGTATCAGGTGGATCTGGATTTTATGCCTGGAACTGGCGACCTTCAGAATTACTGTTAAATCCTTCGGACGAGGATCCGATTACGATTGCATTAAATGCTACCACCACATTTACATTAACAGTATTCGACATCATTACCGGCTGTACCGATGATGACTCTGTTGAAATAACGGTTGATGATATCAATACTCTGGTTGCTGTTGCTGATCATGATACAACACTGATAAATGCATCAGGTACTTTCGATGTACTGGATAATGATCAAAACCCCGACAATGATCCTTTAACTGTAAGTATTTGCGGATATCCTGCACATGGACTGGTAATTATCAATTCTGACAATACAATCACCTACACGCCTTATTCCGATTACGAAGGAGATGATGAATTCTGTTACAGGATCTGCAGCAATGTTAATCCTTCACTTTGTTCAGAAGCCACAGTATTTGTAAATGTTAAGCAACCAGGCCTCAACGATCTCTTTGCTTACAGTGGCTTATCACCAAATGATGATGGAATTAATGATGTATGGAAGGTGCGTGGCATTGAAAAATATCCTGATAATACAGTGATTATTTTCAATCGCTGGGGTGATATATTGCGCGAATTTGCCGGTTATAATAACACTACCAAAGCGTGGGACGGAAAAAATGAGAATGGTGATCATCTGCCCGACGGAACCTATTTCTATATCCTGGATGTAAAAGATATCGGAGAATTAAAAGGATGGATTTATATCAGGGGCAGTAAATGACGCTAATTGAAACGGATTTCTTTTGTATAAAGTAATCCTGTAAAAGGAGTAAAGTTTAAAAATTTGACTACAGTGAGGTTCATGACAAAAGAATTACAACAAGTAAAGAGAAATTCATCAGCCACGGCTGGTTGGACATCTGAACTGTAATAAAAAACGCACAAATGAAAAAATTAATCCTCATAATCGTTTTGTTTACAAGCCTTGCCGGTTTTGCACAACAGGACGTGCTCTTTAGCCAGTATATGTTCAATAAGCTTATGATAAATCCCGGATATGCCGGGAGTCGTGAAGTGTTCAGTGCTGACATGGTTTACCGGTACCAATGGGTAGGTATTGAAGGGTCGCCAAAAACACTTTCGTTAAGCATGCATGCGCCAATGCGTAATGAACATGTTGGTATCGGCGGCTATATTTACAGTGATCAGATCGGTCCTGCACTCGATCAGGGTGCTCTCGCTACTTACGCATACCGTATCATACTTCCAAAAGGAAAATTATCATTTGGCTTGCAGGCTGGTATAAAATATAATACTATCGACTGGAATATGATACAACTCGAAGATCCTGATTTTGTATTCCAGGGTGATCAGCAGAATAAGCTTACTCCGGATGCCAACTTTGGGATTTACTATTACTCGAACCGAATGTTTGCCGGTATTTCGTCGAAACAACTTTTACAAAATGAATATGGAATGGTAACAGGATCAGATGGGAAGAAGACATACTCAAAACTGCTCCGGCATTTTTATGGTATGGCTGGAGTTGCAGTGCCTGTTTCCGACATGGTTATTTTTCGCCCTTCCGTTCTGGTGAAATATGTTAAGGATGCGCCCTGGCAGATGGATCTGAATGCAAGTTTCCTTTTTAATGATTTATTCTGGCTTGGCATGTCATACCGTACTGATGGAGACCTGGTTTTTTTAACTGAATTCAATATCAGCAGGAAATATCGCATTGGTTATTCCTACGATGTGAATGTTAAGGACAGGATTCATTACAATTCAAGCTCGCATGAAATCAGGCTTGGCATTGATCTGGATCTGTTGAAAAACAGGATGTACACTCCAAGATATTTTTAGTTAATTTTTCTCCTAGCACCTAATGACCCGAGTATGAACAAGCGATTTTTAGTTTTATTCATAGCTTTTACCTTCGCAGGTAACTTGGCTCAGGCTCAGATAAACCAGGCTGATAAACTTTTTAAAAGTTACAGTTATTCTTTAGCTATACCTCTATATCTGAAAATTGCCCAAAAACCCGGTGACCCTGATCGTAATTATGCCATCATCAAACTTGCGGATTGTTACCGCCTTACTAATGACCAACTCAATGCGAAAGCCTGGTACTCCAGGGCTGTTAACCTTCCTAACAGCGAAAATATCAACTGGTTCTATTACGGTGTAGCTCTGCAATCAGCCCAGGAATATGAGCTGGCAAAAGAAGCTTTCGAAAAGTACGACTATCTGAATCCGGATGATCCCCGTGGCAAAGCGTACGCAACCTTTTGCGGCGAAGCAGAAAATTTAAGTGAGATTGCACCGGGTTTTGAGATTAAAAATGCTGCCAACCTCAACTCAGAGCGTTCCGAATTCGGGCCTGCTTTTTATGGCGATGGTATCATTTTTGTTTCCGACAGGCGTCAGAATTTTCTGGATAACAGAAAATACGAATGGACCAATGCAAATTATCTCGATCTGTACTTTTCAACTCCAAAATACCTCGATGAGTTTTTCCAGGATATGAACGAACCGAAATCTTTTAGCGATAAATTCAACCAGACATACCATGATGGGCCGGCTTCATTTGCACGACATGATAGCGTATTGTATTTAACCCGTACCGAGAAAGGCAGTGAGAAAAAAGATTCCGAGAGTTTCAGGACCAACAGGCTTAAAATATTTTACTCTCTTTTAAAAGGATCCTGGTCCAAAACGGAACCATTCTTTTTAAACTCCGATAATTATTCCATTGGTCACCCGGCGCTTACTCCTGATGGCAACACAATTTATTTTGTATCAGATATGCCTGGCGGATCCGGTGGCACGGATATTTATAGTTGTGAATGGAAAGGCGGACAATGGGATCTGCCAGTGAACCTTGGCGAATCTGTTAATTCTTTTGGCGACGAAATGTTTCCTTCCATTAACGGCAATCAAATCTATTTCGCATCCAATGGTATTGCCGGCTTCGGAGGACTTGATATTTTCAGTTCAACCCTTACAAACGGCAAATGGTCAAAAGCTGAAAACCTGGGACTTCCGATCAACTCCTCTTTTGATGACTTCGCTTTGGTTTTGGATGCACGTGGCCGAAAAGGTTTTTTCAGTTCCAATCGCCCCGGAGGAAAAGGAAATGATGATATTTATGCTTGTAAACTTATCGACAAGAAAGCAAAGAAAAAGCCAGCAGCCGAACAACTACTCGCTGATCAGTTAAAGGATTCACTTGCAGTTACGATTTCGGGAATTGTAAGAGACAGGCAAACGCTTAAACCCTTGTCCAACACTACAGTTTTCCTGTTGAACACTCAAACCGGCAAAGCAAAGGTTTTAAAAACCGATGCAAACGGACAGTTTAAAACACTTGGAAGCAAAGGGATTTTATATGTTATAAAAGGGATGGAAAACAATTTCTTGTCCGATTGTTTCAATTTCAGGTTCGCAACCACTGACACTTCGCATTTTGTAACTACTCCACGGGACCTGATGCTTGATCGCCTCGAAGTGAACAAGATTATCAGCCTTGGTAATATGGATTATTCGATTGAAACTATTTATTATGATTTCAATAAATGGTTTATTCGTCCGGAAGCAGCAAAAGAGCTAGATAAACTGGTTCAGGTGATGAAAGAAAATCCTTTAACTGTAGAACTCGGTTCGCACACGGATAGCCGCGGCAGTAAGGAATATAATGTCGATCTTTCGCAGAAACGCGCTGAATCAGCTGTTCGTTACATAGTACTCCAGGGCATCGATGCATCCCGCGTTACAGCCAAAGGGTACGGCGAATCTCAACCCAAAAATCATTGTACCGATGGCATACCTTGCTCACCACCTGAGCACCAGGCCAACAGGCGAACTGAATTTAAAATTACTGGTTTTACAAAGCCTGATGCGAGTTCAGACTATGATATGAACAAGTTTATAAGCGACGAAGAAATTCCAGCTTATCTTCTTGACCAGGATTTCTTTAAAGATTGTCTTCAGGATAGACGCATGGCAAAAACCAGAACAACTACTGAAACAAACAATACCAATGTTTCTACCGAGAAAAAAACTCAGCCGGCAGCTAAAACACCCGCTAAGGAAACTAAAAAAGCAAAGGAACTGAAACAGGTAAAAGAAGAAAAACCTGTTGCTGTTGAAAAGCAGCCCGTTGCACCAAAACCAGAGAAAAAAGCAGAGCCTGTAATTGTAAAAGAAAAAGTAAAAGAGCCTGAACAGCCCAGGAAGTCGGTAACTGCCAGCGCCGTTACATACCGGGTTCAGATATATGCTCTTAACAGGGAAAAATCACTGATTGATCCTGAATTCGAGGAACTGGCTGATGTGCAGATGTATTATGAAGACGGTATGTATAAATATACCTCAGGTGTTTTCGATACCCATGAGGAAGCTTTGCAATACCGCAGCGAAATGGTACGAAACGGATTCAGCGATGCATTTGTTGTAACCTTCGCCAATGGAAAACGGATTTATGTAAGCCCGTCGTACTAACTTAATCTGTCAACTACTGAAAGACCGGATGCAGCTGATAGCTGTATCCGGTTTTTGATTTATAAAATGTATCCCGATAAGCCGTTTCAGATAGCGCGGCTGATGATGCTTCAATTATGTTTCCAAACCCGCCATTTGTTATAACCTCCTTTGTTAGGCAGAGTTTTTTCTCATTCCTGCTTCCCGTAAATATCAGTTCGGGAAATATCCGCTTTCTGATATAACGTTTTTCCCAGCTTTCGTTTGAAGCAATTCATAAAGTTTATAAGCCATCGAAGCTTTGTCCAGATCAGTGCGAATTACTGCATAAACTTCTGTTGTGAAAGGATACGATCTTTTCTTTATTGTGTTTTTGTCGGGATAAATTCCATCAACAGCAATACTCTTTACCAGTTCATTGTCTCTGACAATGAGTTCTTTGTAATAGTAAACCGTATAGCATAAACCGTTAACATCACTCCGGATTGTAGTAAAGGCAAGCATCATACTCGACAGCATTTCTTCAGGCCATGCCGGCATAACCAAACCTTTCATCACTAAAGACTCCATAAGTTCCTGGCTACCCGAATTGGCATTCCGCACATAAGGGTTTATTGTGGCGTCGCTGCCTCCAACTTCCTTCCAGTTCGTTACGTTTCCCATATAAATGTCCTGAACCTGATTTGTTGTTAATGATTTTACCGGATTGCCTGGGTTTGCAATAAATATAAAAGCATCAAGAGCGATTGGTGTTTCAATTAACGAAACGCCTGCATTATCGGCGTAAGCCTTTTCGTCATCCGACATTTTCCTGGCAGAAAGAATAAAATCCGCATTTTTATCAATTAAGTTGATAAACGAATTATGGGTTTGGGAAGTTTTTATCCGTTCCGATAAAAAGCTGTAAGGAATATCCTCATAATTTGGTTGTATCCCCCAGGTACCGTTCGATTCAAGATGTTGCCTCCAATAGTAACTGCCTCCTAATAGTTTACAGGCAATTATAGTTTGCAACGGTTCAGTGGATGTTGAACCGTCAACCTTTGGATAAGTTTCGGTTGTTATACCCTCAATCACAAATGGGGTATCCGTTGTTTCTTCCTTGCAGGCACAGAAGGCAAGGCTAAGCAAGGCAAATGATACAAATCTCAAATATTTCATATTACTCCATAGTTTAATACTAAAATCTCTGACATTGATACTATCCCATGTATGTTACCAAAAGTTGGAGCTTTAAAAGTGGCAGTTTGAGAGGTTTATTCCTGTCAGCAAAAAAAAACCTGTCCCGATTTTTCGAAAAATGTATGTAAAGATTTCAAATGTTTCAACGAACAAGCATACCCGCATTTGCCATTGCGTTTGTTAGGTTTTAGTCGTTTCAATTAATTCAAATTTTGTTTCTTATCTGCTCAAAATGGAATGATAAATATTTTATTTAAAACTTCTGCTTAACACTTCCTCCAATTCACCCAAGGAGATATTTTTAGCAATTATTTTCCCTGTATGATCAATAAGGAAATTGGTAGGAAACGCATTAATGGACAATCTATGCACATCTTTTCCATCTATATCCCAATATTGTTGCCAAACAAGTTTATCGTTAATGATAATATCTTCCCATTTCTTTTTGTCTGTGGCTCTATCTACAGATATACCGACTATTTCAAATCCTTTAGTACTAAATTGGTTGTATAAATTCTTCAGGCTATTAAACTGTGCCCTGCATGGTCCGCATCCACTATACCAAAAATCGACTAACGTAAATCTGCTATCTTTAAATAGATCTAACGTAAATGGCTTACTATTAATATCGGCACATGACATTAATGGAAAATATTTTCCTACAGTAAGCAGTTTCCCTTCCATTAGTTTCGTATTAAGAACTTTACCTGCATACCCATTTTTCAGTTGATCAGAAAATGAATTGTAGATTGAATCAAATATTGGTTCGTACCCCCAGCCCATAAGTCTAACAAGTGTCCAGAATGCGATTTCTGAGTTTGGATTCTTTTCACTATAAGTCAACAGTAATTTATCCTGTTCTTTATAAAGAATATCAAGTTCTTTTGTCATACTAAACCTAATATCTTCGGGCAAAGTATAATTATTGAGCTTGTATATGCTATTATATTTTTGGTCGCATAAATTCCGCTTAATAGTAAGTTGTTTAAAGAAGGCAGTGTAACGTGGATATTCGTTTTGCATCGTATTATTTGATACAACAGGCACTTGTCGTGCCGAATCAATGTTTATCGAAATAGTTTGTAATCCTTTTTCAATAATAAAATCCGATGTCAGGTAGTTATCACCAAAACCAATTTCTACAGATTGAGGTTCGGGCAGGTATCCTGAGATTGAAAATTTTCCATTTTTCACCTTCGCCACTATATCGCTGTTATTTTTCGGTATATAATCAGTAAGAAATTGGAGAGTGACAGTTCCCGTGTCAGCATTTATTGTACCATCTATTTTAAACTCAAATTGTTTGTCGTTTTGCCCTAAAGCATTTAATGTTGTAAGAATCAAGGCAGTTAACAGGATAGAATAATTTTTCATTTTACAGATATTTAAGTTTTAAAAAGAGGAATTTCGTATAGGGTAAACTTTATTGAATGGTATAAAGTTATGAGTAACTGTAATTGGGCGGATTGTATTTACCAATTATTAACAATAAATAATCCCCGCTATCATTCAGCAGCAACTCGCAGGGCGGGTTGTTAACCGCAGAACCTCCTGCGATGAATTGCTTTTCAATTTATTACTTTGCTGTATGCATTGCTCCTAAACCTGGCTTGCGTACAGGTGCTGATAGCCACAGAGGTTTTTAATATTTTTTAATCAACAAGGTATATCTTACAGTAGTATCGGGTTTGACAATTGGCATTGGAAAATATCCCTGAGGTACAACACATGGCATGTTGTCGGACGTTGACGGCATATTAAAAATCGCATTTGGGGCTTGACCTGATTGCGAATTTATATCTGTCAATCCAGGGTAAATTAATTTTTTGTTGTTCTTGGAATTATTGAATAACCAGCTAGAGTCGAAAGGATTAACAAGTTTGGGAGTCTTTAAATTATTTTTTAATGATAGATTGCTATAAGTGGTGTCTATGGGTAGCCGATAATTTTGCGGTCGATTGTAAAATTGCGAAAATGTCGGCAGATAATATCCAACAATCAAAACTGTCAATAAGAGTATCTTTCTCATAATCATTTATTTTTATGTGATAGTCTGTTTTTTCAGTCAAGTAGGCAAGGGGAGTTTCACCCCAAGCCTCTCACGGAACCGTACGTGATAGTCTCCC
>JAIFMH010000340.1 GCA_020048595.1 Bacteroidota bacterium | reverse complement strand
AAATGCATTAATCCATAAAGAGATAAATGCGATAAAAGATATGAGTTTTTTCATTTTTATATTTTGTCAATAATTTCAAAAAGACTACTTGTTTAGATATCAATGTTTTCGGACAGCAAATCCGTATAAGGCAAATCAAGTTGCTTAATGTCCTGTATCGCGCTGCCGGCAATTCCTTTAATGGAGCCATGCATATCGATTGTGTTATTAATAACTTTCTCAAGTTGTTTTTCACGCATTTTCCAAATGCGTTGCATAGCTCGTTTCTCACTGTCCAGATCGGTTTGCATTTGCGTAAATCCTTCAACTATTGCTTCAATCTGTAAACGGAATGTGTTACTTGTAAGGAAATCATACAACAAACTCATTTTATCGCCTTTATTTTCCTGAGTTGCCGTTGCATTACTGATTTGAATAATGGATTCACGAAGAACTTTACATAATCCCTTAAATTCGTCATATGTACATATCCATATACCTTCTTTTAATCCCATACGATCCAAATCAGATGGCAAAACTTCTGTTACCAGCACTCCGATATTAGCGCCTTTATCCCTGATATCACTCTTGAACTTCTCGATCCAGCTTTGCTGAAAGTCTTTGGTGCGTTTGCTTTCGTAATAAATGGTACCGCAATTTTGCCGGGTTCGCGTATTAACTGTCTGTATACAATCGCCTCCCCTGGCTCCTTTTTTTATTTCATCAATTGTATCGAGCGGAAAACTGGCAGCCAGCCACTCTTCGATGGCCAATTCCTGAACTTCACCCTGCAATTGCATAGAGCCTTGCTCCTGCTTGCGTTTCATCTCTTCAGTCAGGCGTTTCTGATCCTCAAGTTGTTTTTGTAATTCTTTAATAGCCAACTCATTACGATCCTGTTCATTTTTCCGTATCTTTTCCTTTTCTTCAACTAGTTTTTGATTCAGAGTACGTTCTGCTTCAGCCATAACACTCTCTTTCATTTCATCTTTTTCCCGCCTAAGTCGTTCAATTTCAGCCTTGCTCCTACTCAGTTCTTTAAGTTTTTCGGATTGTTCAAGCAGTTCCTTTTGCATAATCGCCACCTGCTCCGACTGCTCTTCAGCTATTTTAATTTTTAGTTGTTTCTCAATAATTTGTCTTTCTTCTTTTAATTTTGACTGCAGTTTTTCCTGAAAAAGTTCATTTTCCTTCTGTTTCTTTTTCTCAAATTCTTCCTTCTGCAAATTAAGCTGATCGAGTTCCGAATCATACTTTTTCTTTTCTTCGGCCAACTGTGCAGTATATCTCTTCTTGAAATCGTCTTCAAGCTGATGATATAGAATTTCATTTACATTTATTTCTGTGCCGCAATTCGGACATTCAATTTTAGTTTCCCGCTCCATATGTTTGGTAATGTGCTATTTAAATATATCCTTAAGAATTTAAACAAGTAACGTTTTAAACCACTAACTTACAAAAAAAAAGCCCCGCATAGCGAAGCTTTTAGTAGAATAGTTCAGATTTTAGTATGGTTGCACTATTACGAGTCTGAAAATTTGTGTACCTGGATTTTGAGTAAATCCATCACTTTCATAGTAATCAATTGAAAAAACGCCACGTTTCATCCTGTAAAAAAAGCCGCCCTGGTACAAAGTCTGATCTGTTTGATAATAGAAGTAAATCGGAACAGGAATCCAGGCATCACCTGATTTCATATACAAACTTACCATTCCATTTTGAATCACATTATCCGTAAGTTCAGGAAAACTGAGGTCTACAGCATATCCGTATCCCACCTCCCCTTCATTACCAAATACGCCCCATTCGTTATCCTGAACAATAAAATCAACGGTCGACATATCTGCATTACCACCAATATCGTCAGTACAGGAAGTTGAGAAAAATGTTATGGCTAAAACTGTAATAAAAATAAGTCTTTTCATAGAATTGAGTTTAGTAGATTTAATTCAAAATTAATCAATAATCATTCCACAAACAAGAAATCTATTTCCCTTTCTATTAATAATCACATTTTAGATCCTCCAATTACAATCTGATTTATATTTTGTATTTTTACTGAACTAATTGTATACGTTACAATGA
The DNA here is from genome assembly GCA_020048595.1 of Bacteroidota bacterium. Taxonomy (GTDB): domain Bacteria; phylum Bacteroidota; class Bacteroidia; order Bacteroidales; family UBA4417; genus UBA4417. Next base: position 3,543 of record JAIFMH010000340.1, on the reverse strand, counting down.
AAATGTTTAGACGCATTCTTACTATTGTTCTCGTTGTTTTTATTGCTCTGATTTCTGCTGGCTTTCTACTTCCAAGGAAAGTACATGTTGAAAGACGTTTATTATTAAATGCTTCACAAAAAGGAATATTTGAACAAGTTAATTCGCTGAAAAACTGGGAAAAATGGTCACCATGGATACAATCAGACACAGGAATGCAGCTTAGTTTTTCTGGTCCTGAATCTGGACCAGGTGCAAAATTATCCTGGCAAAGCAATAATAAAAATATTGGAACAGGCAGTGTATCAATTATTTCGAGCATTTCACCTGATTCTCTGGAGGTAATATTTGATTTCGCTGACAAGGGAAAATCTACCGGAAAATTTTTTTTTATAAAAGAGAATCAAAATACAAATGTCACCTTAAGTATTGATAGTGACTTAGGAATGAATCCTTTATCAAGATGGTTTGGAATGTTTTCTGATCATATGATTGGACCGGACCTGGAAAAAGGATTATTAAACCTGGATCAATTATTACAAGATAACAGAGCAGTTTATGGATATGAAATAATTGACTTTGAGGCGCCCGCGCAAATTCTGATAACTGTTCGTGATACTGCAACCTCGCAGACAGTTGTGCCAAAACTTACTTTAATGTACCAAAATATTTCTTTGTTCTTAAAATCTCACAACCTCTCTCCTACCGGTAATCCAATAGCTGTTTTCCATGACTATAGATCCGGAAATTACGATATTGAAGCTGGTATGCCTGTAGAAATAGTTGTTGCAGTGCCTTCAGGATTAAACTGCATAGAAAAAAGTGCACATAGAACAGCAATGTTAAAATATTTTGGGTCATATGGAATGATTTCAAATGCCTATAAAGCATTACAATCCTATGTAAATAATAATGGTTTACAGATAGATGGTCCGGGATGGGAAGAATACATTACCAATCCGAACATGGATATTGATTCAAATAATAGGCAAACAAATATTTATTATCCCATAAGATAACACCCTTTGTAACCATACTTTGTTTTGGCAATAATAAATTGAAATAATTTGGAAAATTATCTTAATTTGCAGAAATAAATCTATTCTTCCGAATGTGTAATACAGACCCGATATGATGGAAAATTCAGATAAATTACCAAAAATTGCAGAGCAAGATCCTTGGTTAGCGCAAGCTGCGTATGATATTAACGCCAGGCATGAAAGGTTTGTTTCAAAACTTAAATATATTGAATCAATCTCGGGCAGTATTGAGGACTTTTCAATGGCTTATGAGTATATGGGAATAAATTTCATTCCTGCTGAGAATTGCTGGGTTTACCGCGAATGGGCTCCAGCAGCTCATGGCCTCTTCCTGACAGGTGATTTCAATAGTTGGAACCTATACGCTCATCCATTGCAAAAAATGGAGAATGGGATATGGGAAATCAAGTTAAATGCTGAGCATTACAAAACTGTATTTACACATGGAAGCAAGATTAAAGTATTAGTTAAAAGCGCTATAGGAGACCAACTCAGAATTCCTGCTTACATCCGGCGGGTTGTACAGGATGAGGATACCAAGAATTTCAGCGGGCAACTTTGGTTCTCTCCAAAATTTACTTGGGAAAACAATAATTTCGATATACGGAAATTGGGTGATCTGTTTATATATGAAGCCCATGTTGGTATGGCCCAGGAAAAAGAAGGGTTAGGAACATACAATGAATTTACCGAAAAAATTCTGCCCCGGATAAAAAAGGCCGGATATAATGCTGTTCAGCTCATGGCTATTCAGGAGCATCCGTATTATGGCTCATTTGGTTACCATGTATCAAGTTTCTTTGCTCCTTCATCACGATTTGGCACGCCTGAAGATTTAAAAACCCTTATCAGTACTGCTCAAAGCATGGGAATTGCAGTGATAATGGACCTGGTACATTCGCATACTGTCAAAAACCTGAATGAAGGATTGAATCAGTTTGATGGTAGTGAAACCCAATATTTTCATGCCGGTGCCAGAGGTGAACACCCTAATTGGGACTCAAAACTGTTTGATTATGGAAAAACTGAAGTATTGCAGTTTCTCCTTTCTAACATTAGCTATTGGTTGAAAGAGTTTCATTTCGATGGATTCAGATTTGATGGTGTAGGATCCATGCTTTACTTTCATCATGGCGACGAACCTATTGATAATATTGATAAATACTTTAACCAGGGAGTTGAATTTGATGCAGTAACTTATCTGCAACTTGCCAATCACCTCGGACATTTAATCAATCCAAAAGCAGTAACAATAGCTGAAGATGTTTCTGGAATGCCAGGGCTTGCTTCTCCGATTGACGATGGAGGAATTGGTTTTGACTTCAGACTTGGAATGGGAATTCCTGATTTCTGGATTAAATATCTGAAAGATGTACCAGATGAAGAATGGAGTATGGGTGAAATGTGGCAAGTTCTTAACGACAGGCTGCCTTATGTAAAAACTGTTACATATTGTGAGTCGCACGACCAGGCTTTGGTTGGAGATAAAACTATAGCTTTCAGGCTTATGGATAAGGAGATGTATTTCAATATGCAATCTTCAGAGGAGAATATTGTGGTTGAGCGTGGCATAGCCTTACATAAAATGATCCGATTAATAACTATTTCACTGGGAGGCCAGGCTTATCTGAATTTTATGGGCAATGAATTTGGACACCCTGAATGGATAGATTTCCCGCGCGAGGGCAATGACTGGAGTTACCAGCATGCACGCAGACAATGGTCTTTAATGGATAATCCACTGTTAAGATACCATTATCTGTCGGATTTCGATCGTGCATTAATAAAAACTATCAAAGATGCCAAGCTACTGAGTACGTTATACGCAAATCAGATCAATTGCGACGAAACCAATAAATGCCTGGTGTATGAAAGAGCCGGACTTATATTTCTTTTTAATTTCCATACTTCTGGCTCAATACCAGGATACGAATTTGTAGTTCCTGAAGCAGGTGATTATAAAATTGTTCTGAGTACTGACAGTGCTATCTTTGGCGGGCACGGCCGGGTAAATGAAAAAATGGTTTATTCAACCAGGTTTGATGAAGCAAGTTCCACTAATCGTTTAAGTATATATTCAACCAACCGAACTGCAATTGTCTTTAAAAAAGTTAAATAGAATTAATATATCTGAAAAATCTTTGTTAATTTATCAGAAAAAATATGTTTTTTTATTTTTCTATCGTATAATTGTGGCAAATTTTAGATTAAAAATCAGCAGAAACAATGCAAGCTAATCGTAAAAAACTGATAATCAATTATGCAAATGTCACTCCTGAATTAATGGAAGCCATTCGCAAGAAATATCCACTCGGCTGGATCAATCATACAATTAAAGTCCCTCTTTCTGGTGGAGCTTTCTTTTTTGCTATAACACTTGATACAGAGGAAGCCAGCTACCTTATAAAAGTTCCGGTTAAAATTGATACCAAATCGGATAAAGATGAGGACTTTTTTGATTCAGCTCTTGATTTGAAAGAAGGAGAAGAACGAGAAGAGGAAGAGGAAAAAGAAAAATCCGGTG
>JAIFMH010000139.1 GCA_020048595.1 Bacteroidota bacterium | reverse complement strand
AGAACTGAAAGAACTCCGCGAATCGGAAATGTGGGTAGCAGGAGCAGCCGTACGCAAATTGAGGCCCGAAAATAATTAAAAAGGTTTCAGCACTTCCACTGCAGATTGACAGATTTTGGGGCTGGCGTTAAATGGTTCAAATGTTCAATTGCTCCATCGTTCAAATGTTCAATTGTTCCATCGTTCAAATGTTCTATTGTTCAATTGTTCCATTGTTCAAATGTTCCATCTGTCCCATCATCCAACTGTCCACTCACCCGCCCTTCACTCTCCTCTCCGCCCTTCGCCCTTCGCCCCTTCGCCCCTTCGCCCCTTCGCCCTTCTCCTTACTCCTTACTCCCTACTTCCCTTCTTCCCTCATAACAAAATCCCTCAATAACCAAAAATGTCCCCGTCCGACGCCCCGCATACGTTCAATTTCGAAGCTGCTGCCGAAAGGCTGAAGCCTGCTGTGCTTAATACGCCATTGCAGTTGAATGCTACCTTGTCGGCTAAGTATAAATGTAAGGTGTACTTAAAAAGAGAAGATCTGCAGGTTGTGCGTTCGTATAAAATACGGGGTGCATACAATATGATCAGCCAGCTGAGCCTGAAACGCAAAGAGAAAGGCGTTGTTTGCGCAAGTGCCGGAAACCATGCCCAGGGATTTGCGTGGAGTTGCAAGTCCCTGGGAATAAAGGGCGTGGTTTATATGCCCAGCCCTACGCCAAAGCAAAAGGTTACCCAGGTGAAAATGTTTGGCGGCGATTGGATTCAACTGGTAATGACCGGCGATACATTTGATGATTGTTTGAAGGAAGCTCTTGAATACACTTCGGAACAGGGTAAAACCTTTGTGCCTCCTTTCGACGATTACCGCGTTATTGAAGGACAGGGAACCGTTGCCCTCGAAATTTTTAATGATCTTAGCAACCCTGATTTTATTTTTGTTCCGGTTGGCGGTGGCGGTTTAATAGCCGGAGTAACTGAAGTAACCAGGTTAAAAAGTCCGCATACAAAAATTATCGGTGTCGAGCCCGAAGGTGCGCCAAGCATGGCCGAAGCCCTGAAAAACGGTAAGCCTGTAACCCTTGACGAAATTGATAAATTTGTTGATGGCGCTGCGGTAAAAAGAGTTGGCACACGTCCTTTCGAACTGGCAAAGGACCGTATCCACAAAATGATTCTGGTTCCGGAAGGACTGGTATGTTCTACAATTTTAAAACTGTATAACGAAGATGCTATTGTAGTTGAACCGGCTGGAGCATTATCAGTGGCGGCTTTGGAATTGTACCGCGAACAGATAAAAGGCAGAACCGTTGTATGCATCGTTAGCGGAAGCAATAACGATATAAGCCGCATGCAGGAAATCATGGAGCGATCGTTGTTGTACGAAGGACTGAAACATTATTTCCTGGTTCGTTTCCCGCAGCGTGCCGGCGCATTACGCCATTTTGTAAATAATGTACTTGGTGCCGATGATGATATCACCCGTTTCGAATTTATAAAGAAAAATAACCGCGAAGCCGGACCTGCCCTGGTAGGTATCGAAATGAAAGCACCATCCGACTATGCCATACTGATTTCAAACATGAAAAAACACAAAGTGGCTTTTACAGAAGTAAATAATCACGAGAGTTTGTTTGAATATTTGATTTAATGAATTGGAAGAACAGGGCTGTAAGACGGAAGTCGGAAGACAGACGTTGATATGAATGAAAAGGATGTTTTGTATATCAATGTAAATACGCAAAACAGATAATAGATTAATTGCTGTAATAAAGACATGTAGTAAATAAAATGTGTTGTAAGATTTCCATTTCTTATTCCGGATTCCCGGCTTCACATTAAATGAAATGATTCACAAATTAATATCAGATAAAACCAATCCAAATGAGCGATAAAATTTATGTTTTTGATACAACCCTCCGGGATGGCGAGCAGGTTCCCGGATGCCAGTTGAATACGCTTGAGAAAATTGAAGTTGCCAGGCAGCTGGAAGCTTTAGGTGTTGATGTTATTGAGGCCGGTTTTCCTATTTCCAGCCCCGGTGATTTTAAATCGGTAGTCGAAATTTCGAAAGCAGTACACGAGCCTATTATTTGTGCACTTACACGTGCCGTTGAAAAAGATATAGAAGTAGCTGCCGAAGCGCTCAAATATGCAAGACGCAAACGCATACATACCGGTATTGGTACTTCGTATTATCATATTCATCATAAATTAAAATCAAACCAGGACGAGATTATTGAGCGTGCCATTGCGGCCGTTAAATACGCACGTAACTTTGTTGATGATGTTGAATTCTATTGCGAAGATGCAGGACGTACCGAAAACGAATACCTTGCACGTGTTGTTGAAGCCGTTATAAAGGCTGGCGCTACCGTTGTAAATATCCCGGATACAACCGGATATTGCCTGCCTTATGAGTACGGCGAAAAAATAAAATACCTGGTTGATCATGTAAGGGATGTAGATAAAGCGATACTTTCGACACATTGTCATAACGATCTGGGCATGGCTACCGCAAACTCCATTTCAGGAATAATGAATGGTGCCCGCCAGGTGGAGGTTACCATTAACGGTATTGGCGAACGCGCCGGTAATACTTCGCTCGAAGAGGTGGTTATGACCCTGAAAACAAGACCGAATATGGGCCTGATAACCGGGATTAACACACAGCTGATTTACGAAACCAGCCGCATGGTATCCACATTTATGCGGATGCCTGTTCAGCCAAATAAAGCAATTGTAGGTCGTAATGCATTCGCTCATTCATCGGGGATACACCAGGACGGTGTTCTGAAAAACCGCGAAAACTACGAGATCATTGATCCGCAGGATGTAGGAATCCGCGAATCGAGTATTGTCTTAACGGCACGTTCGGGCCGGGCAGCACTGAAACATCGCCTCGAGGTTCTCGGATTCACATTAAGTATTGAGGACCTGAATGATGTTTATGAGAAATTTATAGAACTGGCCGATAAGAAAAAGGAAATTAAGGACGAAGATCTCTTTGTCCTGGTAGGTGTTGAACAGTCGGAGCATGCTAGGCGTATTCAGCTAAAACATCTCCAGGTAATTTGCGGCTCCTCTACCCAGCCTGTAGCATCTGTTGTAATAGTTGTTGACGGGGAGGAATATTCGGCCACTTCACCGGGCAATGGCCCTGTTGATGCCGCCTTTAACGCAGTAAAGCAGATTATCCGCAAAACGGTTACATTGGAGGAATTTCTTATCCAGGCCATAACCCGTGGATCGGATGATATCGGAAAAGTGCATGTACAGCTCGAAAATAAAGGGACTCTTTACTATGGATTTTCAGCAAATACGGATATTGTAACTGCTTCGGTTGAAGCGTTTATTGATGCGATTTCTAAAATCGGATAGCAAAACGTTAATTTAAAAATCTGTTCCGGTTTTGTACCCATAAATTCAAATATCTGTTTTTGATCCGGTTCAGGTAAAATATTTGAAGTGTTTATTCCCAGCACATTAGTTTTAGATTTTGCTTCTTGAGCAGACTTAAATTAATGTGCTGGTTTTTTTTAGTTTCTACCAGGTTTAATATAAATTGGATCAAGTACAAAAGTTGGGGAGTAAATACCAAAAAGCGGTTTTGTGTTTCTCTTATTTAGGTAATTTTCTTGTAGTAGTTTTTATTTTTTTTTGTCCTTTTGTCTTGATACAAAAGGACCAATTTAGTGAAACGATCTCATGCGCACATTTGAAATAAGCAATACGCGCATAAAAGATCAAGGCTTAATATAAATTTTAAACATCTGTACGCTTCGGTAAAGGCTCGCAGAACAAGGCTTGACAAAGTTGAACAACATCCTTACAGCACGTGAAGCTGGTGTCCCCGATAAATCGGGGTGCCCGCGCCTTTTACGTTCGGCTACATCTGTTGTGAAATTTCTATTAGGCCGGTCCTCACACCCTGAAAATTATGGTGTTGAGCTAAATCCCTGTTCCACAATGATGCCATAAGAGAAGACTTTCGTAGAAGGGACCGGCCTTAGAAAAATACATTAGCGGTTCTTGACGGAGGTATGTGCGCTTGGCTTGTGCGTAGCAATACACAGCAACGACAAATGATGTGTATTGTGCCATCTTTCATGCCTTGTATTGCGCGAAAATACCTCCGGCTTAGAAACCGCAATGGATTTTTATACAGCCTTGATCTTTTCTTTGTTACTTTCTTTTACATCAAGGTAAAAGAAAGTTAAGCAGAACTAAAATCAATACTACAGTTTTAATCTTCAATAATCTCCATTATAATTACTTACTCCCCAACTTTTGGTTCTGACCCACTTTAATTAATGTGATGGTTTTTTTTATTTTAAACCAGGGTTTTATAGAAATTCAGCTTTTTCTAATGCTGAATTTGGGTTTAAAATTGTATCAGTCCGTAAAGTATCCGTTTGATGAAAAGCCTTTTTTGCCATAGATATCACAAATTGCACCAATTGCTAGCTTCTTTCAGTAGTTTTAAAATTGAAACCTGAGTATTACTGCTTACTTTTTGTCAGTGAATGCTGCAGCATTGTATTGATAGACTTCTGTTTGATTAACAGATTAGTTGCATCCGGTTTTTTCAACAGTATATTTGAACATTTTATCCCTCTGTACAGTTTTAAATTTTACTTAATTTTACCTAAGCATAGCAATCTGCAGGATAAATGCAAAGCAGTTTGATGAACAGTAAGATTATTTACCAATTGATATCTGCTAATTTTAAAAATAATGTCAACTAATAAGTATGAAAAAATTTACCTGTCTGAAGCAGGAAGACTTCCTCTATTTTCCAGTATACACGGGTTTTCCGGACTATTAACCCGGAAAAGAATCCGAAATGGAAAAACCATACATGCTGAATTTCCGGCATTATCTGAACAATATTATACGCCCTTGCGGCACTAAAAAAAAATACCATCCGTTTCAAAGAAGTTTTTTATTCCTTTCTCATTATCCACTTGGAATACGTATTCGTAAAACTGCCAGTATAAAAAACAGTCCTAACCCGAATACTTCAACTTACATCGATGGTAACAAAACAATCTTCATTTAAAAATGCTTTTTTACATGTATGGTTTATTCTGCTGGTAGTAGCATTAAGTTTAATTTCCAACAGATCCGAAGCCCGCAATTTCTATTTTTCGGCATCCCAGGGCGACGATTCCCGAACCACTGCCCAGGCACAGGATTCCGCCACGCCCTGGAAAACGATCACCAAACTAAATTCTTTTTTCTCCGGCCTGCTCCCCGGCGACTCGGTATTATTTAAAAAAGGGGATGAATTTTCAGGCACAATAATACCTTCCCGGTCAGGGATATCCGCAAATCCGATAGTAATATCTTCGTATGGATCAGGATCTAAACCTGTAATCACAGGATTTCAAACCGTAAGCGGGTGGACTAGTGAAGGCGGCGGGATTTACAGTAAAGCAGTTACAGCACAGTCAACACCCAATATGGTAACTGTAAATGGCGTAAATACAGCAAAAGGGAGATGGCCCAATGCAAGTGCAACAAATGGTGGTTATCTGAACATTGATTCTCACGTTGGCAATAATACCCTTACAGCTTCCGAATTAAACAGTTTAACTGTTAATTGGACAGGAGCTGAAGTAG
>JAIFMH010000325.1 GCA_020048595.1 Bacteroidota bacterium | reverse complement strand
CCAATAGTCTTTGGGTCAAATTCTACACTTTTCAGGTCTGAAATGGGAACTTCAGCAGCCTCAAATTTCCATGGGCCTGCAGGGAATGGAGTTCCTTTCAGGATGTGACGAACAATAAGATTGTAATCGCCCCAGTTTACATTACCACTACCATTAACGTCTGCAGCCATAAGTTGGATAGGTGTAAATTGATAAAATCCAACCAAATGGAGAAATACAAGGGTGGCATCATAGTAAGTTACACCACCACCTTGAATAGTTGTTGTTCCTGTAACAATATAATTACCATTGCTTAGATTATTAAACTGATAAGACCCGTCATTTTCTGTTTTGAAAGTCTGGGTAGTATTATTATCCACGTTTTTTAAAACAACCATTACGCTGCCGATTGGTCTGTTTATATCACCCTGATATAAAACCTTACCACTGATGTCGCCGGCTGTTGTAGTTTGAGTAGTGATAAATGCTGATAAAAGTAGTGCTGTGAAGAGAAAACGATTTTTCATGGTTACTTTATTTTAAGGTGCGATTTTTTTTTGTCTTTATAATCAGTTATCTGTATTTCTGATTTTTTTCTGATTTTTCTTAGAATTTCAATAATTAGAAATACACCATAGCTAGATGCGTTATAATTCTTAATCCTAGTTTTGTTAAAAGGTAATATGTATTTTGTAAAATATTTTAAAAAACTTTCAAAATTGTATCATCTTTGCATTTGATTTGAATGTTAAAAAGAAAATTATTTTATAATTCTGAACATTAAATCACAAAATGTTAATAAATTTTGTTGGCTGTAAATTACTGAAATGCAATAATATAGCTAACATATCAGGTAAATGCATCATAATAATCTGAAAATGGTATTACCTTTTTCAATAATCCGGATAATATAGCAACCCATGATCCACTTTTCTGATGAAGCCATACTGGAGGGATTGAGGTTAAGGAGTGATTACATCATTAATTTCATCTACAAGGAGTATTTTCCTTTAATCAAGTTCCTTGTGACTGAGAACGGAGGATCAGGTGAAGATGCTGAAGATGTATTTCAGGATGGAATCATAATACTTTACAGTAAGATAAGTTTAAATCAATTAACATTAACCAGTTCTTTTAAAACATATATGTATTCGGTGTGCCGGAATTTATGGCTCCAGAAACTTAACAAGCGTAAGGCCATTTTTGACAAGCTAACTGATGTTGAAGAATTTATTGACCTTCCCAAACATATGCTTCAGGAAGCAAGTATTGAAGAGACAGAGATGCACCGAATTATTCAGATACACTTTTTGTCGTTACCTGAGGACTGCCAGAAAGTGTTGAGGCTTTTTATTAAAAATATTCCTTTGCGGGAAATTGCCGGTATCATGGGTTTTAAAACCGAAAATTATGCCAAAACCCGTAAGTACTTATGTAAACAAGATTTGAAAAAACGTATTGCTGATGACCCACGAAGTCAAAAATTTTTAAAATATGACAAATAAATTTAAACATTCAGCCTCCATTGAACAATATCTTGCCAATGAGATGGCGCCCGCTGAGCGAACTGCTTTTGAGAAAGATCTTCGCTCAAATTCTGACCTGGCAGAAGAGTTTAAGCTCTCGCAAGCTATTGATAAAGCATTGATGAGGGATGATATTATTGATGTACGACGAAAACTGCTTGACGTAATAAATGCAAACCGTGGCGTTAAAGCTGAAGTTCCTGTTGTTAGTTTGAATTTCCGCAAGTGGTGGTATGCTGCCGCTTCGTTGGTGGCTCTTGTTGCAGTTGCTGCAACTTTGTACATGCAAACAACCCGTAATATCTCAGCTGATGCACTTTTCGATGAATATTATACATCTGAGAATATTGTAGATCAAACCCGCAGTGATCAGAATATAGTAGAAGCGGTGATCAAATTCCAGCAAAAGGATTTCCGGACCGCTTCTGTTTTATTTAAAAGTATACTTGATGCAGATAATACCAATATAGCAGTTTGGTTTTACTATGGTATTTCAAATATTGAGACTAAAAACTATGATAACTCAATAAAAGCCTTCAATACAATAATTAGTCAAAACGATAATCTTTATATTGAACATGCTGAGTGGTATTTAGGACTTTGTTACCTGAAAAACAACCAGAAGGATAAAGCTGTCGATCAGTTTGTAGTTGTTGCAAATAGTACTGATAATTTTCATAAGCAGGAGGCTGAAAACATTTTAGAGAAATTGCAGCTCAAATAGCTCCTTTCCCATACTCAATTTTAAAAAAAGCTGGTTCCTTCCGGTTTTTTTTTTTGCCTTGTATTCATTATAACTTTTAATCATTACATACAAATAGTATGATATTTTGACTAAATTATATTGACTTAGCACCTGTTAAATCCCAGAAATGAATTTTTAAAAATAAAACCATACTCATATTTAATAGATTTTAGCTGAAAAATGAACTATTCATCAATAATTGTTAAAAAATAATTTCAACTATAAGTTGTTGTAAAACAGGTAGATGAAAAATATTTTCAAAATAAATGAAAAAAAGTCAGAAAAATGGTATCACCTTTTTTAAAATTCTGGATAATATAGCATAAAGATGATCCATTATTCTGATGAAGCCATATTAGAAGGATTGAGATTAAGGAGTGATTATATCATTAATTTCATCTACAAGGAGTTTTTCCCGTTAATCAGATTCCTTGTATCTGAAAATGGGGGGACAGGGGAAGATGCTGAGGATACGTTTCAGGATGGGATAATAATACTTTATAATAAAATAAGTTTAAACCAATTAACATTAACCAGTTCTTTTAAAACATACATGTATTCAGTTTGCCGGAATTTATGGCTCCAAAAGCTTAACAAGCGTAAGGCCATTTTTGACAAACTGTCAGATGTAGAAGTGTTTATCGATCTGCCAAAAGACATGCTTCAGGAAGCAAGTATTGCAGAGACCGAGATGCACAGGATTATTCAGATACACTTTTTGTCATTACCCGAAGATTGTCAGAAAGTGTTACGCCTCTTTATAAAAAATATTCCACTTCGGGAAATTGCCGGTATCATGGGTTTTAAAACTGAGAATTATGCCAAAACCCGGAAGTACTTATGTAAACAAGATTTAAAAAAACGTATTGCAGATGACCCTAGAAGTCAAAAATTTTTAAGATATGACAAATAAATTTAAACATTCAGCCACCATTGAGCAATACCTTGCCAATGAGATGGCGCCATTAGAGCGAGCATCCTTTAAAAAGGAGCTGAGATCCAATCCTGACCTGGCAGAAGAACTGAAACTCTCACAGAGTATCGATTCAGCCCTTATGAAGGATGATATTATTGAATTACGTCGTAAGCTGATCGCCGCTATTAATGCAGGCCGTGTAGTTAAGGAAGAAGTTCCGGTTGTACGAATGTATGCCCGTAAATGGTGGTATGCTGCTGCTTCGCTGGTGGCACTCGTAGCGGTTGCTGCAACTTTGTATATGCAAACAAGCCGCAATATTTCGACGGACTCACTTTTTACAGAATATTATAATTCTGAGAATATTGTGGATCAAACCCGCGGTGATCAGAATATAGTTGAAGCGGTAATAAAATTCCAACAAAAGGACTTCGCCGCAGCTTCTGAATTATTCAAAAGTATACTTGATGCCGATAATTCGAATATAGCCGTTTGGTTCTATTACGGAATTTCAAATATTGAGACTAAAAATTACGACAACTCAATAAAAGCTTTCAATACAATTATCAAACAAAACGATAACCTTTATATTGAACATGCTGAATGGTATTTAGGTCTTTGCTACCTGAAGAACAATCAGAAAGATAAAGCCATCGACCAGTTTGTAGTAGTAGCTTCGAACCCGGATAATTTTCACCGCCAGGAAGCGAAAAACATTTTAGAAAAATTGCAGCTCAAATAACCTTTCCCACACCCTGTTTACCAAAAGAACCGGCGCCCGCCGGTTCTTTTTTTTTAAACCTGACAGGTTTTTGAAACCTGTCAGGTTTCCGGAAATAAAAAAAACCCGGCTTATTCAGCTCGGGGTTTTTACCAGGTTAAATTGGTTTGTATTATTTGATAAGCTGATCCGAACCAAGTAATAAGTCGATATATTGACCACGTTTGTATACAAAAGGATCTTTTAACTCTTTCTTCGACAGACAGTTTTCCTCTAAACCTGACAGGTTTTAAAAACCTGTCAGGTTTAAAAAACCCCGGCGTATTCAGCACGGGGTTTTTATAAGTTTAAGCCAATTCGTATTATTTGATCAGCTGATCTGAGCCTAGCAATAAATCGATATACTGGCCACGTTTATAAACAAACGGATCTTTTAACTCTTTCTTCGACAGTTTTCCTTTAAAGTCAGCTATTGATGTGAATTTCTTTGATTCCATCCAGGCTTCCATATCGCTTAGCATGGTTGCAATATGTTCAGGTTTGTTTTTATATAGTGTGCTTACAACCTGCACGCAATCGGCTCCGGCCAGTATCATTTTAATTACGTCGTTGCCCTGGTAAATTCCGGTATTGGCACATACATTTGCTTTCAGATTGCCATACAGCAGACCAGCATACCTGAGTGCAAGACGGTAATCGCCTTCGTGGCTTAGATAAAACGGAGCAATATGTTTCATTTCCTGAACATTGATTTCCGGTTCGAACATACGGTTGAATATAACAACTGCGTTTACTCCTGCTTTATCAAGGCGGGATATAAAGTTCAGCGGATTCGAATAGAATGAACTAAGCTTAACGCTGACAGGAATGGTAATTTTTGATTTAATCATTTTCACCAGGTCAAGGTGAATATCTTCAATCGAACGGCCGTCGGCTTCAAAATCGCCGGGAACGAAATAGAAATTCAACTCAATTCCATCAACGCCTGTTTTTTCGATAAGCCGGGCATACTCAATCCAGGTATTGTCGTAAAGGCAGTTAAGGCTGGCGATTACCGGGATGCCCAGTGTTTCTTTAGCTTTGCGTAAATTCACCAGGTGAGCTTCCGGTCCGGCATGTTGCAGTTTTGGATACAAGCTGGTCATTTCGGCATGAAGTCCGGCCATAGCCTCAATCTGATCATCGAACTGGGCGCTTTCGAGGTTTATCTGCTCTTCAAATAAAGTTTTATAAACAATAGCAGCAGCTCCAGCCTGTTCAAGTTTTTTTAACATAGCAAGGTCTGTCGACATACTGCTGGCACCTGCAATAATGGGATTTTTCAGAGCAATTCCCATGTAATTTGTGGCGAGGTTAATCATAATGTTTCCTCCAAATTTTTTATGAATACTATTAAATTTCTATTCATGGTTTGAAAGCGGAAAATTAATATTTTTTTGAATATAAGTATTGCAATGCTTCAATTTTTTTACAAACAAGATTTTCTCTGTTTAGCTGGTGAATTCTTTATAATTGTTTAACTTGCTGATATTTACTGCTATTCTAATCTATAATCATTTTAAATTAGCATCATCGGGCGTATTTTTTGTATTTATTATCCCTTAATTCCTTATAAAAAAGTAATTTTGCACCGCTTTTGAAAAGCATGGAAATTATATATTCTCAAGTTAATAATCTAATATCCAAACATATGAGTGAGAAAAAGAAATATGTAACCTGCGACGGTAATTA
>JAIFMH010000327.1 GCA_020048595.1 Bacteroidota bacterium | reverse complement strand
TTCTCATTGGTAATGGTATGTTTGAGATAATTTCCTGGTTGTTTTTATAATTCAGAGTATTAACAATTCTCTGGGTAAAAATCTATTTATAAGCCAGGAAACGTAAAACCAGAAAAATGGCCTGTTGTTCATATCTTCAATTAAACAAACTAAGAATGAGTCAGGGACTATTGTTTAATTCGAAATCCTATTCAGATCATCATCTATGGCCGATTTCCTCTTTTTCGAGGCTTTAGCTTTCTGATTGCCGAAATTATAAGTCATGTTGATGCCAAATCGTTGGTTATCAAATGAAATAGCGCCATCCACATGTTTGCCTCCATAATTACTTTTATAGTGAAAGTCACTCCGGGTTCCGAATATATCGCTGCCTGTTGCCTGAATCAGTAATTTTTTATTCAGGAAATCCTTTTTGATTCCAAAATTTATCGCATACCCTCCTTCAACGTTTACAGTGCCTCCCCATATCCAGGGGCTGGTATAAAAATAGGTTAGCTCCATGGTGATTTTCCCGGGTAAGTTCAGGCTGTTTTGCAATCTGAAATTATAAATATTGGCTTGCAGATCGATGACGGTGCTCCCTATAGTGCCATTAAATGATGAATAATTGTAAACAAGAAAGGTTGTAAAATTCCACCATTTCGTAACCTTAAGCGGATAGCTCACCGACAAGCCGTTATTGATGGCTTTTTGCAGATTACGGGGAGAAAGAATATTCCCAGCTCCTTCGGTGATTTCAAAAACATTGGCAAAAAAATCCTTGGTGACGCTATAGGTGTTTGAAATTACCAGCTTCCGCATGAACGAGTAAGTGAGTTGATAATTGGTAATGTAATTTGGATTTAGAAAGGGATTGCCTTTCCATCCCGACAATTCGCTCGTCCTGGACTCGAAAGGATTCAGATCCTGGTAATTAGGTCGTGTAATCCTCCGCCCTATGCTGGCACTTAACACACTTTTTTTCTGATCGTCGTACGCGATGCTCACATTGGGAAAAAAATCTGTGTAACTTCTGGGTACTTCGCTGTTTTGGGTAACGATTTCACTTTCAAGAGTTCCCAGTGAAGAAGTGCTTTCCATCCGAAGTCCGGCATTGACGGTTATTTTTTCATTAACCTTTGCATTTACTATCACGTAAAGCGCAGCCACTTTTTCAAGGTAATCAAAATTATTGCTTTTGGTAATATCTAAAACAGGGGTTTCGTTTTCGATGTCATAAAAAGCCAGTTGGTTGCCTGTTGAGATATAGGAATACTTGGCTCCCGAGGATAAAGTGAATTTTTTAAATCTCTTTTCATAATCCACCATCACCGACCACAGATTTATCTGTGTGCTGGCATCATATTGATTGTTAACTGATCTCAGAAGTGTATCTCCGATAATACTGTAGTAATTATTGGGTTGATAGGTGTTTTTAGAGCTTGAATATTTGCCCAGGCTGAAGTCAGCTGAAAGGTTGGAAGTGCTGTCAATACTATACCGGTAACTGAAATTAAAATTATAATTTTCACTTGGTATTTCATCCAGAGCCTGTGACAGGAGAATTTCACCATCCTCCATATTAATTGAATCATAGATTCCGGTACTTCCGTTTAGTGTCCGGTCGCCATTGTTAATAAATGCCCTGCCGTCCATGCTGATTGATTGTTTGGCATTTATGGTATAATCCATTCCACCTGAAAAATTATATGATTTCCTGTGGGTTTCGCTTTTGGATTGCTCCTCAATATAGTATCCGCTTTGATAGGATGATTCGGTAATGTCTTCCTGGAAACGGTTATCGGAATAATTGATAGTAGAGAATAAATTAATTTTCCTGCCGCTGTAATTTAACGTTGTGCCAATACTCGACCGGGGGAAAACACCTTTCGAGTAACTCCCTATAACATTCCCGTTGAATCCTAAACTGGTATTCTTCTTAAGTTTAATATTGATAATTCCCCCTGTCCCTTCAGCGTCATATTTCGATGAAGGATTGGTGATGATTTCAATAGATTCGATATTGTCGGACCGTATACTTTCGAGGAAGTTGGTGAGATCTTTTCCCGAAAGGCGGGAAGGCCGGCCATCAATAAAAATCTGAACTCCTGATTTACCCTGGAGTATGATATTGTTGTCCATATCAACCACCACACCCGGTGCTTTGCTAAGCAATTCCAATCCATTGTTTCCCGAAGCATTTACACTGCTGGCCACATTAAAAACCGTTTTATCAGCGTGAACTTCAACAAGGGCTTTACGGCCAACAATCTCCACCGTATTCAGCTTAAAAGTATTGGTAGAAAGGATAATAGAGTCAAGAACTATTTTTTCGTTTTTTTGGATCAGTATCGGTTTTGATACATAGGGTTTAAATTCAATGTTACTAACCTTTACCAGGTACCTGCCCGGATTAATATTGTCAAAAACAAAGGCGCCGTCATCCCCGGTTAATGTCCCTTTTATGATAACCGAATCCTGATTCAGAAGGATGGCCGTTGAAAACATGGCCGGCGTTTTTTCGGGATTTAAAATATAGCCCTTTATCTGTGTTTCATTTTTCTGCTCCTGGCTAGAACTGCTCAGCCACGAGACCAGGATAAAAAGAATGAAAAGATATTTAATGATCCTCATATTGGTTTTAATCTTAATAATTAACTGATTGATTTTTAACTAAATATTTGACTGATTGATTTTTACTCAATCTTTTTATAAATCATATACCAGTTAATGTAATGTACTTTTGGATCTGGTTTTTTTAACTCTTCCTTGTCTTCAACTGTAAGAAACGGAATCATAACATCATCGCCCGGTTGCCAGTTTGCAGGAGTTACTATGCCGGGATTTACATAATGAGTTTGTAAGGCTTTCAGTGTCCTTAAAATTTCATCTGTATTCCTTCCCACTTCAACCGGGTAGAAATAAAATGCACTGATTTCATTATCAGGATTAACAAAGAAAACGCCTCGAACGCTCTTGCCCCGGCCTGATTTTGTATCGAGCATGCCATAGCTGTCGCTGATAGCAAAAGAACTATCTACAACCAGCGGGAAGTTGATTTTCAGTTTGCCATGGCCTTTATAATCTATTTGTTCCAGGTCTGCTTTCCAGTTTTGGTGCGAAACCAGCTTGTCGACGGAAAGTATTAAAAGCTCAGTGTTTAGCTGGTTGAATTCATCCTGCCGGTAAGCAAGTTCCAGTATTTCCGATGAACATACCGGCGTAAAATCGCGTGGATGGGCAAACAGGATTTTCCATTTCTTCCCAAAATCACCGGGAAACGATACCGGCCCGTTGGTTGATTGCGATTTAAACGAAGGGGCAGGGGTGCCGATTAAAGGTATCCGCTGATTTCCAAGTTTTTGTGCAATGGAAACGTTTACGAACAGAATTAGCAGTCCGGTACTGAAAACAAGCTTTCTCATAAATTATTCCTAATAAATACATTAGACTGAAGAAGCAGAAATCGTAAACTTACCATTGGTCCACAATTGCAACTTCTTTAAAAAAAATAACCAGTGTGAAGCAGAACCAATTCATTGATTGAACATAGCAAAAACATATTCCCTGGTACTAACAAAGCATATAATTAACAAATTATATATGATAATTGTTTAATATGACTGCTCGTAGATAATATCATATAGTTTTTCCTGGAAATGCTCTAATCTCTGAGTGGTTAGTTCCCCGCAACTGTGCTGCGTAAGAAATAGTTTTCAGGGAATACCACGAATGTCCTGGAATTGGTCACTAATGGTTGGCGATAAGGCCAATGGCGGTTTGCGGGCTACGTCACTATTCACCGTTACAAACCTGTATGCGGGGTCGAATGCTCCAAATTACCAATTCCCCAGCTATTGGCTATGTTACATGTTAGGTGCAGGTTATTGTTCCATTTTAGATTTTCCTTTTGGTTCACGTGTAATTCTTTTAATATTGATGAAAGGGCTTTTTATTAAATACAGAAATGACTGTTGGTTTTCGGAATCAAATTCAATTAAACCGTATTTCATTTTTTCTACTGGCATCATTTTAAATGTCCCAAATAATCGATCCCAGAGTATAAGAATATCTGCATAGTTCGAATCTGTATAGAACTGGTCTTGTTGGTGATGAACCCTATGGTGGTCTGGCATTACAAAAATTAATCCCAGAGTCGAATTTAGCCATCCTGGATAATTAAGATTTGCATGCTCGAAAAAGAAGAATACATAAAGAATGAAATAGTACAGAGCCATAGAAATAACATCTGTTCCAAAGAGTGCAGCAGTTACAATATTTCCCACTCCAAATACAAGAATTATCTCAATGGGATGAAAACGAAAAACCGTTGAGGAATCCATTGTTGTATCACTATGATGGACTCTGTGAAATCTCCAAAGCAAAGGAATTTTATGAGTTGCTCTATGAATCCAATATGCAGTGATGTCATATAAAGCAACAGAAATAAATAATTTAGCCCAAAAAGGTAATTCAACCAGATATAGAAATCCAGAATGATTGCTGTTTAACCATTCAATAGCAAAAACCTGAAACGTAACAAAAAATATATTGAGTATAACAAGTACAACCTGAAACAGTACATTTTGAAATAGATGGTTAATCCTTTTCCTGAAACTGAAAGGTGATTTGCTTAGTTGCTCCAAAGAAAAGAAGAAGGCAATTAATCCTATAACAATATAGTTTGGATCAATGCTCAATAATTTATTTAGTAAATCCATAGTTTGAAATTATTAGATTGATTGTTAAGCTATTTCTTTCAACTTGCACCTAACGTTTTGCAGCTACCCGAAGGTGGCGATTTCGGAGCAATAAACTGTCTGCCAGCACTGACCTTGAAACGAAGCACAATTGTTCATATAACTACTTAATCGCTACTTTTGCCATACTGCTGATAGCGGCAGTATCTCTGGTATTTTATAACCTCTATTTTTACAACACCCTCAGCAACCTTTGGGAACTTTGTAAATACTGTCGCATCATGCCCCGGAATTATCAAGTTTACATCTCACACCAAAGTTTTCATTCACTTCATTTGACGCACATAACCTGCAGGGTCAAAAGCCGTATTACTGGTTTTATTCCTTTAGCACCCTTGCCGGATCAACAACATTAAACTCCAATTGCTTCACTGCATTATTGAATGCAGGAACCTGGATGTCAAAAACATTTTGTACCCGTTTTAATTCAGGAGCTAATCTCGCGTTCAGTTCTTCAAAAACTTTAATCGACTGCTCCGTTGGCCTGGCATCAGCCATACGGAGAAAATCCTGCAAGGAACAATATCGCTCAAACAACTGCATCGGATACCGAAGCACATCTGTATTTGCTATTATCCTGGGGTTGATAAGCGTATCGCTAATGATTTTTAATGAATCAAGCAATGGTTTTGCTATTTTTCGCAGTGAAATAGTTTTTGTTGTGTCGCTGAAACTGTTTACAAAATTATTTACCTGACTCTTTACTCCCCGAATCTGCAGGATTGTTTTAATAATTTCATTTTGCTTTTTATTCACTGCCATCATTAAATCAAACTGCGCTTTCAGATCGTCCTGGGATGTTTTTACTTTAGGATTCAACACGATTGAAAAAAATCTTTTCATCAGCAGCGTATCTCCTTTCATTAGCTTCACTGAGTAATTTCCGGGTAGTGCTTTAGGTC
>JAIFMH010000240.1 GCA_020048595.1 Bacteroidota bacterium | reverse complement strand
TTCCAATTGCCGGCGAGTGTGAAGTAAAAAATGTACAGGCAATGAAAATTATGGATTTGTTTGGTGCCGGAGGCTCTTTCTCAGAGTTTTACGCGATGGATTTTAATGACGATATTATCATGCTGGGGCACGATGGTCCTGCTCACTTTGCCATTGCTGAAGGAAATGTACAGCTAGTCCCTCTTCCCATCTTCCATGGCAAACCAGGCAAAGGATTATCTATACAAATGACTGTAAAACATGGTCCGGTTACCATTCTATCGGTTGTTGAGGGCAAAGATGAAATTTTTCTGTTAGTTGCTGAAGGGGAATCCGTGCCCGGACCAATACTGCAAATTGGAAATACCAATAGCCGCTACCGTTTTTCAATTGGTGCAAAAGCGTTTATGAACCAATGGTCGAAAATGGGCCCTGCTCATCACTGTGCTGTTGGCGTTGGGCATTTAGCTGCTAAGATTGAAAAGCTGGGGCATATAATTGGCATTAATGTAGTACAGATTTGTTAGTTATTCCGATGTGGATACTGTCTAAATTAATCATGATGAGTAAATTAACGCCCTGAACTGAATAAGTAACCGAAATTCTGCAAATCAATAATATTGCATTCAATACTTCAACTAAAGGAATATGCTTAACCGAAGAAAATTTATTCAGAACTCCATAATTGCAAGTGGCAGTTTGGTTTTTTTTCCTTTTGGAACATACGAATTAGCCCACAAAATTGGTTCAGGCAACAAAACGACTCTCACGAATGAGGATCTGTTTGAGCTATTTAAAAATCCACCATCAAAAGCCAAACCTTTTGTTCGCTGGTGGTGGAATGGAGATTGCATTGAACTGAATGAGCTGGAGCGGGAATTGGAAGTGATGAAAGCTGCCGGAATCGGCGGAGTTGAGATCAATCCGATTGCCATGCCTGAAGGTGGAGACCCATTTGATTGTAAATGTTACGATTGGTTGAGTCCTGAATGGAATGAAAGGGTAAAGGGAACTGTTGAAATGGCCAGGCAGCGCGATATGGTTGTTGACTTAATTATGGGGTCGGGATGGCCCTTTGGTGGTGAGTTTTTAAAAGAAGATCAATTTTTACAAGGGGTGGGGATTAAGAAGATTGAATTACAAGGCCCTGAAATCATAAAAATCAATGTAAAGAAAGAGTGGCAACTTCCGGGTAGAAGCTTTGGTTCTTATACCAATCCGGAGGCACCAGAACCAGAACTCTTCTTCCTGCAAATGATTCCACATGGCGCAAGCAGCGAAAAAAAAATGATTGACCTGATGGGTGAAGTTAGCGAAGATGGAACGCTAGCAATTTCAGTGCCCGAAGGGAAACATGACCTTTATATAGGAACCAGACAGAGTGCTTACCGGACTGTAATGCACGGTGCGCCAGGGTCTAAAGGACCTGTGGTAGACCATTTCGATGCCGCCGATGTTAGAGCATATATGGACAAGCTGGCCAATGCAATGGAAGGTGAACCGGGAGGAAAACTTGGAGATCATATCCGTTCTCTGTTTTGCGATAGTATTGAACTATCGGGAGCCAATATTACCGACGATTTCTTTGATGAATTTCAAAAACGCAGACGATATAACCTGAAACCTTTCCTGCCTCTTGTTTATTATCCTCCTTATGAGGGATATACTGATAAACTAAATTATGAAGAGGGATTTAATGAAGATATCAGAAGAGTACGATACGATTTTAACAAAACACTTGTTGAACTTTTTCTTGAGCGTTTTACCATGACATTCCATAAATGGGCGAATGAACATGGCATGCAAAGCAGATATCAGGCTTACGGAATGCCCTGGCTGATGGGAATGCTCGACGGATACCGGATTGTAGATATTCCTGAAAGCAACAACTGGCTATATTCACCAGATGCCAAATCTCACGGCTACTGGATCTGGAATAAATACACATCCTCTGCAGCACACTTAACCGGTGCAAAAGTGGTAAGCAGCGAGGCAATGACAAATACAAGGGGCGTGTTTCGTACCACACTCGATACAATTAAAAAGAATGATGATTTCAATTTTATCTCAGGGATCAATCATTCAATATTACACGGATATAACTATTCTCCGCCGGAAGCTGGTTTCCCCGGTTGGGTGCGCTATGGAGCCTACTTCAGCGATCAGAATACATGGTGGCCGTATTTTAAATACTGGAGCCAGTACAACGCAAGGCTTTCATCACTGTTTCAAAATTCATTACCTGTAACCGATGTTGCTATTCTTACACCTGAGGCCGACATCTGGAAACAATGGGGGCTGTTCAGAACACCATTTTATTTGAATCCATGGTACAATCATGATTTATGGGAAGGATTCAGCAGGATTGGTGTTGCCGCAGATTATATAAATGAAGGAGTATTACAACGTGCGGTTAGTGTTGGTGGGGAAATGAAGAGTGAGAAGGCAACTTACAAATTGGTTATTGTATCAGGAGCCAGGTCGGTGTTACCCGAAACCGCAGATGCAATACACAGGCTGGCAGCACAGGGAATAAAGTTTTTGTTTGTGGATCACCTGCCCTCTGAAACACCTTCATATTTTCAAAAAGAGGAGGGCGATCGCCAGGTCAGGTCAATGATGAGAAAAGTCTCTGCTTTTGAAAATGTTAAGGTTTATGATCCTCCGAAAAATATAGAATCGGTCACCGGATGGGCCACAACAATCAAGGACATGCTTGATTTACAAACAAGTGTATCGATTGATACTGTAAATGAAAAACTTTACTTATTGAAGCATCAAAATGGCAGTAGCGAAATATTCTTTTTTTCAAATCAGGACGAGACAGCAGGACAGGTATTTTCCGCTACGTTTACGAGTAAAGATAAAAAAGCCTGGCGTTGGGATCCACAAAGCGGAGAGCGCTCACTTTTTCATTTTAAACAACCGGGGACTATAAATATCCGCTTGCAGCCTCTTGAGTCGCTGGTTATTGTCCTGGAGGATAAGGGGAAAGGAGAATCTGTAAAAACGCTTTATCCTGATGAAGATTCAGACTTAATTATTGCCAACAACTGGAAACTTAATTTCAAACCTTTTAAAGGCGAAGCATTTGAGATTACCAGCGATAAATTAT
Source organism: Bacteroidota bacterium (assembly GCA_020048595.1). GTDB lineage: Bacteria > Bacteroidota > Bacteroidia > Bacteroidales > UBA4417 > UBA4417. Next base: position 2,547 of record JAIFMH010000240.1, on the reverse strand, counting down.
TTGAGTTTGGTACCCATAATGACAAACGAATAGTAACTTTTGCAGGGCAGGTCTTCTACCAGACCACCCTTGAATTAAGTGATACTGACTGGTCTTTTCTGGATCTGGGAATTGAGAAGCACATTACTGAAGTAAAAATAAATGGCAATAATCTTGGGGTACGCTGGTGGGGCAGGCACTTGTATTCCATTCCCGGAAATATTTTGAAAAAAGGAGAAAACAAACTTCAGATTATATACACAACAACCCTGGCCAATTATGCAAATTCTTTATCTGATAACAAAGCTGCTAAACAATGGATAAAACTGGAAACTCCTGAATTAATGGGGCTTATGGCTGAGGTGAAGTTATTAAAACCAATTTTGTAGTGCCACTTCGCGGCACGTTGTATATTGAAATCAAACGCATCAGTAGTATATTCAAATCTTATTTGGGATCAATCAGAAACTCCCTGAAACTACTTCCCGGTTCAACAAATGTGGGTATCAGTCCTGGAAGTTCTTTTGAGAAACCCAGCCTGACACGATCATCCTGAATTCGTTTAATAAAAAATTCGGGGTTTTCGGGGTCACCTGCTTCAATAAGTAATTCATTGGTTTTGTCATCGAGGGTTTTTACTAAATCAGCATATTCCGTGTTATTCACCAGATTATTATACTGAAACGGATCTTTTTTATTATCGAACAGCATCCAGGGTTCTTTATTTTGCGATTTTCGGGCATAGGTATATTGTTTTGTGCGAACCCCTCGCCATGGTCCGGCGCCGCTGGTGGCCCATGTAGAGCCTATCCATATGGTTTTCATAATCAGAACGGCATCCTGTAAGTTTTCATCCTTCCCCATTGCCGCCCCACTTATATCTTTCCCATCTACTTTGGGACAGGTAAGTTTTGCCAAAGAAAAAATGGTTGGCATTAAATCAATGGGCGCGATAAGGGCATCGGTAACCAACCCGGCCTTAATTTTTGGAGGGTAGCGAATAATAAGGGGTACCGAGATCGATTCCTCATATGGCAAGTCTTTTTCGTGCTGGCGGTGCGACCCCAGATTGTCGCCATGATCTGATGTAAAAACAAGAATGGTATTATCTAGCTGACCTGTTTTTTCGAGTGTTTCAATAATCTTGCCCATCAGTTCGTCAAGCGTGGCAATGGATGCATAATACCCTTGATACCAATTTCGTAGCTCAACATTGTTTTTATCGAGCATTACGTTTAGTCTTCCAGGGCGGCTTTTATTGTAGGATTCTCCTAAGTAAGTATCACATTCTTCATACAATTTTTGTGCAGCAGCAAAATCATCTGTGTTTTTCCGCATAACAATTTTATCAGGATCTATCTGGTCCATGTATTTTTGCGGAGCATAATAGGGGTTATGAGGCGGGCCCCATGAAAGGAAAAGACAAAAAGGAGCGGAGGATGCCTTTTCAGTTATGTAGTTGCATGCATCCTCAGCTTGCGCAACAGCATCGTAACCCTCCCATATCCGAGGTTCCTTTTCGTCCTGGTAAAAATAAGGAGAGGAATTATAATTATGAGTGCATTCAAGGGTACACCAGTAATCGAACCCTCGCCACCGTTCGGGTGGGATACGGCTGGTCCGCCCGTACCCGTCAATGTGCCACTTGCCGATGTACCCTGTTTTATACCCCTCTTTTTTGCAAACTTCAGCAAAGAAAGGTGTTGGATTATTCATAAAATGGTCGTTGGTAACCATCCCGTTTTTTACAATGTGATTTCCTGTGAGCAACATACCGCGGTATGGCGAACTAATCGGGGCGGTGCTGATTGCATTGGTGAACCTGACACCCTCTTTGGCCATACGGTCAAAATTGGGTGTTTTTACTCCGGTGCCACCATAGCAGCCCATATCCATGGAACGATACTGGTCGGCAAAAATAAATACAATATTGGGTTTCTTTTTATTCTCGCTTTTTATTGAGGCGTTATTGGAACCGAGAACAATGGCCGGAGCAAATAAAAGGAAGATGGATTCTTTAATCATTTTGTTTGTTGTCTATAATTTGTTTAACTACTTCTCTATAAACACTCAGGCTCCGGGCCTTTTTAATTTTTTTAAGACCTTTTGGAGAATGGGGAAATGATTGAATGAAGTACTCCCAGAATGAAGACATTTTAATCAGAAGATGTCCGGGACCGGACAAACCCTCTTCATATGAAGAGAGCAGGTTGTCGTGAAAAGAATTAAATATTTCGAATCTGTTTTCAGGATAGACAGGATTATCAGCTTTAATCATTGCGGGTAAAAACGGGTCTGCAATCAACCCTCTTCCTATCATCCAGTTATTGATTGTCGGGAAACGATCTTTCAATTCCCTGAAACTTTGTACGGAAGTAATGTCGCCGTTATAGAAGATTTTATGAGATGTTAGTCCGAGGCACTCTTCAAAGGTTTTCAGATCAACTTCTCCCTTGTACATCTGTTTCCCGATCCGTGGATGTATTGTGATATTTGCCAGACGGAATCTCTCCAGCACAGGTAAAACCTGAAATATCTCCTGCGGACTTTCATATCCCAATCTCATTT
>JAIFMH010000184.1 GCA_020048595.1 Bacteroidota bacterium | reverse complement strand
AAATGAAATACAAAAACAAATTCGCAGTACTGCTACTAATAGCTTTTACATTCCTTACGGGTATAGTAAATGCCCAGGAAACCAAACCTCCCGTAAGTGCCGAGGAACTGGCGAAAAAACTCAGTAACCCGATTGCTTCGCTCATCAGTGTTCCATTTCAGAACAACACGGATATTGGGATTGGTGCAAACAACGGTGCACGAAACACACTCAATATTCAGCCTGTAATTCCTGTCAGGATTTCCGAAAATCTGAATTTGATTACCAGAATCGTTTTACCTGTTATTTCGCAGTACAATGTTACGGGTATGGGAAACAATGAAGTTGGCCTGGGCAATGCAGTATTGAGTGCGTTTTTTAGTCCGTCAAATTCCAAGGGTGGACTAACCTGGGGCGCAGGGCCGGTATTCATGCTCCCTACAGGTTCGAATGAATACCTGTCGGTTAAGAAACTTGGAATTGGGCCAACAGCAGTTGCCTTGTATCAGTCTAAAGGATATACCGTCGGGGCATTGGTAAACCAGATTTGGGGTGTTGCAGGTAAAGAAAGCCAGGATGATTTGAGCATGTTATTCTTTCAGCCATTCTTTTCATACAACTGGAAAAGTGGTGCCGGGATAGGTGGTAACTTTGAAGTGTCTCAGAATTGGGGAGCAAAAACCACAAGTGTGTGGTTCAACCCTACCCTTAGTGCTGTAACCAGTTTTGGCAAACAGAAAACACAGTTTGTTATCGGGCCACGTTTCAACCTTGCCGCGCCTGATGCTTCAAAAGCCGATATTGGTGTAAGGGCAGTGGTAGTATTTCTTTTCCCGAAATAGACCAGTCGAATAACCGGAATGCGACTAACTCAGTTTTATATAGAGTTTCACTTTAATGAAACCCTGCCTCGTTTATTAATCGCAGTGCGACTCCTGATAGCCCCATTTTGCCAGATATTATTTCTGCCTCACAAATTCCACCTCAAAATTCTCCTTGTCAACTGCCTGGTAATAAATACCGGCAAGTTCATCCTCTGCCGGAAAATATTCCAATGCATACCGCGAGCCAGGGTAGTTCACATCCTGTAATTCTACAACTATAACCAAACTGTTGTTCTTAACCAGCCATTCAGCCTGTCCGACATGTATTGGATTTGGGTTAAAATACTCAGCGTCGAGTTTCCCATCGGGTGATGCGCCATTAATCCGAATGGTTTTACCGCCATCAGTCCTTAACCAGTCGCCTGTAAGTTGATTAACGTCAGGTGTTTTCATGCTTATTTTAGCAACAGTATCACCAGCCTGCAGTGGCTGAGAATTGGTTTTGTTTTGTTCGACATCAACGGAATCGGAGTCGGAAATAGATTTACTGCCGGAATTTCCAGCTGGATGATTACAACTTATCAGGATAAGTAATACAAGGCTGATTAATAGTTTGGCTCTGATTTTCATGGGTTTACGATAGATTTCTGAATAGGTACATATTGCAAAGTAAAATTGGGGTAGTACGGAAGATCAATAGGTTGTCTCAGATGAGTTCAATCCCAACCACTTGTCAATTTCCGAAATATTTATTTCCTGATGGGACTTTGTAAAACCATCAACATCTTGAAACCATCCAACAACTTTTTCCCTTTGCAGTTTCGTCTGTTTCTCTGAAAGGCACGTCAAATAGCTGCTCCAGGGATATTCTAATGGATGACTGCAAAATCCATGGTGAACCGGGTTATGATGAACGTATAAAACTAATTGTTTCAGATATTGCTCATTGTCAACCAGCTTCCTTTTAAACGGCCTTTCGAAAAGAGAACCATGACGATTGAAACGTTCGTTAAATGCTTTGGTATATGCATTAAATAAGTTTGAAAAATGTTGATGAGGAGGTTTCAATGTTAATGGCTCATGTTTTATTGCAAGCACTTCCGGCTCTTCTTTAATTCTCACAACGAAATGAAAATGGTTTGGCATTAGAACCCAAGCAAAAGTTTCGGCATAAACTGAAATATATTTATCATACAATTGCATGAAATATTCATAATTTTCAGCTTCATAAAAAAGATTGCAACTATTAATACCACGGTTATAGATGTGATAATACTGTCCGTGTAAAAGCTTTAACGTCGAACCTGTCATGGGAAACGGAATTTGAAATAAACAGCAAACTATACCAGATTGAACATTAAATTAGTCCAGATATATTGGGAATAATGCCGATGTAACAGTCGTTTAGTCCAATGCAATTGGACTATTACGAATGTACAATCGGTATTAACCTTTAATCAAAGGTAATTATTTTTCAAATCAGTATTTTAAACCTGACAGGTTTTGAAAACCTGTCAGGTTTAGAAAGCACCAAACTACCCATTGCGTTTAAACTGATTATACAAATCCATCACCTGTTTATCCTCCGGATACCAGGATTTTAGCTGTTCAATATAGGTAGCTGCTTTTACAGGATTACTTTGTTTCATATGAAAAGCAAACAATGCATATAAAATATCAAAGTTCCCGGGATCCTGGCTGAGGCCTTTAACCAATGTTGTTTCGCACTTTTCATTCTGATTTGTCATCTGGTAAAGCAGTCCAAGGTTATAAAATATTCGTGGGTTATTACCTGGTTTTGATGTAGCTGTTTCGAGCAAGGCTATAGCTTCATTGTACCTTTTCTGTTCGGCATATAACAATGCCAGATAATAATATCCATCAGTAATTTCAGGGTGGTTAGCTACCAGGTCGCGGAAAAGCGTGGCGGCCGGATCAGTTTTTCCTTGCTGATAATATATAATAGCAAGATTCACTTTGGCAGGTGAAAACAGGTTATCTATGGCTATTGACTCGCGATAGTTCTCCTCTGCTTTTGCCCAATCATTCAATTTTGCATAATAATTCCCGAGGTTATACCGGCCTGTAGGGAAATCAGCAACATATTCGAGCGATTTCCTGTACTCTGTCAACGCTTTTTCAAAAGCCTTGTATTGTAACTCATTAAATGTGCTGCTTTTATAAGTCATTAATCTGCTGGCTGCCTGCATACGCACTGATCTTATAGGGTCATTAAGCAATGGTACCAGGTTATTGAACAGCATAACTGAATCAGCTGCCATATAATTTTCAGCAGCAGCATGGCGCAACAAAGGATCAGGATCATTCAACGACCGGCGGACAGCATCCTGCGCTTTAGCACTCTGGTAAGCAGAAAGATATCCAATGGCAGTTGCCCGTATTATTTCAGGGTAAAGGTTACTGTTTATAATTCTGAGCAAACCTGAATCAGCACCAGCTTTCCCATCATACGCTTCAGCTAAAATAGTTCCGTAATGCGCCTTTTTCCTTTCGCCATACCACTTATTAACCCACTGCAACGCCCATTGATCCGTTTTATCGTCGTGGCAATTTACACATGCATTAGGTGTGCCAAGTGAAATGGAAAGATCAGGCCGGGGAATTCGCATACTATGATCATACCGTTTATCCACACCCATATAATAGCGGCCAGGCATATGGCAATCCCGACAAAGTGCGCCTTCACCCACCTCCACTTTTTCGCCTCTTTTGTTCACGAAGGAATTTCCAGCTTCGCCCTTCGATTTATGCAGATGATGATTATACGTATCGTATTCTTCAGCTTTATGACACTGGGTGCAAAGTGCATTGCCCTCAAATTTACGTTTCAGGCTGTGCGGATCGTGGCAATCGCCGCAACGTACATCTTTCATGTACATTTTACTTTGTGTAAACGACCCGTATTCATAGTCTTCATCAAGAAACTGTCCATCAATATGATACGTTGGCCGGGTTGGCAGTTGCGGAATTGCATAGCTCGAAAACTCACTGTACTTATGATCGTAAGGCCCGAACGAGCTGCGGCGTGCATGGCAGGGCGCACACGACTCCACATATTGCCGCGAAGTGATCTTGCTGGTTTTTACAACAAGGCCGGTATTTATATCCTGTGGCCGGCCCATTTCGGGTAACCGGGCCCATTCGATATGCGCTGAACCGGGTCCGTGACAAGCTTCGCAGTTTACATTTATATCTACCCAGGTTGTATTGTATGATTTGGTTTCCAGATCGAAATTTTTCTGCAGGTTTGTTGAATGGCATTCGGCACACATGCTGTTCCAGTTCTGCGCCTGGTTGGTCCAGTAAAGCCAGTTATCGGGTTTTATATCTTCGGGCTTGTAAACCATGGCTGCCATGTGGAACCATTTTTGCTCAATAGTATTCCAGGCAATAGGAAGGCATTGGTATTTGCCGTTTTCGAACGGGATAAGATATTGTTGCAACGGACGAATTCCAAATGTGTGCGACACCAGGTATTCCTCCATTTTACCACCAACTCCTTCGGTAAAAACATAGAACTTACCTGCCCGTTTATAAAACTTCGAAGTTTTACCGTTAAAGGTAAATTCGGCATTATTGAAATCACCGACAACTGAAGTATCTGAAGCAACAGCCATGGCACTGTCGTGATCCGATCCTTTCCACAGGCGATATTCCTTTTGATGGCAGTCGATACAAGCGCTTCCGCCGGTAAAGGTAGCTTCAATTTCCTGCTTTTGTCCTGAATTCCGGTTCAGCAAAAGCGACAGCGGAATGGTAAGCACAATTACCACGGTAGCAATAAGTCCGGTAGTTTTCCATGCGTTATGAGTCATGGTCATCATGCGTATTGAAGTTGGTCTTTTCTGAATGTATTCCTTTCGTTCAAAGTTCCGATATCTACTTTAACGATTCCGTTTTCAATCAGTACGGGGTAATAATCGAGGGCTCTGGCGGCAGGGGGATTCAGCACTTCACCACTGATATCAAAAGCCGATGAATGGCAGGGACAGATAAACCTTTTTTTATCTTCTTCCCATGCTACCGAACAACCGAGGTGAGTACAACGCAAAGAGAGAGCAATAAACCCGCCATCCTGCTGACGGGCAAGATAAAATCGTCCACCCATAAATGCACTCACCGTATTTACAGCAAATGAATCAACCGGGCCGGCTTCGAGCAATTGTTTCGGACTAGAATTGTTTTTTGATTTACCCGAAAACATAAAAGCGGTGAGCATTCCCGTTACTTCCACTGCTGCAATAATACCGAGCCATTTCCATGATTTATTAAAAAAATCACGTCGGCTTACCGGATCAGCTTTGGCCGGATCAGCTATTATGAGTTCTTTTTTATGTTGAGGTTTCTTCATATTCAGGATGAGCGGGGGGTGGAAATTTGCGATTTGGGGTAGATTAGTTAATGGAAAATGGAAAATAGAAAATGGGAAGTCGTTATTCGTTATTCGTAAATCGTAAATCGTTATTCGTTAATCGTCATTCAATGTTGTTTAGTTAAGATTTGCATTAACCCCAAAGTATCCCACTCTTATCCCCCTTTTGCAAAGGGGGAGGATAGATTTTACTTCTGTTTAAAGTTTTTCAGTATTGAGCTATCTTGTTTAGTTAGTTCTCCCCCCTGTTTCAGGGGGAGACAGAGGGGGTACAAAAGTTGTTAGAAAAATTTTCATAATTATTACCTTTTCTTAAATCCTTAACTAAACGGTTTTGAATTATCATTCGTACATCGTCATTCGTACATCGTCATTCGTTAATCGTAAATCACTATTCACTTTTCATTTTTCACTATTCACTTCTATACATTCCACGGAAACGTCAAC
>JAIFMH010000222.1 GCA_020048595.1 Bacteroidota bacterium | reverse complement strand
GAAATTAAAGGAAGCCGGCTGTTCCGAGCGGTTAAACACACAAACAGCTACATCTCCGTTTTGTAGTTCTTTTTTCAAAACCTGTATGCTGTCGCGAATAAACAGTGTAATGGCTTGCTTGCCAAGGCTGTCCTGGTTAATAGCTATAATTTCCTTATTTAGGAGAATATCCGAGGTTTCCTTGTCCATGGAACGCACATCAAGATTAACGATAAGCGGAGCTGAAAGCATTGCCCAAAGCGCAAAATGTGTACGGTATTCAACAGTGCTGCATCCTTTAAAACGACCGCGTACCGACGAGGATTTCCCTTTTCCGTACAAACCAACCATCAACAGATCGGGATCGTTCCATCCACCGGGACCGGCGAATTGAGCAAGGTCTTTTTGCTGATCGAATATTTCCATTACACCGGTAAGATCTTTATCATTCGATTGCCACACATCGCGCGAATCCCACGTGGTACGCCACAAATGTCCGCCTGCTGCACGCGCCCATAACCAGGGTTTACGCTGTCCCCATTCGCAAATGGCATATACAATCGGGCGACCGGTTTTCTGTAAAGCATCGCCCATCTTTTTATAGCGGGTAAATGCAGTGGTAACATCTTCAGGAGCGTTGCAATAATCGTATTTCAGGTAGTCAATTCCCCAGTCGGCAAAGGTTTGCGCATCCAGTTCCTCAAAACCATAGCTTGCAGTAACGCCTCCGCAGGTATATTCAGCTGCATCAGAATAAATACCCAGTTTCAGCCCTTTTGAGTGAACATAATCTGCCAAAACCTTCATTCCACCCGGAAATCGTTTCTGATCCGGGAATAGCTGATTGGTAGCATTGCGGCCTCCGACCCAGTAATCATCAATAATTATATACTGATAACCTGCGTCTTTCATGCCGGTAGCAACCATGGCATCGGCAATCTGCCTGATCAGGGGATCGCTCACTTCAGCTTCAACTAGGTTCCAGCTGTTCCAACCCATAGGCGGAGTAAGGGCTAATTGCTGATTTTGGGCTGACATGTTAAAGCTTAACAGGGAAAGCCCGAGGATCAGGATATTAATTTTTCGATTTACCAGGTTTAGTTTCATTATTTCATTTTTGATTTATATGATTAGAATTTTACTCCCATTTCTTCAAACCGGGCAGCGGCATTCAGAAAATGTGCGGTGATCCAGAATACGGTCCAATGCTCGGAATAACCGCCGCGTAAGCGGTACAAATCCGACATATCGCCAGCCTGTGCATAATTTGTATGTTGCATCTGCTCGCCCTGGCTTCCATACGGATCTGTGAGTTGTCCGCAGGTTAGGAACATCACTTTTGCCAGCTGTTTCATATCTTTATTTTTTGTCAGCTCACCCAGGCGATAAATTTCCGGAGCAAAGAAAACACCGAAAATATCGATGTGCTGGTTCTGAGGAGAAACAACGGTCCAGCCACGGGTTTTAAACTGGTGGTCAGCCATGCGGCCCGGCGTTAAAGGGATATCCCAGACCACAACATAGCTCAGGCAAACATCACAGGCATGTTGGGCATAGTTGAGATATTTCTGATCTTTAGTCAGATCATATGCACTCAGAAAACCCTGGAAAGCCGCCCAGGCACCTTCTTTATCTTCGCCCGAAGCATCGAGTGTTCCGCCCCAGTAAGGTTCCTTCATATCCAGGTGGCGAAGGGCATAATAGTCGGCTGCTTTTAACGCTGCTTTCCGGTAGATTTCCGAATTAAATAGTTTTGAAGCAATGGCAAGCGGAGCAATATAAAATCCTTCAGCAGTTGAACGGGGATTCCATCCAGGATTGAGGATCCGGTTTGCCGCAGCATCACAGGCTTTTTTCAGAAAATCTTCCCATCTTTCAGTTCTGTATCGTTTATTGATACGGGCACTTTCAACAGCTTTGGCAAAATTGTACATGGCTTGTCCCATCGAAACAGGATCAGGATTTTCCCATTTTTTGCTTTTTGTATCAAAAATTACGGGAAAACCTTGTTCATCAACCGGGCATGTCGAAAGGAAATCCAACGACCGTTGAACCATTTCGTGAATGCCGGCAACTTTCGCCTGGTTATTTTCGAGCAATTGAAGGGCATATCCCGGCGAAGCAGCCTGGCCGCACCAACCCATAACGATTTGAGGTTTCATCCGTTTATCGTACATATTAAACCCGGCAAAGCCATCGCCCTCAATCCAGCGTGATTGTGTAAACTGAACCTTTGCGTCAATAATATCCTGGTATTCAGGTAAGTCTTCTGTATAGAATGGTTTATACATTCTGATTGCATCATGAACAGGTTTCTGAAACGCAGTTCCTGTGGACGAAAGAGGGTAAGCATCGAGATAGAATGTCTTTTCGATAACCATTCCAGGGCTCATTTTAATAAAGGTATTATCGTATTTCATGGTGCCGCATTGCAATGCTTTGGCAATACTTTTCTGTTTGTTATAAGCAATTGGCCCTGAAAGCAATATAAATTCAGAAAAGCTACCATGTGCAGCTATTCCCATCGACCACCAATGATCGAATAGTTTTGCATCCCTCAACGAACTGGGAACAGTATGGATAACGGCTCCGAATTTATCGCTGCCCGAGGATTCGAGGCAGGCGAAGGGCATGGGATACCGGTGGTCTTCGAAAATGGCCATCTCGCCGTCTTTACCAAAATAATAGGGGACACAATCCGGTGTGTTTTTATAGCCTGATGGATTTCCATAATATAATATTCCTGGCAGTAATGCTTGCAGGGTATCGCCAAAAACCTTCCATCGGACTGAAAGTGTTATTGAATCAATATCCGCTTTCCCGGTCCATTCAAACCGACGGATGCATTTTACCAATCCGTTTTCAGTACGATACGCATCACGCAATTTGAAAGTTCCTTGCGGTAAAACTATTTCACCTTTTACAATTTGCCAGTCACCCGATTGTTCAAACGATGCTGGTAAAGCATGATGCCAATCGGTAGGCCAGCTGTATTTCCATGCGGTTGCTATTGACCATAATCCTTCTGGCGGTGCAGAAATAATCGTTTTCCCATTTACCGATATTCCGGGTAGTTGAGCTGTTTGCTGTTTCTGTATTGAGAATTCCAGGCTTTGTGCGTTTAATACCGACCCGCAAAAAATAAATGAAATCAGAATGAAAAATCTCATTGGTAATTCTTTTTTCATGATTCTATAAAATTGAATTCAGGAATGTGTCTGACTGGAATTACGCTACAGGTTCTTTGCTTTTGACGGTGAAAGTGCGATGAGAGTAAAACCAGGGAATAGTTAAATTAAAACTGCTGCTCTAAACAGGATTATCTGGCCGCTAAGTTCGTCAAAGTTATTTAAAAGATTCCTGTTGTTTTTAATAATTATAATTTTGCCAGGGAGAAGTGCAGAAAGCAGTAATTCAAAATTATGAATAATGGAATGAATAGCCATGCACAATAAAATAATCTGTGCAGAACTTTTTATCTACTTTTCTGTTTTTTACAATTAATATATAGTTTCCGGAAATTATATAAACAAGAGTTAAACAAGTTCTGCATTACACAAAAACATTTAAAAACAGCCACAATTAATGAAAGTAGTTATTTTCGGTGCCAATGGTAAAACAGGCACTATACTTACCGAACAGGCATTAGCTAAAGGTCACCAGGTTAAAGCTTATATCCGCAGGTCGGGATCCTTGGTGTTGCAACACCAAAATCTGAAAGTTATAACCGGAAATTTAAACGATACCGGTAAGCTAAAAGAGGCAATTGCTGGTTCTGATGCAGTTCTTTCAACGCTGGGTGGAGGTTCGTTAACCAGGCATTCAACTGAAATTATGACAGGAATTGACAATATTGCAACCCTGATGGAGGCTGAAGGTGTAAAGCGTTTTATTTATTTATCGAGCCTTGGCGCAGGCGATAGCCGATTTGTTATGAGGCGGCTTATCAGGTTTTTTATTGCTGATATAATGCTTCGGGTTCCACTTGCTGATCATACAACCAATGAGGAGCGTATTGCGAAGAGCAATCTGCAATGGACATTGGTGCGTCCGGCAGGTCTCACCAACGGACCAAAAACAGGGAGATTAAAGCACGGAAATCAAAAAACCATCCTGAAAGGCAATCCCCAGATATCCAGGGCTAACGTGGCTTCGTTTATGCTTGAACAGCTTTCGGATACAGGTTATATCAATACAGGTGTATGGATTTATGGTTAAAGGGAATAGTTTACCATTGTTGAATTTCAGTAAACAGAAGTGCCGGGCGGAGAAAATTATTAATTCCTGATAGCAACCGGTAAGGTGAAATAAAACGTTGAGCCCTTTCCCGGTTCACTTTCAACCCAGATGGTGCCACCAAGCATCTCTACATATGCCTTGGTTATGGATAGTCCCAAACCTGCACCCTCATAAATTTTTGATAAGGAATTGTCGGCCTGTGTAAAACGACCAAATATAGCTTGTTGCTTATCTTTCTCAATACCTATACCGGTATCTTCAACACTATATTCTATAAAGGTTCCTTTGTGAGTATAACTTATCTCAATGAATCCTTTTTTAGTGTACTTAATGGCATTTTTAAGGATCTGGGTAATAATAGTATCAAGCTTCTCGCGATCAGTTCGTATGTGCGATTCTTCAATTTCCGAACCTGTGTTAATTACGAGATGAACTCCCTTTTTATCGGCTTCCGGTTTAAAAATTGCATACATGCTATCTAATTGTCCGTCAACATTTACTAATGACAGGTTTACTTCCGTTTGACCAGATTCAATTCTGGAAATCTCAATCAGATCGGTAATAGTATTGAGCATGCGGGCGCTGCTTTTCTCAATAATTGTGATGTATTCCTGCATTTGCTCAGGCGAAAGAGAAGCTGTTTTGAGCATATCGGCAAAACCAAGAATTCCGTGCATAGGAGTCCGGATTTCGTGAGCTATATTTGATAAAAATGCTGATTTCAGTTTGTCACTTTCTTCTGCTTTTTGCTTTGCCAGTTCAAGTGTTTTTCTCTGATTGAAATAATCTTCAAACAATACCCCGATATAGCTGAATTCCCCGGCTGATTGCTGAAGCTTTTTAATTGAACTGCTGTTCTCTGATTCCAATATCCTGGTAATTAAATTAAGAGGTTGATATATCCAAATCCTGGCATACATCAGATACGCAACCATACCCAGCATAAATGAGATAACTGTAATGAGCAACAGTGTTTTGGACGTTTGAAAATTAAGATTAAAAGGACGGCTGAAAACGATATGAGAAACAGTTCTGTTATCAGCAGCAGTCAGGTTTTTCGAAACTGAAAGGGTACTGCGGTCAATATTGTATTTTTCATCTGATAGTTGCTGAAAATTAACACGCGAACTTGTAATTTTACTCAGTTTGGTTTTAAACGACTGATCCCAGAACCGAACAAGGAATACATATCCCGATGGGTCTGTTTTATTGTGATCGCGGTCGAAAGTAGGATGAATAGATGCTGCGCTTACCTCCACCAGTCCTTCGGTTGTATAAAGGAAAAAATTTGAATAGCGTAGTTTTTTCATCTCAGCAACGGCAGCACGCGGGATAAACCGGCGGGATAAAATTTTGAGAGAAGATGTTTCGCTTATAATGTTGAATGAAGTATCGTAAACGCAAATATAATCGACCTTCAGGCTGTTAATTGCTCCAATAATATGCTCGTTATACCATTTGGTGCTTCTGGTTTTAGTAAATTCAACCAAATCATCGGAACGTGTAAAATCGTTAACTGCTATACGCATTGATTCTGAATTCAGATCGAGCAATGATTCAACTTCGTTATAGAATTGTGCTTGAGCCGAATCATAAACCTGTTTTTCCTGGATCAGGGTATAAAAATATAAGGATGTAAAGAGCAGCAGGAATATGATTGCTGAAATAGAAAGCAATAAAATTACCCGCTCATATATGGTTTTAAGTTTTATCATACAATCGGTGGTTTTCGCAGCCAGGGCTTCATCCTGGTGAAACTTTACACAGAGTTACAAGTTTACAACAACAAATATAATCCAATTACTTGTGATGGCATAGTATTATGGATGAATTCTATTACAATATATTACTCTTTCCGTAATGTCTGGATCAGGTTTTTCCGCATTACAGTTTGTATGGGGAAATATATCCACATAAAACCATTCAAAAATATCAGCAGAATAATTGCAGACAGATAAGTTACCGGAAACTGAAATGCAGGCGAAAGGAACGAAGGTAGAATTCCTGCAAAAGCTGCAATTATGCCAATGCCCATGCCTGCAAGCAGAATATAAAGGTTTTCAGTTAAAATAAGTTTCAGGATATAGCTTTGTTTAAACCCAATGGCCTGGTAAATGGCGATTTCCTGTTTTCGCTCACCCAGATTACGCAACAGCACAACACCCAATCCGATAGTACCTATAATAAGACCAAGGCCGCTTAAAAGCATAAATACCGAAAGGTATGTGCTTTCAACGGAATTAAATTGCGCCAGCCGTTCTGATGCCGGTGTTATCACCATTCCGTAATCCTGAAAAAGGTAAGTCATGCGATCTGATATTTGAGTGCGTTTTGTAAACTCACCATCCAGCAGCATGACACTGGAACCTCCTACTGATGGAAAATATTGGCTGAAAAGTTCAGCTGAAATCAGCACATTCCCCTGGAATACAGAGTTTGCCAATCCTCCAATGATTTTTACGCCAAATACCTTTCCGCTTTCGGCAGTATAGAACAAAGTATCACCTATCTTTTTTTGCAATCCCCACACAATCACCGTTTGATCTGCAAATCCGGGAATGATTCCCGGAGCCAGCGGAGTGCTCAAAGCCAGCCAGGGATGTTGACTGCTGACTGCTGACTCAAGTTTTAAAAAGCTGAATGATTGCTGCTTATCAAGATATTCAGGATTAATCCCCAGAATAGCAGGTTGGGAAACCTGGTTCAGATTTAAACAACTGGCATCATTACCATCAAGGCGAAGCATTTGTAAAAACCTCACATTATCGAGAGTGGTTTCGTCGGAAAGTCCGTATTTTTCTTTGCCTTCAGATGAATTCAGATCGTATAAAACAGGAACTGTTGACTCAGCCCAAAACAGAAAGCCGCCTGTTCCGGAATGCCGGCTGTTTTCGGTTCCGTAAAAGGTTTTCTTGTTGGCGCCGGTAATGATCACCGTAAATGTACCTATTGCCAGTAACGCTGCCGCTGTAACAGCACGACGTCTTTTGAGGTTGATATTCCTGAGAATCAGGGTTAAAAATCCAGGAAGTTCACTCTTTGTCTTTTGATTAGCATGTAAAAGCAGGCCATACAGGGCTGCCGTGCCTGCAACCAGGATAAGCCCGCCAGCTATAAGAAATGGAGCAGAAACACCGGCATGTGTCGAGATTATTGAATATAGTATAATTGCAAGAGCGGCAATAAAGAACAAAATCGCTATTGAAAAAGAGATTTTCTTTCGTGAACGATTTGTTGCAGGCGATTGAATTTCAATTCCTTTAATCATCACAGATAATGGCTTACGGAGGTTTTGCAACAATACAAAAAGCAGTGTCAGCATTGATGCTATTACACCTGCTGCAAATCCCAGCACAAGAGTTGATGGTTTCAGGTGCATTTGCAAGGTTGACGTATTTACAGCATCCTGCCATAATGTATTAAGCCCAAGCAATAACAGACTGTTATAAAAAATTCCTGAAACAACTCCAAGTATGCTTCCTGCAATCACTACCAATATAGCTTCAAGAAACAGTATCCGGACAATTAATTTTTTGTGGAAACCCAGTGTAGCCATAAGGGCTGTTTCGGACATACGTTTCTGCGCATGAAGCGAAAACAGCAAAGCTGTCAGTAACAGTGCTGCCACAATAATGAAAAAACTAAGGCTGAGAAACAGTTCGCCAAAATCAGTTGAATTAGCAGCAGCGGATTTGCCTTCGGAGTATACATCTTTAACCACCAATCCATTTTCAGACGGTTTCAGCTGGTTCACCAATGCGATTTTTATTTCGTTAATTTCGCTGTAATCAACTTTAAAACGAAAGGCAGTTGCATTTCCAAACGCATTGTTCCATAGTTTTCGACCTGCTGGTATTGAAATAAAAGCTTTTGGTGTTCCACGGTACTCATTCCAGTATTCCTCATCTTTATCCCTGATTTTGTCCAGGTCAACAGGAGCACCGGTTTCCCAGTCACGGCAGTTTCCGGCATCCGACATGCCAGGGAAATCGGGCATCAGCGTTTTGTCAAATAAAGGATTTGTGACAGGCAGTATGGTTTTAATGCAAAAGCGGGTGCTGTCGGAAGTCAGTTTTCGTAAAGGACCCATTTTATAATACGTTAAAGTGATAGAATCACCTGGTTTTACTAACAGATCCGAAGCCAGCCAATCGCTGATAATAATCTCCTGTTCAGATAACTGTATGCCGGGAAGGCCCGTATCTAAAGCTGTTACAAAAGAATAAGGTGTTGATTTATTTCCGGTGGAAATGGCATTCACAAGATAGGTGAACACAGGTTTAGCTGTGGTAATGCTTGTTTTTATTGCCTGCGAAATGGTATCATCAATAAATATACGGCCGGAGCGGATTTCAAAGCTACCGGTTTCGGTTAATTTCCTGAATTCAAGTCCTGCATCTTCAATTTGCCACGTGAGTTGAAGCAGGGAATCCAGAATCGGAATTGTAAGGTCTTCACTTTTTGTATCTGTTATAAGTAATAAATTGGCGTTTCCTGTCAGCTCAAGCTTTTGGCACATAGCTGCCAGGGATATGTATATGTTATAAGGAGCTGATTGGTTGCTTTTCAAACTGAATCGCCCCATCTGCTGATCATCAGCAATAGCAGATACTTTCAAACGAAAAATAACCAGGGGTTCTGTTTCTGACACAAAAGGAGCATTTGAGGAAGCCTTCGCGAGTTTGCGAATTTTCAGAATAAATTCGTCTCCGGTTTTCAGATTTAACTTTTCGGCTGTATTCCGGCTCAAAATAGCTTCGTCTTCACCAGGAAGTTGAGTTTGAGTATCCCACAATTTTATGAAATTATCATCAACGCCAAGTATCCCGACACGGTTCAACTGGGTATTCTTATCTGTATTAACAGCAATTCCCTCGAGCTGTAGCACGGGAGCAACCAGGTTTTTAGTATGCAAAGTTAGTTCGCCGGCAAGTTGTTGCCTGAAAAAACGATCGCCCGACTCAATTACAAACCTGGTTTTTCCAAGTCGTATATCTGTAAGCTGAATGAGGCTATAACGCACTGAATCGCCAACTACCAAGGCTCCGGTAAGAACAGCTGTGCTGATAACCGTGCCAGCCAGTATTGAAAGGTATGGTTTGCGGTAATAATGCAGGTTTCGGAGAATCAGGGAGAAAATTGACATAAAGGGTTCAAGTGGATTGGGATTCAAAGGTTTTTGAAAAAAAAGTCAAAATGTAAAAATCAAAGGGGGAGGGTTTCAGCAATTACTTTTTCACAACTCATTTTGTGATTTTAATGTCAAAAATCCAGACGAAGTCAAAACCCATTAACTTTTTTCCATTTTCTATTAACTTATTACTAATCTCCCTTCCCGGAGCTGGTATATCTTATCCATTTTTTTAGCCAATTCCATTGAATGAGTAGCAATTATCATTGCGACATTTTGTTCTCGATTAAGCTCCGCTAACAAATTTGAGAGTTGATCGGCGTTGGCTGCATCAAGCGATCCGGTTGGTTCGTCGGCAAGCAATAATCGTGGTTTATTAATAAGTGCCCGCACTACGGCGGTTCGCTGGCATTCACCTACTGAAAGCTGCGAAGGGTACTGATGTAAGCGATTAGATAATCCAACCCTGTCAATCAATTTTAACGCACGTTCATTGGCTGAAACCTTGTATTGATGATCGTTTCTTGGTAATAACGGAAGCATTACATTTTCGAGAAGCGTGAGCTGCGGTAGCAAATGATGCAACTGAAAAACAAAACCCAGGAAAGTATTCCGGATTTCGGCCAGTTGGACTTCTTGCATTTGGTCAACAGCATTTCCATCCAACACTACTTTCCCTGCTGAAGGCTTGTCGAGCGTACCAAGGATGTTGAGTAAAGTGCTTTTACCAGATCCAGATGGGCCAACAATTGCAATTCGTTCATTATTTGCAATCTGAAACGAAATATCTTTTAAAACATGGTTGCAGATGGATGAGCCAGGTTGTCCGTAATATTTGGTAATGTGCTGAAGTTCGGCTAGCATAAACATGTATGTTAATGATCGTGTAAATTTAGGATTTTATCTCGAAAAGTAGTAACGGCTGATAAAATCATACGATTTAGCTTAAGAAACAGGCTATTAAATTTAAACATTACGAACGAAACATAAAAACTGACCATTAGTTGTGCCAGAAAACCGATAGTAATTTTTTCGGGGGTTGTAATATATAATACACTTTTATGTGCCGAAAACTGAAATTGTTTTTATAATTACACTATTTTAATAATAGGGGGTAATACAAAATAAAATGCATAAAAAACATAAATGCATATAAAAAAATGGGGGTATGTTATTTAAAAAAGATATAAAATAGAATAGATAATAAAAAAAATGGGGGTGTATCGAAATAAATAGTATTTTTGCAAAATAATTAATTGTTCTACTAACCCATAAAATTGATGATTATGAAAACAGCACTACGTACAAAAAAAATGTTTGTTCTTCTAATGACGGTATTAATCTCAGTATCTATATATGCCCAGGAAGAGGAAAAAAAATCACCGTTTTCGTTAGGAGCGGATGTAGTTAGTTCTTATGTATGGCGTGGTTCAAAAGTTGGAACCGGCCCGAACATTCAACCTTGGATGAAATTTTCAACGGGAGGATTTACGCTGGGAGCCTGGGGCTCAACCAGTTTTCATTTTGATACCGATGTTGCCGAATTGGATCTCTATACATCTTACACTTTTGGCTTTGGATTAACTTTAGGTGTAACTGATTATTTCTATCAGAGCACCCCATATTTCCAGTTCCAGGGGGATACTTCAAGTCATGCTTTTGAAATCAATGCGGCTTATACGATAAAGAATCTGACCTTATCGGGTAATTACATTATTAATGATGCATCAAATGGTGGACCTGCCAACAAACCCGGCGGTGGCGATATGTATTTTGAAGCTGCCTACGCATTTAAAAACTTTGGTGTTTTTGCCGGTGCCGGCAATGGATGGCATACTACGTATGAAGATAATGGCGACGATGTTTTCGCTGTATGCAACATAGGACTTAAAGCCAGCAAAGAATTAAAGATCACTGATAGTTTTTCGTTACCGGTATCAGGCGCACTATCAGTAAATCCGGATAAAGAGCAATTAAATCTTGTTATCGGAATAAGCTTTTAACCTTGTTAACGCAAACTGTTAAATAGGAATTAATACTTAATACCCAAAACACATGAAAAAAATAGAAGCAATCATTCGTAAGACAAAATTCGATGATGTTAAGGAAGCTTTGCATAAAGCCGGCATCGAATTCTTCACCTTCTGGGATGTCAGAGGAAAAGGGAATGCTCATGAGGGGCGTATTTATCGTGGTGTTGCATATGACACCAGTACGATTGAGCGTATACTGATTTCAATCTACTGCCGTGATAAATTTCTTAAGCCAACCATTGATGCTATAATGGAGTCAGCCAAAACCGGAGAAATAGGGGATGGAAAAATCTTTGTTTCGGATATCGAAGATTCATACCGGATTCGCACTGGTGAAGAAGGCGATAAGTCACTATACAATCCTGGAGGAGAGTAATTATTAATCTAAAACTAAAATCATGACATATTCTTTACTCATGGCCGATACGCTTGCGATGGCCGAAAAAATAGGATCGTTGGAAACTGCATTGGTTGATTATGCTTTTTCACTCAACACAGTATGGGTATTAATAGCCGCAGCACTTGTATTTTTTATGCAGGCAGGGTTTGCACTTGTTGAGGCAGGGTTCACCCGCTCCAAAAACACTACGAATATTCTCTTTAAAAACCTGATGGACTTTGTTATCGGTACAATTGCTTTCTGGTTTATAGGATTTGGATTAATGTTTGGCACCAATAATGGATTTATTGGTTCTTTCGATTTTTTCAGTACAGGAACCTACAGGACAGATATGCCGGACTTTGCGTTTCTGATTTTTCAGACTGTATTTGCAGCAACTGCAGCAACAATTGTTTCTGGTGCAATGGCTGAACGAACAAAATTTAATGCATATCTTATTTACAGTGCTGTAATTTCTTTGGTTATCTATCCTATATCCGGCCATTGGGCATGGGGTGGCGGATGGTTAAGCCAATTATCTACTCCTTTCCACGATTTTGCAGGATCATCAGTAGTTCATATGGTAGGAGGTTCAGCAGCATTTGTAGGAGCTCTAATTTTAGGTCCCCGAATTGGTAAATATGGTAAAAACGGGGAAGTTAAAGCTATTCCTGGTCATAGTCTTACGCTGGCAACGCTCGGTGTGTTCGTGCTTTGGATCGGTTGGTTTGGATTTAATCCAGGATCGCAACTAGCTGCTGCAGGAGTGGCTAATGCCACAGCAATTTCATTGATTTTTGTAACCACAAACATTGCAGCTGCTGGCGGAGCTTTGGCAACCATGATATTTATCTGGCTTAAGTATAAAAAGCCAACTCTGAGTATGACCTTGAACGGTGCTCTTGCCGGATTGGTAGCTGTTACAGCGGGTTGCGACGCTTTTTCTCCCGGGGGAGCATTAATAGTCGGAATATTAGCCGGAGTATTAGTCGTTCTGGCAGTAGAATTTTTCGACCGCATTGTTAAAATTGATGATCCGGTCGGTGCGATATCTGTACACGGAATATGCGGTGCTTTTGGTACCCTGATGGTCGGATTCTTTTCAACCAGCCAGGGCGTATTTTACGGTCACGGTTTCACGTTGCTTAAAAGCCAGGCAATAGGTGTTGTATCAATTGCAGCATGGGCAATCGGAGCTTCAGCAATACTATTCCTCGGCCTCAAATATTTAAATGGCTTACGTGTTGAAAAACGAATCGAAGAAGAAGGTCTTGATATTTACGAACACGGAGAAAGTGCTTATAACAGTTAGAAACAATCAACCAACCAACCAAAACCAGGTTTATAACCATCAGATCGCTCCGGAGAAATCCGGGGCGGTTTGTTTATTGGAACTTATTCAACGTAAATAAGCCAATATTGTCATAGATTTGTAATAAGCAAAGCCGAACTAATACATAGATTAATTACAACCTGTAAAGTTGTTAGTTAAAATTGATAAAATTGTACAGTCTGTGCGGAAGAAAAATTCTTTTAAATGAGAGTTTTGTAAATATCCACCATCTTTGCACTTAGTTTACCACAGTCGAATTTTTCTTCAATCGCTTTCCGACCAGCAAGGCTCATAATTTCCAGTTGTGCCGGATTCGAAAGTACTTCAGCAAGTTTTTCAGCCAGAGCAACGGCAGTGTTGGGTTTGTAGATTACTCCGCCGCCGGTTGCATTTACTATTTCAGGAAACGCGCCAAGTTCAGGCTGAACCAATGGAACTCCGGAAGCCAATGCTTCGAGCTGGTAAAGCCCGAATGCTTCACCATTCAATACAGGAACCGATAAAACTGTTGTTGTTTTAAAGAACTCCTGTAAAGATGAAAGAGTAAAATCGTGTGTTATTTCAAAATCCAATTCAATATTATTCTTTTTTAACTTACTGATCTGCTTGTGAATAAACTCTTTATCATCGCCTGTCTGACCACCGGTAGCCTTCAATTTTACTTTGCTGAAAGCCGGATTTTTTTTCAGAAGAATAAACGCATCTACGAGCACTTCGAAACCATTTTCTTCGCACATGCGCGACACATAGCCGATTGCCTGCGGATTACTCGCCGGTTTTGAATACACATATGCATCGGGACGAACCCCAACATGCAGCACATGAAGTTTTTCATCAGGAATATTCATTTTTTTCTGCATCACACCAGCAAAAAAATCGCTGACGGCAATAAACGCATCCACATCTTTACCTTTTTCTGCCAGCAACTGCCACATTTTTTCGCGCTGATTTTCGTGCATGGCATCCACCCAAACATCTTCGTCCTGAAGTGAACAAATTACTGGAACTTTCACTTCGTCACGGACTTTTTTTGCCATACCCAGCAACAACGCATTCGAAACGTGAACAACATCTGGTTTTTCGTGGTATTTCAAAAAGTCAACCAATTGCTGAAGCTCTTCACTTTGGTGGCCTTCGGCTCCCAGAAGCATGGATTCGGTAAGATCTTCAAGTCCTGAAGCGCGCGTTGAACCAGATTTTTTGGCTGCAAATTTCAATACAGGCTGGGAATCCATAAGTTTTTCGAACCACTTAGGCATATGCCTGAAAACCGGGTATTGTTTAAGGAAAATATTTACGGCTCCATAAAAAACAGGGATTCCGTCGCCGGATTCTTTTCCATCCATAGTTAGCGGAAGGTACATTGGCAGTGTAATGGCATCGTGGCCTGCTTTTTTTAGGGAAGCAACAACGCCGCTGTCGCGCAGGCAGTTACCGCAGTAAAAAGTTCCTCCGAAACCGGGGACAATATGGACTATTTTCATTTTTATGTTTTTTTTACCGCAAAGGCGCAAAGTTTAACGCAAAGAAAATCCTATGTGGCATTAGCTTTATTTGTTATTATATATTCTCTGCTTATCCTTTGCGTCATTGCAGTTAATCTTATTTTCCGAATGCATAAATTTTCCCATCTACGGCACCAACCACTATCATTTTTGATGTCACAGCCGGCGTTCCAATGATAGCACTGCCAACTTCGTATTTCCAGGTTTCTATTCCTTTTGAGATATCAAGAAACCGTAATCTTCCGTCGGATGATGCAATTATAACTGAATTACCTGTGATAACGGGCGAAGCATCTACTTTGTTTAACGCTTTGAAACTCCAGAGTAATTTGCCGTTCCGGATATCATAACAATAAACTGTTTTGTTTTGAGAGCCGGTGATTACGCGGTTTCCTGAAATGGCAGGCGAAGCAAGGAACGGTCCGCCGCCTTCGGTTTTCCATTTAACTTTTTTGAGTTTTAGATCCATACAATAAAAAACGCCGTCGTAATTACCGAAAAACGCCAGATCGCCAGTGATCGCTGCCGATGCCGGAATGTAAGTTCCTAAATCAATATTGCCTGAAGCTTTTCCGTTATCGGTATTCACCTTATGAAGGATTCCATCGCAACCACCAAACACTGCATTTTTACCATAAACGGAAGCCGCCCCGTTAATGTAATTTCCCGATTCGTACTTCCACAAAAGTTTGCCATTGGCAGCATCCAGGCAATAAAAGAAATAATCGTAACTCCCGAAAAAGATTCGTTTCTGTTTTCCATCCGGCCCATAAACCCAGTTACAGGAACCGGATATTTGTCCTTCGGTTGTATATTTCCATTTCTGTTTTCCGGTAGTTGCATCAACAGCAAAAAGAACACCTTCGAGAGAACCGACAAAAACAACATTATCAATTATCAGCGGCGGTGCTTCGATGGATGAACCCGCGTTGAATTTCCATTTCAATGTGCCTGTGGAGGTTAAAGCATATAGAAATCCATCATCAGAACCCACAAAAATGGTGTTGTTGAAAATAACCGGGGAAGATTTTATAGCATCGTCGGTTTTGAACGACCATAAAAGTTTAAGCGGAGGTGAGATTTTAGCCGGTGAAACACCGGTTAATTGCGTATTTCCCCGGAAGGAAGGCCAGTTTTCGCTGCCGGCAACCTGGGCAGCGGCTGTTAATGATGTTGTAAGGTAAAGTAAGGATATGAGGAGGAGAGGATTCATTTTTTTGTTTTTTGTTTTATCCCGGTAGAGACGCAATGCCTTGCGTCTCCTAAACCGGGTAGATTTTTGTTATATCCAGAGACGCGAGCCTCGCGTCTTTGCCGAGAGAGACGCGAGGCATCGCGTCTTTACACCTAGACGCAAGCGTTTCGTCTATACCGAGAGAGACGCGAGCATCGCGTCTTTACAACAGTCGTTCTTCCTGATTTTTAAACGCCATTGCGCCTGTCGGACAGGCATTTACACAGGCAGCTGCTGTTTTTTTCAATGCGTCCGCTATGGTTTCATTAAACGGAACGCTTATCCGTACATCAAATCCCCGGCCAATATAAGTAAGCCCGAGAGATTCTTCTTTCCCACTGATTTCGACGCACAATCCGCATCGGATGCATTTTTCGGGTTCATAAACAATAAGGTCGTGATGGATGGATTTTGTTAAAGGTTTACGTTCCGGACCCAGATGCCTTCTGCGGTTTGCACCGTATTGATCGGAATAAATACGCAGTTTGCAGGAAACCGGTTTGCGGCAATCACAATGCAGACAGCGTTTGGCTTCGGCAATGGCTTGTTCTTCGTTAAAACCAGCAATAAAACCTCCTTCCGGTTCAATAGGAAAACCGAGATAACTTTCTTTCAGATATTGGCTATTCTCAGTGTGTGTAAGATGACCGAAAGCTGAATTGAAATGGATTTTCTTAACAGGCGCTTGCGTATTGAGATAGATACCAACCTCAGCAGCAGCAATTCTTCCCTGAGCTGAAGCGCGCACAGCCATCTCATGTTCGCGAAGCATATTTCCACTTGCGAATACGCCGGGGCGATGCGTTTTAAACGTCTTTTTATCGGCAATTTCCTGTTCAGATTCACCACTTAAGCCAAAATCTTCAACAGGTTGGTTGTTTCTGTTTCCTGTTGCCAGGATCACGGCATCGAATTTGGGTATGATTTCCGTTTCAAAAAAATCAGGAGTAATTGCCTGATTGAGTTGGAAAACTGCGCCCATACTACGGATACCATCTATTTCGGCATCAAGCATTTCGCGGGGAAGTTTTTCTTCATCAATATTGTAACGCATGGCACCACCTGCTTGCTCATTTTTATCAAAAAGCGTGCAATCATGTCCTGCCCGCAACAAATAGAAAGCCGCTGACAGACCAGCAGGTCCGGTTCCGATAACGGCAATATTCTTTCCGGTTTTATTAATTTCCGGTTTCAGATTTTGATTTCTTCTATCAGCATCCTGAGCAGTAAAACGTTTGAGTAAACAAATGGAAACCGCGCCATCAATAGGTTTACGGCGGCAGGCTTTTTCGCAGGGAGCGGGACAGATATAACCCAGGATTAGTGGCAATGCAATTTCCTCACGGACAATTCCCAATGATTTTTCGAATTCACCATTGGCAATAAGACGGTTCATCAGCGGGATATCCATTCCTGCCGGGCAAGTTAATGTGCAGGGAGCTTCGCAATCACCCACATGATCACTGAGTAAAAGTTCAAGTGCTTCGCGGCGGATATCCGAAACCTCGTCAGAAGTGGCAATAATATTCATTCCTTCAACTACCGGCATGGCGCAGGAAGTGAAGAAATTTCCCCGGTCGGCGTCCTTCACCATACAAATCATGCACGACGGATGGCAGGAATGCCCTTCGAGATAACACATAGTCGGAATTTCGATGCCCAATTGAGCAGCAGCCTGAAGAACCGTGGTGTTTTCGGGTACTTCAACAGCTATGTTATCTATAGTTAGTTTTATCATTTGGGAAGTTAATCGCACTTTATGTTAATATTTATTTGGTCAGAAGACCGGAGCCGGGAGTCGGAAGCATGTTACAGAGACATTTATTAATTTTTCTTCGCTAAATTCTTTTTAAACAAACTTTTTCCCCAATACTACATCCCACATCCGACATTGCACATTCAACATCACTTCGTCACACAACCTCCACCGCATCCACCGGGCAAACCTGCCTGCAGATATCACATTTAATACATTTTTCTATATTGATGGTATGGATTTCATAAGGTTTGAATTCGATAGCATCCGAAGGGCAGCGCTGGGCACATTTGGTGCAACCGATGCAGTCATCCGTAATTTTGTAGGTGATAAGCGGCAGGCATTTTCCTGATGGGCAATGCCCGTTTATATGGGCTTTGTATTCTTCCCTGAAATATTTCAAGGTAGAAAGCACAGGGTTTGGCGCTGTTTTTCCTAAGCCACATAAACTTCCTTGTTTTGTGCTTTCGGCTAGTTTTTCAAGATGGGTAATATCTTCGGGTTTTCCTTTTCCGCTTCGGATTTTATCCAACAATTCAAGCATACGGGTTGTGCCGATTCGGCAGAAAGTACATCTTCCACACGACTGATCCTGGGTGAAAGAAAGAAAATAATGAGCGATATCAACCATGCAATCGGTATCATCCAACACAATCAAACCGCCGGAACCCATCATGGCACCTACTTTTGCTAATTCCTCAAAATCAATCGGCAGATCATACATTTGAGCAGGAATGCAGCCGCCGGAAGGGCCGCCGATTTGAACCGCTTTGAATTTCCGGTCGTTGGCAATGCCGCCGCCGATTTCTTCTACAATTTGCCTTAATGTAATCCCCATCGGAACTTCAATCAGTCCGCCACGGTTTACTTTCCCGGCAAGGGCAAAAACTTTGGTGCCTTTGCTTCCTTCGGTTCCTATGTTGGCAAAAGCTTCAGACCCATGGCGGAAAATCCAGGAAACCAATGAGAATGTTTCCGTATTGTTAACAAGTGTTGGTTTTCCCCAAAGTCCTTTAATGGCAGGGTAGGGCGGACGCATCCTCGGAATTCCGCGTTCACCTTCGATGGAAGCGATGAGGGCGGTTTCTTCGCCACAGACAAAAGCGCCTGCTCCTTCAAAAACCTTGATATTAAAAGAAAAACTGCTGTTTAACACAGAAGTTCCAATCAAGCCATTTTCTTTACAAATTAATAATGCTTCATTAATTCGTTTTACCGCCAGCGGGTATTCGGCCCGGATATAGAAAACGCCCTGATTG
>JAIFMH010000239.1 GCA_020048595.1 Bacteroidota bacterium | reverse complement strand
GATCCTCGCTATTTAAACAAAACTGCGATTGATTTTGCCAGAGGAACCAACGGGAAACCAATCAACATTTCTGAAAGGTTAATTGTAAAGAGAGTAGCCGAAAAGAAACACAACTGGCTACCTATACAAGTTAAATTCACCAAACTATACGAGGGTTTTCCACAAAATCCAGGCTGGTAAGCTTCTAATTATAAATTAAAAACTTTAAGAAATGAAGATAAAATATTATATAATATTGGCTTTTCTGAGTATAGTACTATTATTTGTTCCAAATAATGTTTGGGCTCAAAAGGAAAAGCTGATAACCGTCGAGTCAGTTGTAAATGACGAAGAAGGGAATCCTTTAGAAAATGTGGCAGTATTTGGTGGCAGTGGTTATGCAAAAACCGATGCTCAGGGGAGGTTTACTATTTCAATCGAAGCCGATTCAAAAGTCATACTTGAAGCAAAAGGATTTGAAACTATCCTGCTCACCATTGATGAAGTAAACAATATGACCAAGGTTGCCCTGAAAAAAACTAAATTTTTATACGGGAATGAACCAAAAGTTGAACTCGCATTTCGCAAATCGTTTGCCGGAGATGTAGTTGGAA
This sequence comes from Bacteroidota bacterium, assembly GCA_020048595.1. Classification (GTDB taxonomy): domain Bacteria; phylum Bacteroidota; class Bacteroidia; order Bacteroidales; family UBA4417; genus UBA4417. The sequence goes on along the minus strand of JAIFMH010000239.1, from coordinate 5,063 downwards.
CTGTTAGTTCGATAAAGACAACCGATGTTAATACTTATGATAATTCTGGTTGGGCCGACGATGTTCTAACTGGCCGGACATTAGGAATGTTAGGCAGTAACAACATTCGTGGACTTGGTATCGGAATTAATGTTGCCGATATTACCGGAAGTGGCTTAAACTCAGGAAATGCCTTGTTTATTGTTGATGGTTTACCACGCGACATTGAATCACTGCGCCTAACTGAAATCGAAAGTATTACAGTACTTAAAGATGTGAATGCTGCCGTTTTGTACGGAAGTGCTGCTGTTAACGGGGTTATTTTAATAACCACCAAGCGTGGCGAAGCATTTAAGAAGAAATCTGATTTAACTTTCAATTATGGTGTTTCGACCCCAAGAGCCCTGCCTAACTATTTGAATTCGGCCGATTATATGACCTACTTTAACCAGGCTCGCTTAAACGATGGTCTGGCTGAACAATTTCCGGCAGCTACCATTGAAAATTATCGTTCAGGAAATAAATACCGCTACCCTAGTAACGACTATTATTCTGAAGAGTATATGAAATCGTTTAAAAGCTATTTCGATTTGGCAGGTGAATTTTCCGGGGGTAACGATGTTGCCAAATATTACTCCAATGTAGGCTGGTATTCAGCTGGCGGAATTCTCGATTTCGGTGAAGCGGCCAACGCAAGGAACAATGTTTTTAATGTCCGCGGAAATGTTGATTTAAAGATTAACAACTGGATAAAAACATCGATTGATGGTTCTTCTATTTTTGCCAACAACAGAAGTCAGCGGGGTAGCTTCTGGACTGCTGCATCAACAACACGGCCTTATGAATATACACCATTGCTGCCGTTTGACTTGATTGATCCAGCCAATCCTTTATTAACAGGCAGAAAAAATGATGTTGATGGTCAATATCTGCTTGGCGGTAATACCAGCTTTCTAACCAATCCAATTGCCGATAGTTATGCTGCCGGTGTTGTAGAAACAATTGCACGTAAATTTTCGTTCAACAACCGGGTCGATTTTGATCTCGCAAAACTAACCGAAGGTTTATCGTTCCACACCAACATTAGTTTCGACTATTTTACACGATACTCTCAAACTGTTGCCAACGAATATTCAACCTATGAGCCTGTTTGGGATGCTGCTGAAGATAAAATAATCAATTTAGTACAACGAGGTAAAGATGCCCGCCCTGGAACTCAGGTTGTTGGTGGGACGACCTTTAACAGACGATTTGGTTTTTACGGTCTGTTGAGTTACGACCGCACATTCTCCGATGTACATCACATCACCGGATCATTACTTGGTTATGGCAGCAGCTTAAAAGAGCAGGGCGATTTCCAGGGAGGAAGACATGCTCATGCCGGACTCCAGTTAGCTTATACTTTCGACAAAAAATACATGGTCGATTTCAGCGGCGCTTACATTAATTCGGTCAAGTTGCCCGAAGGTAACAAAGGAGGATTTTCGCCAACAGTGGGCTTGGCCTGGATGATTAATGCCGAAGATTTTATGTCGTCATCCAGCAATGTTGATTTACTGAAACTAAGAGTATCTGCAGGTACTTTAAATTCAGACATTCCAATCGGTGGTTTCTACTATTACGACAACCGTTACGCTGGTTCGGGCAGTTATGCCTGGAACGAGAGTTTAAGAAGCCGTGGAGGTGTTGCTTCAAGTTGGGGAGACAATCCAAATTTAGGTTTTGCTAAACGCAACGAGCTCAACCTGGGTATCGAAGGGCTGTTTTTCAAAAAAATGCTGGGTGCCGAAATCAACCTGTTTTACGACGTTTATAACGATTTAATTGTTCGTCCAAGCACCACCTATCCAAGTTTTTATACTGATTATATTCCCTATGAGAATTTTGGTTCAGAGAAATATCAGGGACTTGAATTTGGTCTGAATTTTAACAAATCGGTTGGAGACTGGTCATTCTATCTTGGCGCAAATATGCTTTATGTAACTTCGGAACGAACCAAAGTGGATGAAGTTTATAACAACGATTATCAATACCGCCAGGGACGCCCGGCTGATGCAACATTTGGACTGGAAGCTTTAGGACTCTTTCAGGATCAGGCAGAGATTAACAACAGCCCTATTCAATCTTTCGGAACCGTAAAACCTGGCGATATTAAATACAAAGACCAAAACGGTGACGGTATTGTTGATGCCAACGATGAGGTTTATATTCGTCGTTATCAAACACCTTTCTCTGGTGGCTTACAGCTTAAATTAGCCTATAAAAATCTGACCTTATTCGTTTTGGGTGAAGGCAGAAGTGGTGCTGACACATTTATGGAAAGTTCTTATTACTGGATTGATGCGAATGATAAATATTCTGAAATGGTTCTTGGTGCCTGGACTCCAGAGACAAGTTCTGTGGCCACCTATCCAAGGTTAAGTTCTCAGGCCAACAACAACAACAACCGTAGATCGACCTATTGGCTGTACAACAACGATTACTTTCAGATTCGTAAAATTCAATTGACATGGAACATGACTGAATCTGTAACCAAGGCATTACTAATGAAAAACTTAGACATCTTTATTGATGCTTCGGATGTTTTTCAATTCGCCAAGAACAAAGAAATCAGAGATCTTCGGGTTGGCAGTGAGCCTTATTACCGTACCTTTTCATTAGGTATTAAAGCTAATTTTTAATTAACTTTAAAAAATAAAATTATGAGATTATATAAAATATTTTCATTGCTGTTGGTTTCAATCTTCCTATTCACTGCTTGTGAATTGCTGGATCCAAAAGACGATAACCACAGTACTTTCGACAGGGTTTATGATGAACCTGCCTTTGCCGAAGGGCTATTGATCAGGGCATTTACCTACATTCCAACCAACGATTACCGTTGGGATGAAGTGGCAACAGATGATGCAGTTTCCAACGACAAGCTTAATTCTTTTTCGAGAATTGCTAAGGGCGAATGGTCTGCTCTTTATGACCCCCAAAACCTTTGGGACAACAGCAACAGAGCGATTTTATACATCAACCAGTTTCTGGGTATTGTTGACAGTATTACATGGAAATGGAATAACAAAGAGCAGAACGATCTGTTTATCAGGCGACTAAAAGGAGAATCCTATGCATTGAGAGGAATGTTTAAATATTACCTTTTGCGCAATCATGGTGGATTTGGCCCAAATGGTGAGTTATTAGGCACTCCTATTTACAATGAATTTCTGGAAACTCAGGAAGACTTCTCCAAGCCCAGAGCAACTTTTGCTGAATCGGTCAATAGCGCTTATGCTGACTTAACCGAAGCGCTAAAATATCTGCCTATGGATTATGGCAATCTGGCTGCTTTGACTGCACTGCCTGACGGATTTCCGGAAGTAACAGACATTAATAACTACAATACCGTGTGCGGCGATTTTTCGCGGCAAAGGGTGAGTGGACGTATTACAAAAGCTATCCGGTCGCGTCTTGCACTATTGGCGGCGAGTCCTGCTTTTAATACAGCCAACGACCAGGATTTGTGGCAGAACGCAGCAAATTATTCTGCGGAATTGTTAACTGATTTGGGAGGTATTACCGGATTAGATGCCAAAGGTCATATTTTTTATCTAAAAGCCCAGGTTGATGATGCAAACCTGACCAGCGGTGATAAGAAAGATGTCAAAGAGATTTTATGGAGAAGACCTATCTATTCCGACAGAGCACGTGAGGTGGCAAATTTTCCACCTTCACTCTACGGAAGTGGCAGAGTAAATCCAACTCAAAATCTGGTTGACGCATTCCCAATGGCCAATGGTTATCCGATTACCGACCTGGTAAACTCAAAATATGATCCGGCAAATCCTTATGCAGGAAGAGACCCCCGATTATCATTATACATTGTTGTAAACGGCAGTAAGCTGAAAAATACAGTTATTAATACAGGTGTTGGTGGCGGCGATAATGCTGTTGATGCAATTCAAACATCGACCAGAACAGGATATTACCTGAAAAAACTGTTGAGAGAAGAGGTAAATGCCAACCCGGCTTCTGCTTCAGATCAGCAGCATTTTCAAACTCACATCCGAAATACCGAATTATTTTTAAATTACGCAGAAGCTGCCAACGAAGCCTGGGGACCTGATGGAAAAGGAACCAATGCTTATTCTGCTAAAGAGGTCATTGCAGCCATTCGTAAACGAGCAGGTATTGCTCAACCCGATAATTATCTGGCTTCTATAAGCTCTAAAGAAGATCTAAGAAGTTTGATTCGTAATGAAAGAAGACTTGAGCTTTGCTTTGAAGGTCACCGTTTCTGGGATTTGCGCCGTTGGAAGGAAGATTTAACTATTCCGGCTAAAGGAGTTAAAATTGATGGCTCTACCTATACCTATTTCACTGTTGAAGAACGCGCATATCAGAATGAATATATGCATTATGGTCCTATCCCTGACAGAGAAATTTTAAAGTTCAATCTGGTTCAGAATAAAGGTTGGAAATAATTTTTATCCACGTAAAAAACGAAGACATGAAAAAAATAATTTTAATACTTACACTGGCAATTGGGTTGATCTCCTGTGAAAATTTCAATATCGATCATCCTGATTTTGATTATACTTCCGGTTTTTTCCCTTATCAGTTTCCGGTAAGAACCTTGGTTCTGGGCGATTATATTTATGACAATGCTAACGACAATGCACATAAATTTGTTGTTTCGGTAGCTATGGGTGGAGTTTACGAGAACGAAAAAGATCGGGAATTTGAATTTGAAGTGGATAACTCACTCTGTAATAATATGCTCTTTACAAGTGGAGGCGATCAGCTAAAAGCCTTGCCAAGTAATTATTACACGTTAAGTTCTCCGAACAAAATTGTAATTCCCAAAGGCAAAATGAATGGTGGAGTTGAAGTTCAGTTAACTGATGCATTTTTTGCTGATCCCCTGGCAATCAAAAACACCTATGTGGTTCCACTTAAACTGAAAGGTTCAAATGATGTTGATTCCATTCTGGTAGGAAGTTCTCCAAATCCATCTGCCGATCCACGCATAGCATCACAGTGGAATATCGCTCCTAAAAACTTCACCATGTTTGCAGTTAAATACATTAACGAATATC
>JAIFMH010000363.1 GCA_020048595.1 Bacteroidota bacterium | reverse complement strand
TGAGAACCCATGACTAAAATATCTGTGTGCGATCCTTTTGCTTTCATTAAAATAGTATCAGCAAAATCGCCTTCTTCCAGGTCGGTTATGATAGATTCATCGCCCAGATGGTGTTTGATTTTCTCCAGGAAATGCTGGGATACTCTTTTAAGCCGGTCGTCACTATCAAACTGCAGCGGATCAACACCCATAGAATCGGTAAGACCCATAATCGGCGCATATTCAGTTGAAGCATAGTATACCGGATCCGACATAACATGAAGCAATGTAATTTCAGCATCCAGTCTTTTTGCCAGGGCATATCCAGTTTCAGCGACTTTAAGCGCCGTTTTATCATAATCCAGCGCGATCAGAACTTTTATTGATTTTGTCGATTTCATATTCGTTGTTGTTTTAACCTTGATTTAACCATTTATTCGCCCTTATCCTCTTCCAGGTCATTATGATCATCACCGCCTAAACTGTAATAGTTATTTTCTTCATCTTCACTTCCAATATCTTCCATTTTATCGTCCAGTTCGGAACCGGGAATATCCAGGTCGCTGCCGGAATCAATTTCATCGCCTGACTTTTCATTTTCTAATCCTTCGATATCATTTATCGCCTTTTCTTTGGAAACATCCTCAGGATTCAGATTTTTTTCTTCCTGGAATTTATTGTAGATATCATCTTTTACCGGATAAGCTGGATAACCCGGGAGATTATTTTTCATCAGCAGAGCCGGCTGTTTTACAGGCAATTCTCTGTTTTCGTGGTTTTCATTCATATCCGTAACTTTATTTTTAATAATGAATTGTACTTAAACACTTAAGCCTGACAATTTATAATAAACTGCCAGGTATAGCTTTCCGGGATCAGATTAACCCTGCTTTTTAGTTGGAATAATGAAAAGCGGAACGGAAGTCTGTTTTAAAACTTCCTTAGTAACACTGCCCATAAGTATATTATCCAGCCATTTTCTGCTGTGCGAACCCATAACAATAACATCCGCCTTAACACTTTTAGCAGTCTTTAGAATAGTATCCGCAAAATCACCTTCTCCTACTACAGTCTGCATAGTTTCATCCCCAAAATGATGTTTGAATTTATCAAGGAAATGCTGAGATACTACTTTAATTCCTTCGATATTTTCCATTTGCATTGGGAAGGTTTCCATTTCACCAATAAGTCCCATGATTGGAGAATATGCTGTTGAGGAATAATATACAGGATCGGCTATTACATGAAGCAATGTAACTTCTGCATTCATGGCTTTTGCCATCGAAAAGCCTGCTGTGGCTACTTTTTGGGCGGTTGGATCGTAATCCAGCGCGATCAGAATCTTATTCAATTTTATCGTTTTCATTTGTATGGATTTTTATAAACTTTGAGATATCAGTTAATTTATTGCTGTTTTGCCGGATTCAGTTTCCGTTTCAACATAATAGACCGACGAACGGAGCATCCAGCTGATTTTCTCGTGCTGTTCCATTAAACCGGTAACAAAATCCGCTGTTCCCAGGTCTTTGTATTTATCGGAAATAGGAATGATGTCGTTGCGGATCATACGGATGATAGTTTCGTGGTCGTTAAGCAACGACTGAATCATTTGCTCTGAACTGCTGAAATCGTCTTTTCCTTCACTCAGATTTGTTACAGTGAGAAAGTCCTTCAGTGAACCTAAGGCAAAATGACCTAAGGAACGAACTCTTTCAGCAATATCATCGATCATAATATCCATTGCTTCGTACTGGGACTGAAAAAGCTTATGCATTTCATAAAAACTTAAACCGGTAATATTCCAGTGCGCATTACGCGTTTTGGTAAAAAGTACATATTCGTCAGCTAAGAGTATATTTAACAATGTAGCAACTTCTTTAAGGTCATTGTCGGGAATTCCTATTGTAGGTTTCATAATTATTTGTATTTAATAAGTTAGATTCTATGGTATAAAAGTACAGCCACCCCTGGACCTGCGTGTTACATAACATTTTGAAAAAGTTACATCATTCACACATCACTATATCAGTAAATGATTGAAGATACCGGTTTAGCTGGTTATCATGAAAAGGGGTTAAATTGCCGCAATCAGTAAATTTCAAGTTCAAAGTTCCAGGTTCAAAGTTCCAAGTTCAAGGTTGCAAGTTCCAAATTCCAGGTTCCAATAGGGTATATAGAATAGGTCCTGCTTGATGTAGGTATGGTTGTTGAGATTTGGGACTTGGGCTCCTAGTCTTTTTTAAATGCGTGATTTTATCTCAGTCTTGGTATAGAACTTAGCCTGAGATAAAAGGGATGAACATATACCAGCCTTGTGGCCCGGTCTATTTAGTCGCAAACCGGATTAATTCAGTGTTAAACTTCTTTGTTTCCTCCAGGAACAAACTATGTCCGCTTTTTTCAAATGGAATAAGATGTGAACCAGCTATTCCGGCTTTCATTTGTTCAGCCAGGTCGTACGAACAGATTTTGTCCTTTTTGCCATGCAGAATAAGGGTTGGAATTTTGATTTTTGCCAGGTCTTTTCTCAGGTCGGTATCGCGTAAAGCAATTAAACATTGGGCTGTAGCATAAGATGATGCACTTATGTTAATACTGTTCAGCCAGCTGGCGATACCTTCGTTTAATGAGGTTTCGGTTGCCGAGAAAATTTTGCCAAAATCTGATAACAACTTTGGCCGGTCTGTGTGATTCAATTCTATAAGTTCATCAACAGCTGACGTGGGAAGATTATAAGGAAAATCATCCCGTTTTGTCCAGATTGGTGCTGCCGCTCCAAACAAGGCAAGTTTTGAAATACGGGCCCCTGAATCGCCTGCCGCAACCCGGATCGCAATAGCTCCGCCCATTGAAAAACCACCTAAAACGGCATCTTCAATTTTCAATATATTCAAAACCATTTTGATATCCAGCGCATGAACATCATAATCGTATTTACCGTAAGGCTTATCTGATTTCCCAAATCCGCGCAACGTAATACCGATTACACGAAAGTTATTATTTATCAGGTCGTTGTACTGATATTCGTACATTTCATCACTTAAAGGCCAGCCAGGAATAAGCACTATTGGCCTGCCTTCGCCGCCATCCGTAACATGAAGACAGACATTGGGCTCAACTTCAATATATTCGGCCCTGGCTTTTTTAGCAGGGATTGGTAATTTCACTATGGTATTCATTGTATGTGTATTAAGATTTATTTTCATTTTCCTGATCTTCCCAACATATTTATTCCGAATAGTAAGATGAGATAATGGCTTGTATCGAAGCCGGAATAATAAAACAAACACGGCAACAATAAATGTGAAAGAATTTGCGGGTAAAGCACTGAAACCATTACACTTTGTTCAAAAATATTTTGGAGTGCCTATAAATGTTTTTCACGATAATTCATATGATCAGAATGCTTCTTTGATTATCATTAACTTGTCAGAATGCATCTTTTCCAGAAGTTTCTCAACAGTATCCATCATTGGTGGAGGTCCGCACAAATACACATTTCTAACTATTTCTGTAATGTGCGGTTCAAGAAACCTGTTGGTGATAAATCCGTGAGCATAGCCGTCAACGATATCATGCGCCAGAATATTGATAAAATTATCTCCGAGCAAATCCTGAAATTCGCGGGAAAGTATAATATCTTCTTTCGTGTTATTGGCAAAAATCAGTTTATTATTTCCAACCTCATTCTTCGCTTTAAGATCCCTGAGAATGCAAATAAATGGAGTAACACCAGCTCCTCCGGCTATAAAAACGCCTTCACCATTATAGCTGATTTCGCCAAAAACTTCGTGTAGAATCAATTCGTCGTCTACCTTTAGTTCGAGCAATTTATTGGTGACACCTTTGTGTGATGGATATGTTTTGATGGTAAATTCGAGGAAATCATTTTCGGGCAGACTGGTAAAAGTGAAAGGGCGCTTTTCAGCCTTCCAGCCGGTTTTATTAATTGATATTTCGGTTGCCTGACCTGGAGAAAAGTTGAAATGATCCGGTTTCTCCGTTATGATTTTAAGTACATCATGAGTTATTAGTTCAATTGACTTTATGCTTACTACTTGTTTTCTCATTGAAAATGATCTTAATGTTTAACTAATAAACTAGCTTACAAGATGTATCACAGTTTCATTGGCAGATTAATTGATGAATTTCAAAATTTCATCTGAGCCGGTAGTTCTAAATTTTCTGTCACTGATCGAACATCAAAAAAATGACCTTTCACAGATAAATGCGGATAAATGCTTTTTTATACTATGCCTTTTGGGAAGGTTTATTTCATTCACGTACAAACTGGTGAATGCTATAAAGAATCGTACATCTGAAATAATTAAAGTTAATCTGACAATGCAAGCAATCATTTCCCCTCTTGAAGAAGCGCATAATTACAACACTTCAGATTAAAAAGGAAACCTTACTTCACATTGATCAGTTCAGAATGCTTTCGGTTTGTGTGAGCAAATAGCGGTCAAGTCCTCTTTGATCTATCTGTTCGCGTTGAATATCAACCCAATCAATATGTGTTTCTTCCATTTTAAGTATTCGCCTGAGCAAATCAACTGTTGCATCATCCTCAACTTCCTGAGCTATTTTAATTGCATTATGATGAATGTGGAACCACTCCGGTTTGCTGATTTTCTCCATCAGTTCCGAAACTGTTTTACCAATCATTACCGAATTAAGTTTTGATAAAGTAGTTGAACCATCCAGATAACTGATTCTTTCAATAATCCATTCGGCAAGGAGCATCTGATCCGAAGCCAGTTTCTGAATTGCAATTTGAAGCTTAATATAGCCCAGATTTTCACACATCTCGGAATGAGCCATAAACTGGTTGATTGCAGTAAGTTTTTCTATAAGAAGCGAATTCAGGATAGTAATTAATTTTTCATTCCCTTTCATCGTGTTTGATTGATTAAAAAGTGAGACATTATGAAAGCACAAAAGTGATAAATTGCAATTTAGTTTGTATTACATAATTTTTGAGAAGTGTTACATGATTCACACCTTAAACCGCAGAGTCCGTCACTTATATAGAATTTGTTGATGAGCAATCTGCATAACGATAAACCTGGGCTCATCTTAAGCTTTATCTTAGGCATACTGAGCCGGGTGTGACAAATGATGTGGTTTTCGATCACAAAACCAATTGTGTTCAGATGTAGAAAATCAGGTATACAATGCCGCGAAAGCTTTAAACTATTGCAGGAAAGAGTTGTATAGTTTACATCCTTTAAGAGGATTATGATTATCCGGAATTGATAGCTTAATATTTTAAAAAACTTTAATTTTTCGTTGGCAGCATAAAGAAATGCAGGTAAACCTTTTATGCGTACCTGATTGAATAAAAGAAGAAATTTTAACCCTATTTACGTTTGCAGAAATGCATCAAACCCGAATAAATTGAAACTTGCGAATATAATTCACCATGCAGAATATCCTATATCCTACTTTTTAAAACCCGAAATATCAACAGCTGACAAGAGGCACATACGGTCATCGCCGGTTGCGATTCCTTCGATGTAAACATAAGTTACCGGGGAATTGTTATAACCGAGCATTACTTTGCAGGATTCTTTTGCACTGCCGGTAGAGATTTTCTGGAAAAAGTCGTTGAATACATGCTTTGATTCATCAATAACGAAGGACCTGAAATTGCTGTTTATCAAACTAAAGCGCCTGTCGCCAAGCATTTCGGCACCGGTA
>JAIFMH010000194.1 GCA_020048595.1 Bacteroidota bacterium | reverse complement strand
GGATTCTTCATTTTGAGATCCCACATTTTCAGTTTATCCCAATCCTCGCGATATTCCTGCTCAACTTCCATAGCACGGAAATCAACATCAATTTTAGGAACATCAATCTGGATATAACCTCCACTGGTGAAATCAAGCACCTCACCTTCAGGAAGTTTTACAACAAATTCCTTTATAAAAGTTGCCACATTATTGTTAGAAACCACTTCGCATTCCCATTTCTTAATACCAAAAACCTCTTTAGGTATTTCGATGGTCATATTTTCGCGGACCTTCACCTGGCATCCCAGTCGCCAGTCGTCGAGGATTTGTTTACGGGTAAAGAAACCAACTTCGGTAGGCAGTATTGAACCGCCTCCTTCGTGCACCTGGCATTTGCACATTCCGCAGGTTCCTCCGCCACCACAAGCCGAAGGGAGGAATAATTTGGCATCCGAAAGTGTTGACAATAAACTGGAACCGCCATTGGCAGCAAGTTCTCTTTCGTTGTTAATACTTATAGTTACAGGTCCCGAAGGAGCAAGTTTAGCTTTGGCGACAAGTAACATTACAACAAGTGCCATTGTTACCAGCAGGAATATAAAAGTTCCTACAAGCAAGGGGCCTGATAAAGTGCCAAGAAATAATAAGGTAGGTGTTATCATAACAAGTACAATTCTTTAGATTTTAATTCCCATGAAACTCATAAAAGCAATAGCCATGAGTCCGGTTAGAATAAAAGATATTCCCAATCCACGCAATGGTTTTGGGATATTTGAATACGTAATTTTTTCGCGTATAGCTGCCAGTGTAGCAATAGCCAGAAACCAACCCACTCCTGAACCAACAGCATAAACTGTAACTTCGCTAATAGTTGTATATTCACGTTCCTGAACGAAAAGAGCAACACCTAATATTGCACAATTAACTGCAATAAGAGGAAGAAATATTCCTAATGCATTGTAAAGTGATGGCGAGAATTTCTCGACAACCATTTCTACAAGTTGAACAATGGCGGCAATAACGGCTATGAAAATTATAAAACTCAGGTAACTGAGGTCGAGATCGGCAAGTTCAGGACTTATCCATGCCATTGCTCCGGCTCTGAGCAAATAATGATCAATAAGCCAGTTGACAGGTGCAGTGACCAACAGTACAAATATAACAGCCGCGCCCAGCCCAACTGAAGTTTTAACAGTTTTGGAAACTGCCAGGTACGAACACATTCCAAGGAAATATGCAAAAATCATATTGTCGATGAAGATGCTTCGTACAAAGAGGTTAAATAAATTTTCCATATGTTTTTCTGCGTTAATCGTTAATCGTAAATCGTAATTCGTAAATCGTAAATTGCGGGTCATCCATTACCCCTGAAACCAAACCCCCAATCTCTATTTCTCCTGCAATTCCTTTGTCCGGCTTCGTTGCACCCAAATAATGACCCCGATAGTAATCAGAGCCATCGGAGGCAGAATCATCAGACCATTATCCATATAACCCCATTCGTAAAACACTTTAGGGATTACTGACATGCCGTAAAATTTACCTGATCCTAAGAATTCACGGAAGAATGCTACAATTACCAGTATCAATCCATATCCAATACCATTTCCTATACCATCCACAAACGAAGGCCAGGGTTTATTAGCCATGGCATAGGCTTCGAGGCGTCCCATCAGAATACAGTTGGTAATGATTAAACCGACAAAAACTGATAGTTTCTTACTTACATCATATACATAAGCCTTTAATACCTGGTCAACAATTATTACCAATGCGGCAACTACAGCAAGTTGAACAATAATACGAATCCTCGATGGGATTGTATTACGAAGTGCTGAAATGATCAAACTGGCGAAAGCAGTTACAATTGTTACAGAAAGTGCCATAACAATAGCCGGTTTCATCTGTACGGTAACCGCCAGAGCTGAGCATATACCCAAAACCTGCACAGTAACTGGATTCTCAAGATTCAAAGGATTCTTAAGCAACTTAAGAACTTTAGCCGAGAACATGGGTTCCTTTTCTTTTGCTATTTTCTGTTCGCTCATTTTGTCATGTGTTTTTTAAAGTACGCTTCATAATTGGTCAGGTTGTCAAGCATCATTTTCTCAACACCTTTACTGGTAATTGTTCCACCTGATATGGCATCAACTCCGTGAATATCATCAGGTTTGGCACCTCCTTTAACAACCGATATAGAGACAAGTTTACCATCGCTTTCAAATATCTGCTTCCCAATAAAAGGTTTCATAAACCAATCCTGGTTAATTTCAGCACCTAAGCCGGGAGTTTCGCCTTTATGATCAAAAGCAGTTCCGAATATTGTATTAAAATCAGTTTTAAATGACATATAACCCCAAACCGGCCCCCAAAGTCCTTTACCCCGCAAGGGAACAATATTAGCTGAATCGCCACCATCAAGCACTGCAATGTAAACAGGGAGTATTTGTTGCTCAACAGGTTTTTTAAGTTCATTTGCTAATTCGATGGTAAAAATTTTAGCTGCATCCTGTTCAACAACTTCACCTTTATTATTTACACCCAATGCGACTTTGATGTATTTTTGATATACATCAATAACCTGTTTCTTAGGTATTTCGGTTGTAGAAATATTTACCGACGAAAGTATATTCTGCATTTTTTCGATGCGGATGTTATCTTCCTGAGCAGGTTTAAGTTTAACGGCCACTATGGTGAGTGAGACCGCTATCACCACCACCATAATGATGGAATAGATAAAAATATATTTATTACTGTGTTGCATAACAGAGGTCAGGATTAAGATTTAACAAGTTTTGCTGCCCTTTTAAGTCTTCTCTTTATGTTGGCTTCAACCACGTAATAGTCAATAAGTGGCGCAAAAGCATTCATAAGAAGGATGGAGAGCATAACTCCTTCGGGATATGCCGGATTAAAAACACGAATCATAATTGCTAACAAACCGGCAAGAAAACCATAAATCCATTTCCCACGGTTAGTTTGTGAAGCTGTAACCGGATCGGTTGCCATGAATACCATTCCGAAAAGGAAACTGCCCATCATCACTTGAGTGAGAGGGCTGAGTGTCATGTATGCATTTGCAGCAAATGCATTGAATATTAATGTCATAGTTACACCGCCAAGCAAACCTGCCAGCATGATCCGCCAGCTGCCAATACCTGTTACAATAAGGATAACAGCTCCGAGTAAAATTGCAAGTTTAGATGTTTCGCCTATTGAACCAGGGATGAAACCAAAGAATAAATCGTGCAAAGAAGGAATTTGATCGATTGCTCCTGAAGCTGCTTTTGAAAGTGGCGTTGCGCCCGAAAATCCATCAATAACGCCTTCGCCTTTAGTAAGTCCGCCGGTCCAGATTGTATCGCCGCTTATTTTTGCAGGATATGCAAAAAAGATGAATGCCCTTGCCAGCAACGCCGGGTTGAATACATTCATTCCGGTTCCGCCAAAGGCTTCTTTCCCGATTATCACAGCAAAAATGGTTGCTATAGCTACCATCCAGAGAGGAACATCAACAGGCATTACCAATGGGATAAGCATACCTGAGACGAGAAAGCCTTCATTAACTTCTTCGTGCCGGATTTGAGCAAAAATAAATTCAACACCCAAACCTGCAATATACGATACAGCAACTATAGGTATAACTTTGAGTAAACCATAACCGATAATCTGCATGAAATCAACTTCTTGTCCAAGAGATAGAAAATGCTGATAACCTGTATTCCAGATACCGAATAATAATGCAGGTATCATTGCGATTATTACCATCGACATGGTACGCTTCAGGTCGATTACGTCGCGGATATGACTTCCTTTAAAAGTAGTTTTATCAGGCACAAAAAGGAAGGTTTCAATTGCATCGAAGGTTGAGTGTAATTTCTCAAACTTCCCGCCTTCCTTAAATTGCGGCTTTATCTTATCCAGATAATTGCGTAGTGCTTTCATTTATTTGTATTGTAGTTTCTATTTCTATAAAATTGATAATTTTCAAATGCCGGGAGCTTGTTATTTAGCTCATCTCTTTCCGTATCAGATCCAGGCCTTTGCGAATGATGTGCTGTACCTCGGTTTTGGAAGTATCGATATACTCAATGAGTGCAAAATCTTCCTCATCCACTTCATATATACCCAGGTTTTCCATCATCTCAATATTTTCGGCAAGGCAGGCTTTTATCAGTTGCATCGGGTAAATATCCATTGGAAAAACCTGTTCATATTGCCCGGTCATAACATAAGCACGCTCGGCTCCATGAAAATTGGTATCAAGGCGGTATTTGCGGTTTGGTGTGAGATACGAAAAGAATGATTTTGAGAAGCTGAATTTATTAAGCCCGGGAAGCGCCCAACCAAAGAACTCAAAGTAATTACCTTCGGGAATTACGGTGAATTGATTATGATAAAATCCCAGATATCCGTCTGATTTAATCCGTGTACCCGTGAGCACATTGCCACTGATAAAACGAAGAGTACCTTCGGCAAGATTGTTTTTGGCTAATGAACGAACAGATGCGCCCTTAAACGTTCTGTAATATTTCGGATTTTTAATTTCCGAACCACAGAATGGGATTATAATAGAAGTATCATAAATTCCTTTGGTAAACAAGCGGCCGATTATGATTACATCCTGCGGATTAACAACCCATACTATTTCACCTTTGTTTATCGGATTTGTTTTATGAATCTGTATTCCAACATTGCCTGCCGGATGTGGACCTTCAAAATAAGTAATATCGGTATTGCTTACACTAGGGAAATCGTTTTTACCACCGGGTAATCCTAATTTAACAGGTGCACCACCCAATTTGGTTAGTACATCAATTCCTGCCTGGAAATCGGTAACACTATCCTTAACAATCATTGAATAATCAGGAGCCAAAGGTGCTGTATCGAATCCTGATACGTAAATTCCTTTCGGTGTATCAGAAGGATTTGCAATAGTTGTATAAGGACGCTGCCTGATCATTGCCCAGGCACCGCTTTTCAGCAGTTTTACAATGATCTCTTCACGATTTGATTTAGCAGGATCTGATTTCCCGAAATCTTCATAATCCGGTTTATCTGTTGATTTTATCCTGATTTCCTCCAAAACTCGTTTGTCACCACGGCTAATTTCCTCAATCACTCCACTTACAGGTGAAGTAAAAACGATATTATCGCGGTATTTATCAATAAACAAAGGTGTACCTGCTTTAACAGTATCACCTTCTTTCACCAGTAACCGGGGAAAAACGCCTAAAAAGTCAGTGGGTTTTATCGCAAAATTACCAGCTTCAATACTGGAAATCTCTTTTGTAGCCTCTCCTATCAAATTGATATTCAGACCTCTTTTAATTCTTATGGTGTTGGCCATAATGTATAGTATATGCTTGTTTTAGGAATGGTAAAGAATTGGCAAATATAGATAAATTTAGATGTATTTTATTCGTATATATCTTTTTTTTTAACAATTCGATAATATAATCAGCGCTTTCCATAAGTAGCCAAAATCAGTTCTGATTATAATTTAACCAGGCACTAATAATTAGTCAAATCTCTAATCCGGTTGAATTTTTTATCATTCTGTATTTAAATAATAATCCGGCATCATTTGTGTTATTACAAGGTATATCTTCAGATGATTTACTTTTGCGGAAGAAACCATCTCATTCCTGAAAGAAAAATAGTTGTTCCTGATTCTGTTGATTTCTATTCAGAGGATTATGTGAGAAACAATAATCATGTGTATCAGAAATTCATTCAGTCCGTTGAAATTTCGAGGGTTGGTTTTGAACTTACCGATCCTGTTATATCCCTTAACAGCGAAGAGCGATTCCGGGTTGGGTTTGATGATCTGAACAGAAATTTCAATCAATACTACTACCAGGTTACGCATTGCAATGCAGATTGGGAAAAATCACCCATCTGGACGAATGAATATCTTGAAGGGAATGAAGAAGAACAAGTAGAAAAATATGAACCTTCATTTAATACCCGAACTACATACACTCATTATGAATTTTATTTCCCCAATGACCGGTTTATTTTAAAGAAATCGGGAAATTATATTTTAAGAGTTTATTCACGTGATGATAATGGAAATGAAATAAATGCATTTACACGACGGTTTATGGTTGTTGATCCTAAAGTATCAGTAAATGCCTCAATCGGACGAGCAGGAACTTCGGATGATTATGAAACAAAGCAGGAAGTTGATTTTACCATCAATACAGCAGGATACCGCATTGATGCGCCATACCAGGATATTAAAGTTGTTATTTTACAGAATTGGCGCTGGGATATTGCTCTAACCAACCTTAAACCTTATATGGTCCGAAATGATGTGCTTGATTATTCATACGATAACGGGACTAACCTGTTTGACGGGAATAATGAATTCAGGAGATTTGATTTGAAGAGCATAAAATTAATTTCAGAAAAGGTTAGGGCTATTACCTATGACGATACTATGTTTTACGCTAAACTTTGGGAAAGCGAGAAACGTACTTTTAAAGAATATACTTTTGATGATGACATTAATGGGAAATTCCTGTTAAAAACAGATGATGAACCTTCTGTTTCAAATTCAGGCGAGTATGTGATTGTGAAGTTTTATCTTCCGTACGAGGCTCCAATTGTTGAAGGAAATTTATACGTTGCCGGTGGATTTAACGGATGGCAATATACACCTGAAAATAAAATGGAATATAATTTCAGGAAGAAAGCTTATGAAGCTAACATTCTATTCAAGCAAGGCTATTATAATTATTTATACCTGATGCTTCCAAATAATTCAAAATCAGGTGATGCAACCTGGGTTGAAGGAAACCATTCGATAACCCGCAACAGTTATACTATACTCGTTTATCACCGTTCAAGGGGTGAATTATACGATGAACTTATTGGAACCGGAAGTTTTGAAAGCGGGAAATAACACTTACATACGAATTGCTTTCAGCAAATCTAACTCAAAATTTAAGGAAGGATAAACTTAGATTTGTGAAGGATTTCCCCTTCATTTTC
Organism: Bacteroidota bacterium; assembly: GCA_020048595.1. Lineage (GTDB taxonomy): Bacteria > Bacteroidota > Bacteroidia > Bacteroidales > UBA4417 > UBA4417. The sequence goes on along the minus strand of JAIFMH010000194.1, from coordinate 4,918 downwards.
CATTACCAGTATGTACAAACCGGCTGGTAGCGAGCCAAGATGAAAAGTGAGTCCGGAATTAGCTGACATGAGGCCTTTATGCATAATCTGACCACTGGAATTATAAATAAAAGCTGAACCTCTTTGTTTTGATGATTTCACTGTTAATTGTCGTTGATCAATTGTATAATACTTACCATGACCCGACACGGATTCATCTTCAACTCCTAATTCTTTCTCAATGCTTTTTAAAATCTCCTGTACCCACTTTTCATACATGACGCCACTGGGGTGCAAACCGTCAGAAGCTACCAATTCAGGTTGTATCAATCCCTGCCTGGAAATGGATGTTATGTCAACATATTTTACCCGATAGCTTTCAGAAATTATTTTGTTGATGGAATTAAACTCATCGATCCTGTTGCTGATAATTGAACTTCCAGCACCAAAAGGAGTGTAAGCATAATCAGGAATTGAAAGCACAAAAACATGCTCTGGTTTATCTGATGCCAGAAGTAAAGCTGTTTTGAGTAAACTCTCAAACTCGGTGTAATAGGTTGCTGTGCTCCCACCCTGGTATTGATTGTTAACACCTATGAGAAGTGAAACCAGGTTATATCCTGTTAAAGGCTGTTGCTGTTCAATGGCATTTTTCAAATTGTCAGTGCGCCAGCCTGTTTGTGCAATAAATTTAACGTCAGCAACGGTATAACCCAGTTTTGTTAATTCAGTCGAAAGCTGATTTGGCCAGCGATCATAAATACTCACACTTTGACCGATGGTATATGAATCGCCAAGTGCCAGAAAACGAACAGGGTCCTGAATTTTAATTTTTTGAGCTTCAGCAGATTCCAGGATAAAAGCCAGCAAGAAAAGCAATATGAAATATCTCATTTTATAGTATGTATACCGAAAATAACAATATAATTTTCTTTTTGTTTAGATCCTGGCATAACAAAAAGTCCTTCCTGTTTCGGGAAGGATTTGATTCAACAGAGGAAATAGCGTGTTTCTATATTTTCCAGATATTAAGAACGGCTGAACCTTAAAAAAGTGCCGAGTGGAAGTTTTTTACCATACTTATCAGCCAGGTAAAGTTCTCCGAATTCATTTTTTTCACCCCGGTTAAAATAACTGTTTACCAGGTTATTTCCAACCAGAGCTGAGAATCCGATCGAATACATATTCAGGATAAGAAAACTGTTTTCAGGTGAAAGCAATTTACTGCAAAGCATGATCATTTCATTGAGATTATCATCGAGAATCCATTTTTCGCCATCCGCGCCACGCCCGTATGCCGGCGGATCGAGAATAATACCGGTGTAAGTATTGCCCCTTCGGACTTCCCTTTGCACAAATTTTAATGCATCTTCAACCACCCAGCGAATATTATCGAGCTGACTGTTTTCCATGTTTTCGCGTGCCCAACTAATAACGGGTTTTACGGAATCAACATGCACAACCTCAGCTCCTGCTGCGCGTGCAGCCAGTGAAGCTGCTCCTGTATATGCGAAAAGGTTTAGCACTTTTGGCTGCACATCTTTTGAGGATGTAACATGGTCATAAATAAAATCCCAGTTTGGCGCCTGTTCAGGAAATACACCAATATGCCGGAAGGATGTAAGTCCAAGCCGTACATTGAAATTCATTTGCTTGTACGAATAATTAATTCGCCATTGCTCAGGCATTCCTTTCTTTAAAATCCAACGTCCTTTTTCCGTATCATTTTTTTCCAGTTTAAAAGCTGCCGACGACATTTTGTCCCAGTCTGTTTCAGTCATTGACCGATTCCATATTGCCTGAGGCTCAGGGCGGATTATTATAAATTGACCAAAGCGCTCCAATTTCTCGAAACCGCCTGAATCAATAAGTTCGTAATCTGCAAAATGAGATGGGGTAAGAAGTTTCATAGTAGAATCTGGAAATGAATTATTGAATTAATTTGTGCCGGAACGGATTGATGATAATAGTTTAATTCTAGAAACTCCTTTCCCGGCAAAAAACTGAAATGACAAACTATTTCCGGTATTGAGCACTAAGATTAAATTTCTCGGGATACCGGGCTTCTTTATCGAAATAAAATTCTTCTATCTCTTTTAAATCTGCTTCATAATCACCGGAAGGAGTAATCAACTTACCTATTCCACCAGTTTTGGTTTTATGGTCAAGAAATCCAAGGGCTATAGGAACATTGGCATGTAATGCAATATAATAAAAACCACGTTTCCAGTTTTTACTCAGGCTACGGGTTCCCTCAGGAGCTATAGTTATTACCAGGCTATCGACTTTATTAAACATTTCGCCAACCTGTGTTACCACATTCGTACTTGCTTTCCTATCAACCGGCATTCCACCCATTGCGGTAACAAGTTTACCTAAAGGAAAAGCAAAGGCCTCTTTTTTAATAAGGTATTTTGAATCCAATCCAATCGACATATATCCTAACCAACCAATCAGGAAGTCCCAGTTACTGGTATGCGGAGCCATTAGAGTTACAAATTTTTTAGCATCAGGAGGAATATTATTAATTACTTTCCAGCCAAAAATGGTCAATATTAAATGTGCAATTTTTTTTTTCATAGATATGAGATCAGTTATTTACAGGGTACAATGAAATATTAAAAAATATTCCTTTATGCAATCAGGTCAAATTGACGATCAGTTAAACTTGAACTTTTTAAAGATCCAATTCCAGGTTCAGCTGATCCCTGAGTCGGTTCACATTGGGATTCTGCATTGCCATTGCATCCAGTTTATCCCGATCAGTCATGTATTTCTTTGTTTCGGTAGGTTGCTCGGTAACAACGATCTGCATTGTAATAAAGTCATTTTTTAGCTCATCGCGAAGAAATTCGAGCAGAATATTACGTCTGTCATTAAGTTCTTTTGCAAGAACCGTATTTCCCACTGTAAGCAGGAGTACATTATCCGGCTGCAATACAGCTTTATACGATGTAAGTGAAGCATAAAACAAAGCGGAATCTTCTTTCTTTAATTCTGCAAAACGCAACAAAGCTTCTTCAATTTGTTCAAAGGTAAAAGTCCCGGTTCTATCCTTTAATACATCTGCTTTAACCGATCCGGCTAACTGATCAGCCTGCATTACTGATTTTATCGAAAAACTTGATCTGTGATGCGATTGAACAGGAACATCATGTTCAGGAGTTTCTTCAGATACAGGTTCCGGAACGGCTAATGTTTCAGTTGGCGGTATAACTTTGGCAACGGGAGTTTCGGGCGGAGCAGGATGTTCTGTAACAGGAGCTTTAATTTCTTCAGGAACAGACACGTGAACAGGAACAGGAACAGGAGTTGGAATAGGCTCAGAAATTGCAGGTGCAGCAGCCACAACCGGATTTGCTAAGGGGTAGATTGGCGCAGCAATAATCTGCGGTTGGGGAGCGGGAGCAGGTTGTATTTCAGGAACTGCTGAAACCTGAACAGCCGGAGGCAGAATTCCTGCCTGCATTTGCATCTGGCCACTCAAACGACATATCTGAATCAGCGGAACTTCAAGTGCAAGTCTTTTGTTGTTGGATGTACGGTAAGTTATATCACACTTGTTAATAATATCGAGTGAATCAATCAATAATTGCATGGAAACAGTACGTGCCTGATTTGAATATTTTGCACGGATAGCATCGCTGGTTTCAATCAGTTTTACTGTTGCTGCATCAATACTCATCAGTAAGTTCCGTAAATGCTCTCCCATCCCGGTAATAAAATGCTGTCCATCGAAACCCTTTTCAATAACATCATTAATAATCAGCAAAGTATCCCTGAAATTTCCATCACGCATATAATCCATAATACGGAAGTAATATTCATAATCGAGTACATTCAGGTTTTCAAGAACCAGTTCGCGGCTTATAAACCTGTCGCCCAGGTTAACCATCTGATCAAATACTGACAATGCATCACGAAGTGCACCATCCGCTTTATGAGCAATAATATGAAGTGCTTCAGGATCGGCAGTAACGCCTTCGCTGTTAGCAACAAACAGAAGATGCTTTGCTATATCATCAACAGTAATGCGCTTAAAATCAAAAATCTGGCAACGCGAAAGTATGGTTGGAATAATCTTATGCTTTTCAGTAGTAGCCAGTATAAATTTTGCGTATGCAGGCGGTTCTTCCAATGTTTTTAAAAATGCATTGAAAGCTTGTGACGATAACATGTGCACCTCATCAATGATATACACTTTATATTTTCCCATTTGCGGTGGTATCCTTACCTGTTCAACCAGGTTACGGATATCGTCGACACTGTTATTTGAAGCGGCATCCAGTTCATGAATATTGAATGAAGCCGAATCGTTAAAAGCTTTACAGGAGGTACACTCATTACAAGGTTCAGTATCAGCAGTTGGCTGCAGGCAGTTTATAGTTTTAGCCAGGATACGCGCACAAGTGGTTTTGCCAACTCCACGTGGCCCACAAAAAAGGAATGCCTGTGCGAGCTGATTGTTTCGAATTGCATTTTTCAGGGTTCCGGTGATCGAAATCTGACCTACAACAGTACTGAATGTAACAGGACGATATTTACGTGCCGATACTATAAAATTATCCATATTTAACGGAAGGTTAAGTCATTATTCCCGAATCGGATTGGTTTGGTTCGATTCAGAGGAAAGAAAATTATTCAAATTCAAAAGTAAAACAATTCGGCTAATGAGAGCCCGTTTGTTAATAAAAATGAGTGAGTAGTCAACCCTTATGTGTATTAACTGCTTGTCCGGTTTTACCTTTGGTTCAATATTAGTGAAAGTGGTTATTTGAATTTTAAGTAAGACAGAATTCATCTAAATATGTTGCCCATAAAACATAATAGTTTTTCAAAATTGCTGTTTCCTGAATAAGCCTCAAAAATTATCTTTTAAAAAGCCTCAATAAAAACGTATTTTTGCTCAATATCTTTTGTCCTGATGTTATTGATCCTG
>JAIFMH010000086.1 GCA_020048595.1 Bacteroidota bacterium | reverse complement strand
AAAATGAGAGAAGATGGGAAGAGAGAATTCAAACCGGACACGCATCATCGGGTTGCGCCTGACACCCGCTGAGTATGCGAAAATTGAACGAAAATGGAAGGCGAGTACCTGCCGAAAACTAAGCGATTATTTGCGGCATAACCTTTTTGAGAAACCGGTAACAAGTTACTACCGGAACCAATCTTTGGATGAATTTATGGCTGAAATGGTGCAGCTTAGAAATGAACTGAACCACATCGGGAACAACTTTAATCAGGCAGTAAAACGACTGCATACACTTAATCAGATTGCCGAATTCAAAAGTTGGCTGATCGTATGGGAAGTGGAGAAAAAGACACTCTTTAACAAGGTGGATGAAATCAAAAAGCATGTTCAAAAAATAGCTGAATCATGGTTACAGTAATCAAAACAGGACACTCCATTCACCGCATTTTTAACTACAATGAAAATAAGGTGAGGGTAGGGGTAGCGAAGTGCATCGGGGCTGGAAATTATCCCATTGATTCGGATAAATTGAGCCTTTCGATGAAGCTTAACCGTTTGTTGAAACAGTTGGAACTGAATGAAAATGTGACACGAAACAGCGTTCATATATCCCTGAATTTTCATCCTTCTGAAAGCCATTTGGCCAAAGAAAAATTACTTGAAATCGCAGAGACTTACATGGGGAAAATCGGCTTCGGAAAACAACCTTATCTGGTTTATCAGCACCATGATGCAGGGCATCCGCATATCCACATAGTATCCATAAAAGTGCGTCCGGATGGCAGCCGGATTGACATGAATAACATAGGCCGCAACCAATCGGAACAGGCACGAAAAGCAATCGAAAAAGAGTTCGGTCTGGTTAAAGCTGAAGCACAGAAAAAGCAGGAACAATATCGCTTAAACCCAGTATCTGTGGCAAAGGTGATATACGGAAAAACGCAGACCAAAATGGCCATACAAAATGTATTGGAAGCGGTATTGAACCAGTATCGTTATACCAGCATTCCAGAGCTAAATGCAGTACTCAAACAATACAATGTAATGGCTGAACCTTGTCGTGAAAATTCGAGGGTTTACCAGCACAACGGTTTGTTATACCGGATACTGGATGCTGATGGAAATCCAGTTGGCGTGCCGATCAAAGCGAGCCTGTTTTATAACAATTCAACCCTTAAATTTTTGGAAGCAAAATTTAAGGAAAATGAAGCGAAGCGGATGCCGCACAAGGCGCGGATTAAGAATGCCATTGATATGTTCTTAACGGGGAAAAAGGTAACACTCCAGGATTTGATAAAAGCATTGGAAAAACAGGGTATCCATGTCGCCCTGCGCCAGAATGATACCGGTTTGATTTACGGTATCACATACGTTGACCACCAAACCAAATGTGTATTCAACGGGAGTGTATTGGGCAAACAGTACAGTGCAAAAGCCATTCAGGAACGTTGCCAGCAAAAAGCAGTTCCTGAGCAGAGGTTGCCTCCGCATTCAGCTCAGGAACCAATTGGGTTACAGCCTCAGGCTACCGCCTTTGAGGCAGAAGCCAAGGCGCATCCAAACGTTATGCAGATCGCTACACCCTTTAAAGAAATTGAAAATTTACTGGATACACTGATGCAAACGGAACAGACATCAAATTACCTGCCGTACCAATTAAAAAAGAAAAGGAAAAAGAGGAGAAGAAAAAACCTGAATAACAATCAATAACAATCCCAAAAATATTAAAGCTATGGCAATGCAGACAGGTGAGAACGAACAGGCGATGAGGAAAATTCTGGATATGACCAGGCTGATTAGCATTGTAATTTTAGTAATCCATTTTTATTATTACTGCTTTTCGGCATTCCACGAATGGGGGTTAACCAGTGAATTCAGTGACCAAATATTGGGCAATATTTACAGAACAGGATTGTTCGGGAACTTTCATAAATCCAAGCTAATCGCTTTGGGCTTTCTGCTTATCTCCCTGTTGGGCGCAAAAGGCAGGAAAGACGAAAATCTGAATCACAAAACAGCTTTTGCATACATCATCACCGGACTGCTGATTTATTTTACAAGTTACCTTGCCTTGCTGGTGAAAATAAAGACAACTGAATTTGCAATGCTGTATATCGGTATTACCTCTATTGGCTTTTTGCTCATACTATCGGGCGGCACTTTATTGTTCCGGATAATTAAAAACAAGTTGAACAATAAGGATATTTTCAATAAGGAAAATGAAACGTTTCCACAGGAAGAACGCCTGTTGGAGAATGATTATTCCATTAACCTTCCTGCTCGTTACCATCTTAAAGAAAAGGTGCGTGATAGCTGGATCAATATTATTAATCCTTTCCGGGGAGTAATGGTGTTGGGAACGCCTGGTTCCGGTAAATCTTATTTTGTGATACGCCACATCATAACACAACATATCCGTAAAGGCTTTACCATGTTCGTATATGATTTTAAGTTTGATGACCTTTCCAGAATTGCTTACAATACATGGTTGAAAAACAAGCACAGGTATCCAAAACCGCCTGCCTTTTATGTCATCAATTTTGACGACCTGGCCCGCAGCCATCGTTGCAATCCATTGGAACCGTCAGCGATGACCGATATTACCGATGCGGCGGAATCTGCACGTACCATCCTGATGGGATTGAACCGGGAATGGATCAAACGTCAGGGCGATTTCTTTGTTGAGTCGCCAATCAATTTTTTAACGGCTGTAATCTGGTATTTAAAAAAGTATAAGGATGGTGAATTTTGCACCCTGCCCCACGTCATTGAGCTAATGCAGGTGGACTATGACAGCCTGTTTACTTTGCTCCGAACGGAGAAGGAAATTGAGGTACTGATCAATCCTTTTGTGAACGCTTACCTTAATGATGTGATGGAGCAACTGGAAGGCCAGATTGCTTCCGCCAAAGTGGCCATGGCCAGGCTTTCATCACCGCAATTGTACTACGTTTTATCGGGGAACGACTTTACGCTGGACATCAATAATCCTGATGAGCCAAAGATTGTTTGTATGGGGAATAATCCGCAGAAGATCCAAATTTACGGTGCCGTTTTATCATTGTATGTGACCCGTCTGGTGAAGCTGGTGAACAAGAAAGGCAAACAAAAGAGCAGTCTTATTTTTGATGAATTCCCCACTATTTATCTGAATAATATGGATAGCTTGATTGCCACGGCAAGAAGCAACAGGGTGGCAACCTGTCTGGGTATTCAGGACTTTAGTCAGCTTCGCAAAGATTATGGCCGGGAACAGGCTGATGTGATCATGAACATTACCGGCAACATCGTTAGCGGTCAGGTAAACGGAGAAACAGCCAAACAATTATCCGAGCGTTTCGGAAAGATTATGCAGGACCGGGAAAGCCTTTCCATTAACAGCGTCGATACTTCCATCAGCCGCTCCAAACAATTGGAATCAGCTGTGCCACCTTCTAAAATATCAGGACTAAGTTCCGGGGAGTTTGTAGGTATGGTGGCTGATGATCCGGACTGTAAAATTGACCTGAAAACATTCCATTGCGAGATATTGAACGACCATGCAGCACTGAAGAAAGAACAGGATAGTTACAAGGATATCCAAGTCATTCGCAAACTGGACAATACGATGGTGCAACACAACTATCTCCAGATAAAACAGGATGTACAGGACATTATCCAATCAGAAATGGAACGATTGCTGAATGATCCGGGGCTGAGTCATTTGGTTGTAAGGAAGGGATAGGTGAAGATAAAAGCCATATTTCATGAATAGACTTATTTGTTGAAGCTATCCCTTTGTTAAATATCAAATCATAGTTTTCCGGCTCCATTTTTCTACTTTTTTCATGATCGCAAATTCCTCTTCTTCGCTTTCGGTGGCAATCCATAAAAAGTTGTTTTTGGGCGACATTTTTTCCATGTATTCATCCAGGTCTTCTTTCGCCAAATCAACAATAATTCCCTGGTTCCGCGACTGAACGTATCGGATGAAATCCAGATGTTGCATTATCGGGTAATCGTCGGCCATGCCCTGCACCCACTGAATGCATTGCACGTCAGGAACGCTAAGTATCGCGTAAATATGGTTGGTCACGCCTTTTCCATCCACATGAAAAATGTTTTGAGTCATTGTTTTTACCTCTTCTTTCAGGCCGGGCAAGCCAAATTCAATGTAATCATCCGGCGAAATCAGAAACGAAAAATCGGCGCTTGGAATGTGCATTCGGCCATTGGGAATTGGAAGATTCATCCATGTACAGGAAGGCTGACCCGCAGCACTCAAAACGTTATGGAAATCGTCATACACATCAAGGAAATGTTCGCTGGCCAGGTTGAAGAGTTTCTGCGCGTTTTCACGGTCGAGCATCAGGTCCATGCACAAATCATTGGTTCCGCGCCATGCCAATGCGCAATCCAACCCGGGATGCAAATCCGGATAACCAACCAGAAACTGATCGCCGCATTTCTGAAGCCCGACTTCAGTTAGTTCCATCATTTTTTTATAGAAGAGGTTCTCTTTCGAGAACTGAATTTTCGAAGAATCGGTGTCTTAGTTATGAATGATTTCGTGGTACAAGGAAGTGGTTTCTTCAAAAGTCATATCGCTTCCATGGCCGCATAAGCTTCCGAAATATTAAATTTTTGAGATACTCTTTCTATGAAAATGGGAAAGGTGGGCGGTTACGGATACATCCGTAAAGCGTATCCAAGATTAAAGATCGAATAAAAGAGTTACATCAAAGAGCAACGTCTGGGGAGATGCCAGTAGAAAAGAAAAACTAAAACAGTATATCACTGGTTGTGTGAATTATTTTAAGTTGGCAGATATGAAGCAACTTTTACTGCAGTTAGATGAATGGTTTCGCAGACGGTTACGGATGGTAATTTGGAAACAATGGAAACGGATACGAACCCGATTACGAAATCTCATAAAGCTTGGTATTGCAAAATAAAAGGCATGGGAATATGCGAATACCAGGAAAGGCTATTGACGCATTACCAATAGCCCAATTCTAACAAGATCAATCACCAACGACCGTCTTCAGCAAGCAGGATACATTTTCTTCACGGAGTATTATCGGAAAGTGAATGGCGTAAATTAAGGAACCGCCGTGTGCCGAACGGTATGCATGGTAGTGTGGAAGGACGAAACGGGAACTAATCCCGTTTCTCCTATCCGATTGATAAATACAGAAAAATTTGTTGTTTTTTTTTCGTAATTTGTTGATATACAATGATGTTTGTGTTCTATTACTGTCAGCGTTTGCTATACAAGCTTTTCTTCCAATATGTTTTCAGTTCTCCTTTCCGCAAGCTGATAGGTCGTGCCTTTCCGTTAATACTTCTGATACTTCCATCAGCCGCTCCGAACAATTGGCATCTGCTGTGCCAACCTCTAAAATACCGGGGCTAAGTTCCGGAGAGTTTGTGGAGTTGATAGCCGATGATCCGGACTGTAAAATAAAGTCGGTTTTTTTGCATTCAATCGAAGATTTTCAATTCAGCGAAAATCAAATTAGATTTTTAGACTATATTTAGACTCTCTAAAAAATATATTTATCCAGGACTAATAGATGATAGCTACATTAAAATCAAGCAGATCTGCTCCTATTTTTCGGCTTATATTACTTTTTGTTTTTATCATTATAAATGATGCAGCTTTCTCTCAAACTTATGGGTTAAAATTTCAAAGCCACGATGTTGTTCTGGATAAAAGAACAGAATTAGATTTATCTCCTGATCAATTATTAAATTTTCGTGACGAATTTGAAATTTCGTTTGACTATAGAATTGATCTTTTAAAACCAAACGATTATTCAGGGTTATTTGGTTATGTTTTTAGAGTTATTTCCAAAGAGAATAACAATGTTGATCTTATAATAACACCTACACCTACAATATTTTTAAACCTGGTCATTGGGAAAAACAATTCTATTATTAAGGTTGGTTCACCCTATAACGCTATTGATAGTTGGATTAATTTACGTGTTAAGTTTTTATTGAGTGAAGATCGTTTAATTTTTTATACACCTGATACTTTTTACGTTCAGGAAAACATCGGATTTAAAAATAATGATTACTTTAAGATCATATTTGGAGCGAATGATTATGAAAATTTTAAATCATCAGATGTTCCCTTAATGAGTATTAAGGAGATACGGATTTCTGAAAAGGGAAAATTAGAATATCATTGGCCGTTGGATGAAGTTAAGGGTAACATAGCGGGAAATAGCTTAAGCAAGAAAGTGGCCAGTGTTAAAAATCCTTCGTGGTTAAAGAACAATCATCAGGCATGGGAATCCAAATATCAAAATGAAATTGAAGGAATTGTATTGATTGCTCCTGACACCGAAAATGGTAAAATATTTCTGGTCGGAAATAAAGAATTGTCTGTTTATTCGGCTCAGGAAGATAATGTTCGAACAGTAAAATACCGGAATAAACCAAATTTTATAATAAGCAATGATTTTAAAGCCATATTTAATAGCCTGGATAAAAAAATATACTGTTACGAGATAGATGGTAAACTATTGTTTTGTCTTGATATATTGACGGACGAATGGAATGAAATTGGCATTTCTACTAAATCAGAAACAAAGTCCAGGCATCATAACAGCTATTTTAATCCTGCGGAGAATTCAATATACATATTCGGCGGTTATGGCATGCATACCTACAATAATGAAATAAGAAAGCTTGATTTAACGAGAAATGAATGGCAGGTATTACCTTCAAACAAAAATATTTTCCCGCCCAGGTATTTGGCAGGTCTTGGTTCTTTGAATGATACACTTTATCTTTTAGGGGGTTATGGTAGTTTGTCTGGAAGTCAGATGGTTAATCCACATAGTTATTTCGATTTAATGGGATATTCCATTAAAAATCAGACATTATTCAAAAAATTTGAAATTCCCCGATTGATTGATGATATGTGTGTAGTCAACAACATGTGGATCGATAAGAAAAATCGGGATTTTTACGCATTGGTATTTGAAAAAATGAAGTTTGAAGGAACTTTACAACTGATTAAGGGAAATATTGACAATCCTAAAGTTGATGTCGTTGGAAATACGATCCCTTTTAAGTTTACGGATATCAAATCGAATGCAGGTCTGTTTTATTTTGCTTTTCAAAACAAACTTTTTGCCTATACTTCCTTTGCAAAAGACACTTCGTCTACGCAGGTTGGTATCTATTCGATAGATTATCCGCCAAATAAATCCGACAGCAATCTCTCGATTGTTAAAACAAAAAAGAATTTATCGTTCATCTATCTTTCGATTGCATTGGTGATTTTATCTGGATTTTTAACCTGGTTTATGATTCGGAAAAGAAACGCTAAAAGGAAATCATCAGAAGCAGTCACCGCAAATGAATTGGCCAATGATAAAGAATTTGAAGAATCTGTTTCTATGCTACAAAATGAAAAGCCAAAATATCAGATGGTTCTATTCGGTGGATTTCAGGTTCTTAGCCAGCATAAAGAGGATATTACAAATAAGTTCTCACCTCTTTTAAAAGAACTTTTTCTACTCATTCTACTTTACACGCACAAAAATAACAAAGGAATATCTTCAGAAAAATTATCAGAATATCTGTGGTTCGATAAATCAGAATTAAGTGCACGAAACAACAGGGCCGTGAATATTGCAAAACTCAAAGCAATACTGGCTGAAATCGGGGCCATTGAATTGACAAAAAATACCGGGTATTGGAAAATTATATACAGCAACAAGGACGTTAAATGTGATTATGCTGAATTTTTACAGGTTACAAGTTCTAAATCAAATCTCACCAAACAAAATGTCAGCAGATTAATAGAAATAACCGGGAAAGGAGCCTTTTTAATGAACTGCGGGTACGAATGGCTGGATGATTTCAAGTCAGATGTTTCCGATAAAATTGTTGATACCCTTGTGGTTTTTGCTGAAAAATGCGATTTAAAAACTGAAGCTGAATTCATAGTTCATTTGGCGGACTGTATTTTTAATTTCGACCGAAGTAATGAAGAAGCTATGATTCTGAAATGCAGGGCTGAATATTGCCTAGGAAAGCATAGCCTTGCAAAGCTGACTTACGAAAAATTTATAAAGGAATATCATCTCTTGTATAATGAGGAATATAAAAGGTCATTTAATGAATTAGTAAAATGTTAACCTTTTTGTGACCACATCTTCTGCCAATTCCCATCACCACTTTGACTCCGAATTCAGTAAATTCTTCATTTATGCTGGATTTTATTCAGCCATATTCAGGGCTTGTTAATCTTATTAGCTTTTTATTAATTGAAAATTAATAGTCAAAACCTTTCTTCGTGAATAAAATCATGAGAAGATAATTTTTAATAAAAACTACTATGAAAAAGCTCATCCCTTGTTTTAATAAATCCGTCGTACTACTAAACGGTTTTATTTTTTGTTCCTCTTTTATAGCCTTTGGTCAGGTAAATGAGAAAACCAATGTCCTGTTTATTATGACCGATCAGCAACGTTGGGATGCCCTGAGATGTGCCGGGAATTTGGAAATAAAAACGCCCAACATCGACCGGCTTGCAAAAGGAGGCGTTCAGTTTACAAACGCCTATTCTTCATGCCCGGTATGTGTGCCGGCGCGATCCTCCATTCTCACAGGACGTACTATTTTTAATACCAAAGTACTCGGAAATAATGATGTTGATAGTGATAGTATTCCGAATGTTCCAACTTTCGATCAGATTCTATCTGATAATGGATATCACACTGAATATTATGGGAAATGGCATTCTCCTTATAAGTTTGCCTCAAAATACAACAATGTAGTGAAGACAACCGGCAAATCAAAGATGGCAAATGTCCCCTCAACTGTCGATGGTTTCAGAAAATACCTCGATGAACTTGGCATACCGGCAAGAGATGCAAATGCCAATGAAGTAATTGATAAGATGAGCCTTCGTCCGTATATTCCCCTTCCTATTGATGGAAGGTATGGGGAACAAAAGGAAGAAGTTTCAACCAGTGAAAATGGAAGAAAGAAGGACAACCGATCGGAAGTATCTCAGGCACAGAATTTCGGAATATTTAATGGTCTGGCCGATGGTTCCTTGGCTGCCTACGAAGGACACGAGGCTCTGGAAGCCTTAAAAAAGATGAAACCCGGGAAATCATTTTCGCTCACCTGTTCATTTGGTCCTCCTCATCCACCTTATGTCGTTCCTAAAAAATATGCAGATTTATACAACCCTGGTCTATTGTCAGTGCCCGCCAGCATAAACGACAATTTGCAAAATGCTCCTTACCAGAGAAATAATACATCATTCGACCTGCGTTTTCAGAATCCGGAAATGGTGCAGCAAATGAAGCAGGTTTATTATGGCATGGTTACTCAGGTTGATGAGTGGGTGGGAAAATTGCTCGACGAGCTGGACCGAAAAGGATTAACCGAAAATACATTGGTGGTTTTTGTTAGTGATCACGGCGAAATGATGGGGGATCATGGTCTAAACAGTAAAATGAAAATGTACGAAGGTTCGGTTCATATTCCTTTAATCATGCGTTTGCCTGGCACAATACCTGCCGGAAAAAAAGTTAATGCGCCGGTTTCGCACCATGATATTTTTGCATCGATTTTAGATTACACAGGAATGAAAATTCCTGAAAATGACGGACGAAGTTTGCGGAAATTAGTTGACGGCAAAGCAGATCCCGTTGATTATGCGGTTTCTGTCTGGGGCCAGATAAATAACGGAGGTCCGTTCATGTTACGCAAAGGCGACTGGAAAATGATTGTCTATCTCCAGATGTCTGATAAAAAGCAAAAAACGGTTAGCGCTTTATACAATCTCAAATCCGATCCCCTGGAAATGAATAACCTGATCGGGACAAATCCCGAAAAATCCAACTACGAAAAGGTAGTCAGTGATTTGAAATCCACACTGAAAGATTGGATGATCAAGACAAAAACACCATATATCAAAGAATTGGAGGTTACAGAACTATGAAGATCATGATTTGTTTACAATTCAAACAACTCATGATGGAGTTCAATGCCGCTATATCCCAGATAAATAATAAGATATCAAAATGAGAACAATCTATTGCCGCAACATCTTGTTTTTGGTTTCTTTTAGTTCAGTTTCAACGGCAACATTGGCTCAAAAAACTACCCGGCCTAATTTTTTGATTATCCTGGCCGATGATTTAGGTTATGGCGACTTGAGCTGTCATGGCGGTAAAACACCTACGCCAAACATCGATAAGCTTATCAATCAAGGCATTGAATTTGGTAATTTTATGACCTGCCCTGTCTGTAGCCCTACACGTGCGGGCTTACTTACCGGTTTGAATCCGTTAAGAACCGGACAAGGACCAAATACTGACGGACAACTGGCTACCAGCATTCCGACCATGGGCAGTGTGTTTCAAGCAAACGGTTACAAAACCGGAATTTTTGGTAAATGGCACAATGGCAATGCTCCCGAATTTTACCCAACACTCCCTCATGTAAACGATTATGGATTTGACAGGTTTATAGGTTTTTATGGCGGTGGATGTGACTATTATACGAAAGTTTGGGCCAATAAACCAACGAGCCCCAACTGGTATCATGACAAAACTGAGATAAATACAGAATTTGAATATTCAACAGATTTATTGACAAGATATGCCCTGGAATTTATTGAACAAAACAAGACAAATCAATTTTTAGCTTATGTGCCCCTGAATATTATCCACACTCCGCTTCATGTAAAAGATATTGATCTTCAGCGTGTTCCTGCTTCAATCCTGCAAGCCACCGGAGGTCCGCTTCGTACCTGGAAAGAGTATTACAAACTGTATAATGATGGTGATACTCCGGAAATGAATAACATGTATGCTCAGCTAACCGGCGATAATACCATATTTAGCATTACCGGAACATTAAGTACTTCGGAACGTCAGGTGCTGTATTCGGCTATGCTAATCAACCTGGATGACAAAGTGGGCGAGATGATGAAATATCTGGAAGACAACAACCTTGCAAATAATACGGTAGTTCTGTTTTTCGCCGATAATGGGGCAACACCTGACGGCAGCGGATTGCCTTTTAGAGGAAATAAACACTCCACTTTAGAAGGTGGAGTGCATTCACCAGCCGTAATACGCTGGCCGGCAGGGGAATTCGTTGGGCCAAAAGTCTTTAAACCAATGGTTGGATATCTTGATGTTCTGCCCACTTTTATGGAAATATCAGGAATATCCACCTCAGTAATTGGTGAAATTGATGGCAGTTCATTTTTACAGGAGATGAAAACCAATGCTCAATCAGGTGATCGCGAATATTACTGGGTTTGGAGAGACCACGATGTAATTCGCACTGACCAATGGAAAATGTCGAGATACATTGATCGCAGCGAATTATTCGCCATACAGGCTGATATTACTGAAAGTACAAATGTGAATATGAGTAATTCAGTCGTTACATCAGATTTGCTGGCTAAACTTGAAAAATGGAGAGAATCTATCGGTGTAGCCATCACACATCTGGCTCCAAAACTTGCAACTCCAATAAATCCCGCTCCAGGTAATGCAGTATTAAAGGTTACTGCCGATTACGTTTCCGGTGCAAGTAATCCCGAGCCGGTTATTCAAATTTCGGGTACTGGATTTAAGTTATTGCCGGATGATTATTTGCATTTTGATATTAAAGCTGAGGTAGGGAGTAAAACAGATGGTTTTTATGTAACGCCGTTTTTTGGTACAGGAAAATACTTTAGCGCCAAAAGAGGGGTTGACCAATTTGGACGGGTTCAAATGACAGCACCCGCACCATTGGGAGGTGCCGGAGTTTGGGAACATAGGGTTATTGGCATGGGTAGTGAAGCTCCGGGTGTTGTAAATAAATTTAGTATTATTCTTAAAAAGACAGGCAAATACAACTTTTACATTGATAATCTTCAAATCCGAAGGGGAGATGGCACTGTGCTTGATGTTTGGAGCAACAGTACCAAAGTAAGTGCTGCGAATCCACTTTATACAATTTCAAGCAACAGTGTTTATACCCTTGCAGCTTTTTATCCTGAAACAAATACCGCTGCAGAAAATCGATCCATCGATAATCAAATCAAAATAATTTACGCCAAAACCGGATTAGAAATCGTTTCTTCAGCTAAAAATATCGACCAATGCTCTGTTTACAGCATTGATGGAAAACTGGTTGTCCAAAGTGATCCCCGGTCGAAAACCTGCGTGTTTAGCTATAATTCTTTCAGTCCTGGAGTCTATATCGTTTCCGCAATACTTGACGGGCACGTTTATAACCAAAAGTTAGTAATCCAGAATCGTTAATTCATATCATAAATTATTCAAATAATTAAAATTATTAAATTATGAAAAGCATTTTGAAAACTTCAGTTGTGTTTCCTTCATTGGTCTTAATGACAATGGGACTTACTGCTCAAAATCTGACAAAACCCAACATCGTGATTATTCTGGCTGATGATCAGGGCAATGCGGATGTCGGCTTTCAACGTTCACCTTCTACCATTTCAACTCCATCAATCGATAAATTGGCAGCAAGCGGAGTGGTTTTTACGAATGGTTACGCCAGCGCTTACGTTTGCGCGCCAACGCGGGCAGGTTTGTTAACCGGACGTTATCAGCAACGATTTGGTTTCTACACGGCCAACGATTCCAGGGCAGGGATGCCTTTGAGTGAGTTAACCCTGGCAGATGTGCTTAAAAAAGAAGGTTACCGCACAGGCATCTTCGGGAAATGGCATTTAGGACTTGAAAAAGCTTATCATCCGCTCAATAGAGGATTTCAGGATTTTTATGGATTTCTGGGGCACGGCGGACATGATTATTACAATTTCACCTGTCCTGATGAAAAAAATTACGAATGTATTGTTCGGAATTTCACTCCTGTAAGCGATGAAGGCTATCTGACCGATATTCTGGCGAAAGAAGCCTGTTCATTTATCAAGACAAATGCAGACAAGAAGTCACCTTTCTTCCTGTACCTCCCGTTTAATGCGGTTCATGCTCCATTGCAGGCACCCGAAGAAGATATCAAGAGATTCAATACCGGAAACAGGAATCGCGATATTCAAATGGCAATGATATACCGTATGGATATTGCAGTAGGTGAAGTTATTAAGACACTCAAAAGTGAAGGGGTTTATGAAAATACCATTATTTTTTATTTCTCTGATAATGGTGGCTCTAAAGCTACATCGGCCAACAACCTGCCGCTCAGAGACTTTAAACAAAGTGTTTATGAAGGCGGACTGCGTGTGCCATTTGTCATGAGCTGGCCCGGAAAAATAAAACCTTCGGTGTGTAAGGAACCTGTTATCTCTCTGGATATTATGCCTACCATTTGTGCAGTTCTGGATATCAAACTACCAGCCGACCGGATATATGATGGTAAAAGTATGCTTCCGGCAATTAAGGGTAAATTAAAGCAACCGCTGCATGAAGAGCTGTTTTGGGATGGATCAGAAAACAGATGGGCTGTTAGAGCAGGTAAATGGAAGCTGGTCTTTGACAAAAAAGCGAAATTGGAATTGTATGATCTTGAGAAAGATATCAGCGAAAACAATGATCTGTCAGCTCAAAATCCGGAGAAAACAAACGAATTGAAGCTAAAATACGAAAAATGGCGCGCTGAAATGAAAACTCCAATGGGCGATTTAAAAAACAAACAAGATAAGACTGATGGCAAGAAAAAGAACAAGACTGATAACAGAAAAAATAAATAATAAACAGATATGATACCTCAAAAATACAAATCAACCACCTTGTTTGTTACCGGGGTTCTTTCTGTATTTACTGCATCGTTTGGTCAGAATGAAAGGAATCCAAATGTCCTTTTAATTATGACCGATCAACAAGCATGGAATGCAGTTGGTTATGCAGGAAATAAAATGATCAAAACGCCAAATCTGGACAGGCTGGCACGTGAAGGGATTAATTTTAGTCAGGCTATTACTCCCTGCCCGGTTTGCGTTCCTGCACGTACCTCCATTTTAACCGGACGGTTAACAGAGACAACTACTATCAGGGAGAATAATGATGTCAAAACAGGAGAATGTTATTATCCCACTTTCGATGAAATTCTTGCAAAAAGAGGATATGCCACCGAAGTTTATGGCAAATTTCATTCACCGGAACACATGGCAAGGGTTTACATGAATCCTCCGGTAAATGGAATGACTGGCACTGACCCTATTGTTCGTTGGGAACCCATTTATGTGAAATATATTCAGGAGAATTTCAAGAAAAGGCCATTGAAGCCTGGCGAATTATATGAAACTACCTTTTATGGAGGAACGGTCCCATATAAACTTGATCCGACCGATCGGTATTACAAATATCTGCCATCAGCAGTAATACCGGAAGATGAACTAAAACGAAAATTGAGTCAGGCTGATATTCATGGGGTTCTTGATT
Organism: Bacteroidota bacterium; assembly: GCA_020048595.1. GTDB lineage: Bacteria > Bacteroidota > Bacteroidia > Bacteroidales > UBA4417 > UBA4417. The sequence continues at coordinate 69,559 of JAIFMH010000086.1, read as the reverse complement.
TGCCAGCCGATTATACAATTACTGCAGTGCAAGGCAAGCAAACAATTGATGCTTTGGAACGATTAAAAAATGAACAATTTATTCTGACTTGCTCCTTTCATTGTCCGCATGTGCCAATAACTCCTTCAGAACCTTACGCTTCGATGTACAAGGCAGCAGACTTGTTGACTCCTTCGTCAATCGAAGACCGCAGGGAAAACTCGCCGTACAATCCGGGCAAAATTGAACCTCCTTACAATGAAAAAGATAAAGTGCAGTATATGACTGCGAACTACTATGCATTTGTTACCGAAATTGACGAATGGGTGGGTAAAATTCTGAATAAACTGGATGAATTGAAATTAGCCGAAAACACGCTGGTTATCTTTGTTTCCGACCATGGTGAAATGCTTGGGGCACATGGTATGCGTGGCAAATTTAATTTCTATGAAGAGTCGGTGAGGGTGCCGTTTTTATTTCGTTACCCGGGGAAAATAAAAGCAGGTCAAACTGTTTCAACTCCGGTTTCAGTACTCAATATTTTCCCGACAATTCTCGATTATGCCGGAGTCAAATCAATCGCAACTGATGGTTATTCGCTCAAAGGTGTTATGGAAGGAACAGCATCTCCAAAATACGATTTTGCTGTTTCCGAATGGCAGTGGGAAAATGCCAATGTCCCGTCAATAATGATTCGGACAGAAAATTGGAAATTAATGACCACGCATCGAAGCGGAGGCAAAGACATTGAAGCGCTTTTCGATATGAAAAACGATCCGTATGAAATGAATAATCTTTTGGGTACAAATCCTAAACGATTTGAATACAAAAAAACCACAGAGGAGTTGCGTTCGAAATTGATCGGATATTTAAAAGATGTAAACTACCCACTTGTCAAAAGTATTGAATCACGGGAATTAATCAGAAAATAAATAAGAAATACTTATGAAACGAACATGCCGCTGGAATAATTTTAAAGGAGGCGGCACAAAAAGAAATGAAAATATAGTTCGAAGTGGAGATCTCCTGGCATGAGAGTTCCATGAGAACGCACAGATAATCAATTTATTAATAACAATATTTTCGAATGAAAATAAGGGGAATGCGTTGGGTAATTTTAAGTTTGATAGTACTTGTTACAGTAATTAATATACTTGACAGGGGCACATTAAACTACATGTGGCAGGACGGAAAAGATAAAACTACGGGCATGGTTGTGCAACCAGGTATTGCATCTGAGCTGCATATTGTGAGTGATGAAATGACTCCGGAGGAAAGACAACAAAAATCAAAAGAAGTATTTGCCTGGATAAATATCGCTTTTATGCTTGCTTATGGCGTAAGTCAGTTACTATCAGGCGTAATGTACGATAAAGTTGGAACACGCAACGGATTTAGTATTTCAGCTCTCATTTGGGGAGGTGCAATTTCACTGACTTCCCTTGTTGGTGGTGTTCGGCAACTTGCATTTTTCAGGGTTTTACTCGGACTTGGGGAAGCAGGACCATGGCCAGGAACCACAAAGTCGAATGCTGAGTGGTTTCCAATTAAAGAAAGAGCAATTGCTCAGGGTTTTTTTGGTGCGGCCTCTTCAGTTGGAAATATATTGGTGCCAATTATTATTCCATTACTTTTTTTGTCCATGGGATGGCGTCAGACTTTTGTTGTTTTAGGGTTAATATGTTTGGCTTGGATACCACTATGGTATATTATAAATAAATCCGGACCCAAAACCCATCCCTGGATCACTCAAAAGGAAAAAGATTACATTCTAAACGGACAGGGAGAAGTTGATAAAATAGATTCGAAGACATTAAACATTAAACAATTACTTAAAGACAAGCATAGTTATTCGGTTATTGCAAGTCGCTTTTTCCTCGATCCAATATGGTGGATGTTTATGACCTGGCTACCCATTTATTTGCAGGAAGTGTACAAATTGGATCTTAAGGAAGTGGCGGCTGTAGCTTGGATACCATTTGTGGGTGCTGCTTTTGGAAGTTTACTTGGTGGCTGGTGGGCTGGAAGGCTTATTAGTAAAGGCTGTAATGCAATAAAAGCCAGAAAGATAACGATTGGTATTGGCTGTGCAATAATTTTACCTGGTATGATTGGTGCTGCTTTTGCCCTCACTGGTCTTTCTGCATCTATCATGTTAATGTTTATTCTTGGAGGATTTCAATTTGCCATAACCAATATTCAAACTTTACCAAGCGACTTTCATTCTGGTAAAACTGTAGGGTCTTTAGCCGGATTGGGTGGTGCATCTGCAATTTTTGGAATTATTCTGTCAACTTATCTGGTGCCTATGCTTACACGAGGTGGAAACTGGATCCCATTCTTTATCATGGGGGGGCTATTAATCCCGTTGTCAGTTCTTTCGGTATTTATTTTTGCCCCTAAAAACAATGAAATAATTACAAAACATGGATAAAAACGAATTAGCAAAATTTGCCAGGACACCACTAAAACAATTACCAAACCGCGTGTGGAGAACTTATACTGGTGGTGCATTAATTGATAAATGGAAGTTTGGCACAACGGAAGATGATGGAAGTTTACCCGAAGAATGGATTATGTCCACTATTTCGGCTCGAGGCAAAAATCGTCCGATTGAAGAGGGACTATCACTCTTGTCATCACCTGATGGCGTAGTTTCACTTAATGAGTTGATTAATTCTGATTTGAATCTTTTTTTGGGCGAAAAGCTTGCGAAAAAATATGGCACAACGGGTGTACTTATTAAAATGCTCGATTCCAAAGAACGCCTTACCATACAAGTACATCCCAATAAAGAATATGCTCATACCATGCTCAATTCTGCATTTGGAAAAACAGAATCGTGGTATATTTTAGGTGGTCGGGAAATAGATGGCGTAAAGAGTTCAATTTTTCTGGGTTTCAAAGAAGGTGTAACTCCTGAAAAATGGCATGAACTTTTTAAGAAACAAGATATTCATGGTATGCTAAATTCATTGCACCGTTTTGAGGTGAAACCTGGCGATGCATTTATTATCTATGGTGGTGTACCTCATGCTATTGGACAAGGTTGTTTTCTAATGGAAGTTCAGGAGCCTACCGACTATACCATGCGCGTAGAAAAAATTACTCCCGGAGGTCTGGCTATCAGCGATGATTTAATTCATCAGGGCGTTGGTGAGGAAAACATGTTAAAATGCTTTCATTACGATGGATGTTCGTTTGAAGAAGCCACCGAACGTTGGAAAATTACACCAAAAACACTCGAATCGACAGATGCATATACGCTTAAAACCATTTTCAATAAACTTCACACCGACTGCTTTGGCTTAAACGAACTGAACCTGAATGGTGAATTTATTTTAAAAGGCAATGGGTCTTTCTTTGTGGGAGTGATATATTCCGGGGAAGTTGATATTACATGCGGAGGCCAAAATTACAGCTTCTCTCAAGGCGATGAAATATTTTTCCCTGCTGCCATTGAAACAATCACCTGGAAAACGACGAAACCTGCAAAAGTGTTATTGTGCTATCCTCCTGTATAACAGTCGAAATGATTATCACTGTTGCGATAAATCAAAACCCAATAAAATGAAGAAATCCGATCTAAAATTATCATTTGTATTAGTCCTGATTTTGTTTTCCGCCAGTTTAAGAGGACAAAATACAATCCTTCCACAATGCGATGATAAGGTTGTTGAAAAGGTAAAAACGGCCATGCTTTGTATGCAACGACATTCGTGGGAGCAGGGAACTGCCATGCAGGGCATGTTGGAAATTGGAGATACAACGAGGTTAATTCTAATGGCCCGTGAATCGGTTCAACGGAATAATCCGGATGGAAGGTTATCTATGGTTGGTTCTGATTTTAACACTCAGGCTCAGTACGAATATTTAAAAAAGCCGGAGTCGAAAAATGCCAATGGGGTAATTTATCACAACAATAAATCCAAAGTAATTTTTAGCGATAATATGTTTATGGTGGCACCGTTTCTGGCTCAAATGGGCGATTACGATGAGGCGATTCATCAGATTGAAGGAATTCGGGATGTACTTTGGAATAGTGAAAAAAAGCTATTCCATCATATTCGGATTCAGGAAACAGGTGAATTTAAAGATCGTTCATTTTGGGGTGGTGGCAATGGATGGTGTGCTGCTGCAATGATGCAGGTAATCGATCTTTTACCAGCCGAAAGAAATGATGACAAGAAAAAACTAATCGGATATTGCACCGATTTATTGGATGGTTGTATCGCCAATCAATTACCCGGCGGATTGTTATACGACAAGATTACAGAACCAAATTTTGAGGAATCAACCTTGCCGGCAATGCTGGCTTACACGATTTATACAGCGGTAAAATCAGGATGGCTGGATTCTTCGTATTTGATTCCTGCTGATAAAATGCGAAGGGCAGTTTATGCAAATGTCGATGAATACGGTTTGCTTCAGCAAGCCAGCGCGGCTCCACGTTTTAATTCACCCGGAACATCCCCGGAAGGGGAAGCATTTTTTCTGATGATGGAAGGGGCATTTCGAAAACTGAACAAATAATGAAAAGCATACCTGCAACATATTTCATTTACACAGTCATTCTGATTTTGTATGGGTTCAACAGTCAGGCTGCCAGTTTAAGTATTAGGGCTTTCGATGCCAGCCAGGTCCTTATTGCAGAACAAGAATCTAATTCATTGGATTTAACAGGCGAAGTTAATCTGACTATAGACAGAGAATTCCAGGAAGGTGATTATATAGTCGTTGAAGGAGCCAAAAATTTATTGGTTCAGTTCGACAAGAATATTCCAGGGTGTTATGTTTATGCACCAAATGGGCGTTTTACATTTCGAATACCTTTTCACGAAAATGGAAAGAATTATCCGGAGGAAAGTTTTTCGGAGACGAAACACCAAATAAAGGTTCGTATTTGTTCAAAGAAGGAATGGTCAGCCTATCGAAATCTGGCACTGAATTCATTCGACATTCGGGGTGAAACAGATTATTATCCGCACGCTACTTCAAACAGCGAGTGTCGCAACGAAAGTTTTTATGCTGCCCGAAACGCCATCGATGGTTATAAATCCAATTCGAAACATGGTAAATGGCCTTACCAAGCCTGGGGACCTGACATACGCGATGATTTATGGTTCAAAATTGATTTTGGAAAAGCTGTTGAAGTGGACAAACTTATCATTGTAAACCGGGCTCAATACTATGACATGCACGATAGCTACTGGAATGAAGCTGTTATTAATTTCTCTGATGGAACGTCCGAAAAAATAAAAATTGAAAAAACAGCTTTGCCTCAGGAAATCAAAATAAGCAAACATTTGACATCCTGGGTGCATTTTACTGATTTAATGGAGAATGAGAATAAATGGTGTTCGTGGGTTGAAGTGGAAGTTTGGGGACGGGATCTGACATTTGATCAGTAATTTAACTTAAATGCCATATCCTTCTTCAAGCGTATCGAAATGAAGTTTCGTTCCGAAACATCAGGATTACACTCTGGCAGCATTATTTTTTATAACCAACTATAATATGTTCCCTATGAAACGACGTGATTTTACAAAAATAGCCGGATTGGGTGCGTTAGCAATGCAATCATTTCCCGCTTTTGCTTCAATTGAATTTTTGAAAAATAAGCCATCCGAATCCGCAAGAATTCCGTTGGGATTGTGTAATCATTCTCTTCGGGGGATGAATTTTAATGCTCAACAACTCACAGAATATGCCATAAAACAAAAGCTCGATTCAGTTTTACTGAATACCCTTCAACCGCTTGATAGTCTAGAGCCTGAATATCTTTCCCTTTTAAGTAAAATGGCCAGAGATAACGATATCAGTATTTATATCGGAGCCGGAAGCATCAGCGAAAAATCTAAAAGTTTCTCTTCAAATTATGGAAATGCCGGGACTTTATTGAGTGAGGGGATTCGCGTTGCAGCAGCTGTTGGTTCTCCAATAGTTGGTGTACGTATCGGTGGTATTGATGACCGCTATATGGATGGCGGAATTGAAGCACACATGGAAGCTGTGATAAAAGTAATGAAGTCGCTTCGCCAGGCAGCTTTAGATGCCGGGGTTAAATTTGCTTTTGAAAACCATGCCGGCGACCTTCGTTCAGAAGAATTGTTGGCTCTTATTAATGAAACCGGAACTGACATTTGCGGTTCACTATTCGACCCGGCAAATGCACTCTGGGCAATGGAAGATCCTATGGAGGCATTAAAGATATTGGGGTCAACCATAGTTTGTACCAGCGTGCGCGATGTTGCCATTTGGGAAACCCAGGAAGGTGCCACATTTCAGGGAATGGCTATCGGCGAAGGAATATTGGACTACCCACTTTATTCAAAAACGATGGCTGAATTATGCCCGGGAGTCCCACTTCATGTGGAGACCATTTCAAACTCGGCACGACCGACTCCTTTTTTAAAGCCCGAATTCTGGAAAGGTTTCCCAAATCTCTCTGCAGCTGGCATTATAGTTTTTCTAAATCTTGCAAAAAATGGAAAGCCACAGGAAATCAAAAATCCTCCTGCAGGAATAACCCAGAAAAATTTTGATATTGAACTTCAGCAATCGGAGCTGTTAAAAAGCTTTGAATATTTGCGTATAAATTGTAATGCCGGTTTAAAATCGTAATCTTTTTTAATCTGTTAATCCGGTTAATCATTTATTAATTAAAAATTATATGCCCACAGGTACTTTTATTCTCAAAACATACACCATGAAGGACAAACTGTTTTTAACAGGACTATTTATGCTCTTATTCAGTATTCATATTTCAGCCCAAACTAAACATGCTCCAAAAAGTAAATACATGAGTTATAAAGGGCTTGTTATGGCTGGTTATCAGGGCTGGTTTAATTGTGAGGGCGATGGCGCCCAAAGGGGTTGGACCCACTACGCTTTAAATAACAAATTCGAAGACGGAAGTTGTAAATTCGATAACTGGCCTGAAATGGATGAGTACAAGGTGAAATACAAAACACCGTTTAAGTTCGCGGATGGTTCTCCTGCCTATGTTTTTAGCTCTTACGATGAAAGTACCGTTGATTTGCATTTTAAATGGATGAAACAGTACGGGATTGATGGCGTGTTTATGCAAAGGTTCTTCTCTGTTCTTACAAGCAAGGAAAGACTAAATCATAACGACAAAGTCATGGCTTCGGCTATAAAAGCTGCTACTAAATATGGAATTGCTATTTGTTTGATGTACGATATTGGCAGTATGGATGACAGCAAATACAAACTGGTGATAGCGGATTGGAAACATCTGGTTGACGACCTGAAACTCACAAACCAGGGGAAGAAAACAACCTACCTTTTTCATAATAATAAACCTTTAGTTGCTTTTTGGGGAATAAGCGCCGGAACAAGGGAATCTGGTCACATCCCTGAAATATTTGATATCATGGATTTTTTCAAAAACGATCCTATATATGGCGGTTGTTCCATTCATTTGGGAATCCCGTCGCGCTGGAGAACCCTTGGATCGGATACAAAAGGCGACCCACGTTTGCATGATGCCATCAAACAGGCAGACGTTGTTCATCCCTGGTTGGTCGGGCGTTATAACGAGGGAAATTACGAAGCTTACCGTCAGGAGAATATTATTGATGATGTGAAATGGTGCAAAGAAAATGGGAAATCCTATGCCCCAACTGTTTATCCCGGCTTCTCCTGGCACAACATGAAAGATGACAAATCAGACAAAATTCCAAGGAACAAAGGTGAATTTTACTGGAAGCAAATTGCCGGCGCACTTGAGAGTGGAGCTGAAATGATCTATGTTGCCATGTTCGATGAAATTGATGAAGGTACTGCCATCATGAAATGTGCGCATAACGTTCCGGTTGGAAAAAGTGTTTTTGTTCCTATTGAAAAAGAGGTTCCATCCGATCATTATTTGTGGTTAACGGGCATGGCAGGTAAAATGCTGCGTGGCGAAATTCCTTTTTCGAAAAAGATGCCGGAAAGAAAATAAATTTTCCCTTAAATCAAACGAAGTTTTTGTGAGGTTAAAAAAAATACATGAATATAAAATTCTTAACTAATTACAGTCTAACAAAGGCCATTCCTATAGCTTGTGTCTTTAATTGTCTGCTGGCGATAGCCACCTTTGCACAAAATAACAACCCGATAAAAGTTGTTGTAAAGCCGATTGATCCCAAGTCAATTGACATTACCCGGCCAACCTTGTTTGCAGTGCCCTATACGCATCTCGACGACATGTGGCGCTGGTCTTACCCACAAGTAATCCGTGATTTTTTGAAAAATACCCTGGATGATAACTTTAAGGCTTTTGAGGAATACCCAAATTATGTATTTAACTGGTCAGGAGCAAGTCGTTATCAGATGATGCGTGAGTATTATCCTGAAAAATATGCAGAACTTAAAGAATGGGTTGCGGCGGGTCGATGGTACCCAAGCGGCAGCTCATGGGTTGAAAATGATGTTAATGTTCCGTCAACGGAATCTATGGTACGTCAAATTCTAATGGGCTATCAGTATTTTAAAAATGAATTCGGAAAAGAGAGTCGCGAATTTATGCTTCCCGACTGTTTCGGATTTCCATATTCGTTGCCCTCTGTTTTAAATCACTGTGGAATTCGCGGATTCTCAACCCAAAAGTTAACATGGGAATCAGCTAACGGAATTCCGTTCAATGTAGGCCGGTGGATTGGACCCGACGGAAAATCAGTAATTGCTGCACTAAATGCCGGCAACTATGCTGAAGGACATGAGCAAGTTTACTCCACCCACGAAGAGACACTGGCGCGTTTGGAAAAGAACAGAGCGGTTAGCGGCCTTCCAATTGACTATTTCTACATTGGCGGAGGTGATCAAAACAATGCCGACCGCGGTGGCGTAGTTCAAAAAGTTTCACTCGAAACACTTAAAAAAGCTCAGGAAACAAAAGGTCCTGTTAGTGTTGTTGCCGGGCAGGCTGACCTTATGTTTAGGGCCATAACAGATGAACAGGCTGAAAAATTTCCAACCTGGAATAAGGATCTTTTGCTTATAAAACATTCAACCGGAGTACTTTCATCACAGGCCTATACAAAGAAATTAAACCGCGATGCTGAACTGTTGGCTGATGCCAGCGAGCGTGCAGCCGTTGCCGCCCACCTGTTAAATGGGGCTGAATATCCTTACGTCACGCTGAATGATGCCTGGGGATTAATGCTTCGTAATCAGTTTCATGATAACCTGCCCGGAACCAGCATCCCCAAAGCCTACGAACAAGGCTGGAACGATGGAATTATTGCCCTGAACCGATTTGCCGGAGTATATCAGGATGCAGTTGGCACTTTGGCAAGGGCCCTCAATACCGATGTTCCGGGAGTACCAGTAGTTGTGCTTAATCCGCTTTCCATTTCACGTAAAGATCATGTCGAAGCCTTTCTTCCTGAAGAACTGGTAAATGCGGAATCTCTTGCAGTATTTGATTCAAAAGGGAAAGAAGTCCCTTCGCAGATTACAGCAGGATTTGATGGGAAAAGACGAATTTTATTTCTGGCTGATCTTCCTCCTGTTGGAGCAGCTGTTTATTCAATTCGCCAGGAAAAAACACAGATTAAAAATTCAGAATTAGTTGTTCATAAAGACTTTTTGGAAAACAGTAATTTTAAAGTAACCATAGATGCCAACGGCGACGTAGCAAGTATATTCGATAAAAGAATTAATAAAGAATTACTTGAAAAACCTATACAACTTGAATTTGGGGAAGACTTTCCGGATACCAAGCCGGCATGGCGTATCTACTGGAAAGATATAAAACAACCTGCACGAAGCGTAGCATCGAATTCTATCTCAGTTAAAGTTATTGAGGAAGGTCCTGTCAGGGTTGCTGTTGAAGTAATCAGGGAGAACGAAGGTTCAAAAATCACTCAACGAATAAGACTTTCGGCAGGAGCCGATGGAAGCCGCGTGGAAACAGCAAACCTTATAGATTGGAAAAGTCGCGGGACTCTGTTGAAGGCTGCATTCCACTTTACGGCAGGAGCACCTGAGGCAACCTATAACCTCGATTTGGGAACTATCAAACGCGGTAATAGAAACGAAAAGCAATATGAGGTGCCTCATCATGCCTGGATAGACTTAACTGATAAATCAGGTTCGTATGGAGTTTCACTGCTTACGGGTGCAAAATACGGGAGTGACAAAGTAGACGACCATACCATAAGACTTACCTTAATTCATGGGCCGGATACCAAGGATAGTGAACAGGAAGTGCTGGACGATGGTACTATGAGTGAAATGAGATGGCAGGATTGGGGACGACATCTGTTTACTTATTCTGTTACAGGCCATAAAGGCGACTGGCGCGAAGGTAAATCGCACTGGGAAGCCATGCGTTTTGAGCAGCGTCCGGCAGCTTTTGCTGTGCCAAAGCATAAAGGGAAGGCAAGTTCTTTCTCTCTTCTAAATATCAATAGCGATCAGGTAAACATACAAGCCGTTAAAATGGCTGAAGATGGTTCGGGTGTTGTAGTGCGTTTACAGGAATTATCAGGAAAAGAGTGCAAAGATGTTATGCTTTCTGCTTCAGTGCCAATTCTTGCCGCAGAAGAACTTGATGGAGCTGAACGCCCGTTGAACGTAAAACTTGCCACGAAAAAGAATGTGCTTAGTTTGGACTTTACACCTTATGAACTAAAAACTGTTCTGTTAAAGATATCAGGAGAGGAAAAGATGCCTGCTGTAACTCAACCCTTAAAACTTAAATACGAGACTGATATTTTTAGCTTTAACAGCAACCGCGAAGATGGATACGTAGATCGAACTCCAAGAAATGAAGGTTATCGGGGTAGTCTCGATGGTAAGGGGGGAACTTATCCGGCTGAAATGATTGGTGATACAGTTCATCTGGGCAACGTTTTGTTTGATATTGGTTCACGTAAGGAGGGCGATTTTAATGCAGTGGCATGTAAAGGGCAAAGTATTGCTTTTCCTGAAGGCACAAAAGTATTGCACATTTTAGCTGCTGCTGATGTCGATTCCGATGTAATCTTTAAGGTTGGTGAAAAGGAATACCCGTTAACCATAGGTGGCTGGACAGGTTATATGGGCTTATGGGATAACCGTGAATTCGAAGGATATGTTGCAGAATTATCCTATTCAATGCGAAATAATCTGAAAACAATTCATCCGGCATTTATCCGCGATCAACGCATTGCATGGGCAGCTTCGCACCATCACAGGCCTGACGGCGATGCGCTTTATGAATATAGTTACCTGTTTTCATACCGGCTTGAAATACCTGAAGGCGCCACAAACATCACCCTGCCAAATTCACGTTTCGTTCGCATTGTTGCTTTGAGTGTTGGCGATGAAGGTAATGCAATACCGCTTCAATCACCATTAGAAGACTTACACCGTGATGAAGACTTTACAAAAAGATTTGAAAAAATGTAAAAATTCCGGTTACTAAACCAAATATGAAAAATAGGATGAACTCTAACAATTTTTCGGGAATTAAATCACTCTTGCTGGTAATTTTAATTCAGCTTATTGCTTTTTCACTGAATGCGAATCCGATGAAGGGAAAAGTTATAAAATTAAGTAAAAATGACCTGACAATTGTATTTTCTGATAAGGAAGATGGCCCTCTCAAGATCGCGCTTAATGCCTTTCTGAAAGACTTTGTGAGTGTTATGGGAACAAAGCCATCCGTTGTAAATAAGATGGATGCTGACATTTCAAAGCCGGAAATTGTAATTGTAAACCGATCATCAGGGCATCTTGCCATACCGTTTGATAAAGTCAGGAAGCTCGATGGTTTTGAATCTCACCGGATATATGCTGATTCGGAGAATAATAGGATTTATCTTGAAGGAAATGACCTCCGGGGTACAATTTATGCCATCTACACTTTCTCCGAAAAAATTCTTGATGTACCTCCCCTGCACCATTGGAGTTCGTGGATTCCTGTTAAAAAAGATGAGATATTAATTGCCGATGATTTCGATATTTTCTTCAAATCGCCACAGGTGAGGTACCGGAGCATTTTACCGGGCGACCAGGATTTTTTCAATCCATGGAAAAAGCTTTCAAAGGAAAATGAGAATGTTTGGCTTGAAACAACACTACGGCTTAAATTGAATACTGTTGAAACTTATTCTACCATTGAACCGGGTTATAAAGTAAGTAATTATGCCAATTTAATCGACAAATATGGATTAGTGATTACTTCCCATCATACATCAGGACTTAATACTTCCTTTGGAACTTGGGACGACTATTGGGGAAATGTCAGAAATATGGAAGCTCCAAAGTTATTACTTGCGAATGAGTCTGCTATTAAAGATTTCTTCAGGTACAATGCAGAAACTGTCAAAAAGAGTGGGATTGAAAACCTCTGGACCATCGCGTTCAGGGGAAAAGTAGATCAGCCTTTCTGGAGTGTTTTTGAAGATGCTCCTGAAAGTGATAAAGACAGGGCAGCGGTAATAAACAAAATGCTTCAGACACAACTTGATATTATTAAAGAAGTTACGGGAAATCCTAATCCATACACACGTATTACCTTTTACGATGAAATTGCTTCATTAATGGCTGCTGGTTATTTAAAGCCGCCAGAGAGTGAAAACATGATCTGGACTTATGTTGCCGCCCGTCGTGATCCCTATCCGTTTGACGATCTGGTCAGTTTTAATTCGGAAAAACCTGTTAAGCTGGGTTATTATATGAATTTTGGATTTGCCTCAACCGGAGCTCATGTTGCTCCGGCCGAAGGTCCCTGGAAAATGGAGTTCAATTACCGGTACATCAACAATAAATCACCGCTCTATTTCTCCGTAGTTAATGCTGGTAATGTCAGAGAATTTGTGATGGAATTATCGGCCAATGCAAAAATGCTATGGGATTATAATAGCTATAGCACCGACGAATTTATACTGGATTATTGTACTCAGTATTTTGGTGCAAAACATGCAAAGCAAGTGGCACAACTATACAAAGATTATTACAACTCATATTGGCAACCCAAGGCATCCGAATTTGAGGGAATGGAACGCCAGTTCTTGTTTCAGGATTTAAGGTATGCGAGGGCATTCGATCATATCTATGAAGTGTTTTATTCTTCAAAAGAGGAGTTAAATAAGAATCCGTTGCACAAGATTGGTTATGAGAGTGTTCAAGGCCGCACATTTCGCATTGATAATGAATTTAATAAAAGTCAGAACCAGGTAGATGCCCTATTGTATGGGATGGAAGAAACTTTACCCAAATTTGAATCTGTAGCTGCACGTTGTACTGCAATGATGTCTGAATTGGATAAGGATAAACAAACGTTTTTTAACGACAACCTTCGGATATACAGCTACTATATGTCCCATTTAAGTAAAACACTGTACCACTTTGTTTTTGCATATAAAAATCAGGCAAAAAAGGATATTCTGATTAAAAATCTTGAGATGGCTCATAATGAGGCAGTCCAGGCAAAAAAATATTTGTACGAAGGACAACACGGCATTTTTTCAACATGGTACTCCAATGCAGAGCCTTTAACCAGAACATTTCAGCTGGATTCCCTGATACATAAAATCTCAGTTTTAAAGGAACAGGCTATAAAATAAATCAATGCTATTTTCATTGAGGAACAAAACAACAGCAATCAAAAAAGCACTATCCATGAAAAAAATAACCAATTCCCGTAAGCCACATTTTAAAAGTGGATTACTCATCGTTCTTTTGAGCCTGCTATTTCAAGGTTGCATTCAGCAAAAAACCGAGAAGCCGAAAGTAATTTATATAAATTCATACCACAAAGGACATCCCTCAAGTGATCAAATCATGGATGCCATTTGGAAGGCATTCCCAGCCGATAGCTTTCAGCTGGTGACCTATATAATGGATACTAAAAGAAATCCTTCGCAAGATTACGTTGAAAAAAAAGCCGCTCAATTATTCGACTCAATAAGGATTATTGAACCTGATGTAGTAATTGTTTCTGACGATAATGCGGTGAAATATCTCATTCAACCCTACTTCTCCGGAATCGATATTCCGGTTGTATTTTGTGGGGTAAACTGGTCGGATACGGAATACGACCTCAAGGCTGTTAAGCTGACGGGTATGCTCGAAATACTTCCTTTGGCCGAAACTTTAATTACGATGAAATCTTTTTATCCGGCGATGAAAAAATTATTGGTGCTTACCGAGAACACCACCACATCGCGAAAGGAAAAGTTAATTCTAGATTCACTTTATAATCGCGTAGGATTATCAGTCAGACATGAATTGGTTGATGATTTTGAGAGCTGGAAAACACATTTTGAAGAAGGAAATAAAACATATGATATAATCTATATTTCCACTAATGGAGCTATAAAAGGTTGGAATAATGTTGAAGCCGAAAATTTTATTTCTAAAAACATCCTTGTTCCTGTAGTTACATGTGAAGATTTTATGATGTCCTATGCTGTATTTGGAATTACAAAGGTTGCAGAGGAGCAGGGAATCTGGGCTGCCACAACCGCTAAAAAAATATTAAAGGGAGAAAATCCTTCTGATATTCCTGTGACAAGGAATATGAAATCGAAAATCTGGTTGAATACCAAGCTGGCAGAAAAGATAAATTTTCAACCTGATAAGGAGTTTATTGAAAATGCTGAAATTGTAAATTGAGTAAATAATATTAATGAAATGAAACAAATACATCAATTTTTTTTGATCCCGGGCATGATTTTCATTGTGGGACAGACAGGAAATATTTTACAGGCAAATGAGGGCACAGGTGAAAAAAGCAACCAATCAGGAAGCCAGCCCAATGTGATCTTTTTGGCCATGGATGACCTTAACGACTGGGTAACTCCCCTGGGTTACAATCAGGCCAAAACGCCGAATATGGATCGTTTGGCAAAACTAGGGGTAGTTTTTACATCTGCCCAGTCGCCCGGCGTTTTCTGCGCGCCATCCCGTACTGCGATCATGACCGGATTAAATGCATCAACTACAGGCTGTTATGGAGAAGATCCTTTTCAATACGATCATCCGGATCTGGTAACCATGCAAATGGCCTTTAAACAAGGAGGATACAGTACGTATGGTTCCGGTAAAATCTATCATCACCGGGGTGGGTTCGTTGATCTTCGTGGCTGGGATAAATATTTTGCACGAAGTCAGGAAGTCAAAAATTCAGGATGGGAAATAGGACCTTACCACATGAATGACAACCCGCTTCCGGTTCCATATCCCTATAGTCCTTATTACACCAAAACCGGCAGAGAAGGTGGCTCGGCATTGCATCTTGAATGGGGGCCAATTGCCAATGAAAAGGAAGATGATATGGTGGATGCCATACGTACGAATTGGGCTTGTAGTATCCTTCAGCAAAAGCATGACAAACCGTTCTTCCTTGCCCTGGGATTGTACTCACCCCACTATCCGAATTATGCTCCCCAAAAGTATTTTGACATGTATAACCGCGATTCAATCCAACTTCCTCCTTTTAAGGCTGATGACCTGGATGATCTTCCGGAAAAAATCCGTAAAAATATGATGAACCGGTCGAAACAACACAGGGAACTGGAAGAATTGGGCGTTTTAAAGGATGCAATCCACGGATACCTTGCTTCCGTTTCATTCGCTGATGCTATGCTTGGTCGCGTTCTGGATGCCCTGGATGCGAGTCCTGAAAAAAACAATACAATCATTGTTTTTTGGAGTGACCAGGGATTTCATCATGGTGAAAAAATGCACTGGGGCAAACATACGCTCTGGCAACGTACATCGCATGTTCCGTTTATCTGGGCAGGGAAAGGGATTCCAAAAAATAAAAAAGTAAATACATCGGTTAGTCTGATCGATATGTACCCGACTTTTATTGAACTCTGCCATCTTCCGAAGGTTAAAAACCTTGAGGGCGTATCCCTGGTATCTTCCTTGAAAAAACCAAACAGATCGATGGACAGAAACGTTTTTCTTCCGAGTAATGAAAAAGGAAGCTATGCAGTAATAAATACAAATTGGCGGTATATCCGTTATTTCGATGGAGGTGAAGAGTTGTACAATGTGAAGGAAGATCCTAACGAATGGTACAATTTGGCAGCGGATGAAAAATACCGTCCAATTATGCAGAACATGCAAAAATCGGCCCCAAAGGTATTTGCACCCGAAGTTACTCCGAAAAATGAGTTGAAGCTTGTTGTTGAAGGGGATTCGTTTCATTGGGAAAAGAAAGCTAATAAGCAGAATTAGAATATTCTATTTGCTTGTAAGCAGTTTACAACCAATACTAACAAACAAAAAAGAAATGAAGAGTCCGGTTAATGTTTTGTCCGTTTCAATTGCCTTGAGTTGTTTTACTTCTGCCGCTGCAGCAAAAGAACTTGCCGAAAAACCAAATATTATTCTGATTATGGCCGATGACATGGGGTATGGAGACATTGGCTGTTATGGAAGTAAATCCATTAAAACACCGGTTTTGGATAAAATGGCAGCCGATGGAATAAAGTTTACCGACTACCACTCCAACGGAGCCGTCTGCACTCCAACCAGGGCCTCATTACTGACTGGTAACTACCAGCAGCGCGTCGGATTGGAAGGGGTAATTAATGCCCAAATGGATAAAAGGATCTATGGTATTGCTGATTCTGAAGTAACAATGGCTGAAATTTTCCAAAAATCAGGTTATCAGACTGGTATTTTTGGAAAATGGCATTTGGGCTACCAACCTGAATTTAATCCGACACATCATGGATTCAATGAATTTTATGGCTATGTAAGTGGCAATGTGGATTATATCTCTCATCGAGATGGAATCGGCATTTATGATTGGTGGCACAATACCGATACGTGCTACGATGAAGGTTATG
This sequence comes from Bacteroidota bacterium, assembly GCA_020048595.1. Classification (GTDB taxonomy): domain Bacteria; phylum Bacteroidota; class Bacteroidia; order Bacteroidales; family UBA4417; genus UBA4417. The sequence continues at coordinate 52,775 of JAIFMH010000086.1, read as the reverse complement.
TAACCGATTTAATTACGAACCAGGCACTGAAGTTTATTGAATCCAATAAAAACAAACCATTTTTACTGTATTTACCCCATGAAGCTCCACATTTTCCTTATCAGGGGCGGAATGACAAAGCGGATCGATTGCCTGGATTAAATTTCGAAATGCTTGGTTCCCGTTCCGACAAAAAACAGGCCTACAAAGAAATGGTAGAAATTATGGACGAAAATATTGGTCGTGTGCTTGAGAAATTGAAGGAATTGAACCTGGACAAAAATACATTTGTGTTTTTTTGCTCCGACAATGGAGCCACAAGCATGGGAAACAACGGTGCGCTTAACGGATTTAAAAGTTCACTTTGGGAAGGTGGACACAGGGTTCCTGCAATTGCCTGGTATCCCGGAAAAATTAAACCCGGTAAAATTGCTGATGACCCAGTTATAAGTATGGATGTTTTACCTACATTACTTAACGTAGCCGGAATTTCTAACAAGGTCAGGTTCGATGGAGAGGATTTTTCGAAACTTCTTTTTTCTGAAAAAGAAATGAAAAAGCGCCCCTTATTTTGGAGGTTCCAGAATCAGTGGGTAGTGCGCATGGAAAATTGGAAATACCTGAAAATAAAAGAAAAGGAATATCTTTTTGATTTGGCTAAAGATCTTGGTGAAACAACAAATTTAAAGGATGAAAATCCGGTTATGATAAAAAAGTTCAAAACCCTGCTAAAGGATTGGGAAAAGGAAATGGGAAACTATGCTCAACAAACCTTTTAATTTCACAAATAAATAACAATCAACTATATTTATAATGAATCGAATAATCAAAAAATTTACAGCTTTTGTTCTACTATCTTTTTATTTCAGTATAACGTCTTTTGCACAGGAAGATTTCACCAAATACATCGACCCAACCATTGGGAATGTAGCTCAGTTTCTTGTGCCAACCTATCCAACCATGCATTTGCCAAACCAAATGATCCGGATGTTCCCTGTAAAACAGGATTACCTCTCCGATCAGGTGGAAGCTTTTCCTTTGCAGGTCACTTCGCACCGGCAAGCCGGTATCCTTCAGATGAAGGTAACTATTGGCGAAATCACCAATTCATCATGGAATCAAAAAATGAATATCGACCATGATTTGGAAGTGGTGAATCCCTGGTTGTATTCTACATATTTAATTGATGATGAGATCAGGGTTAGTTTTGCTCCCGGTGAAAAATGTGCCATTTATAAAATCGACTTTCCGGATACCGGCACGAAGAACTTGCTAATAAAGGGCTCTGGTGAAATGAAAAGCGCCTTTAATAAACAGGGAACTTTCACATTTGAAGAGAATGTAGGCGAAACTTCAAGAGGATTAAATCCGGTTAAAATGACAGTTACAGTATATGTTTATGGTGAACTGCGAGATAACAACAATAATTTGATTAAAGATGCTTCTGTAAATATTCAGAATGAGAAATGTTCTGTTTCATTTTCCAATACTGACCCGACATCAGTATTGGTGAAATATGCAGTTTCGTATATTAGTCCTGAACAGGCAAAAATCAATTTTGATAAAGAATTGACAAATGTCAGTTTTGACGATTTGACAGTATCGGGAAAGAAAGAATGGGAAAAAGTAATCAACCAGATTGAAGTCAAAGGTGGAACAGAAGCGCAAAGAAGAACTTTTTATACTTCATTATACCGCACTTACGAACGGATGGTCGACATTAATGAAGGAGGTAAATATTTCAGCGGATATGACGGTAAAGTACATGAAAGTAACCGTGCCTTTTTTGTTGACGATTGGATTTGGGATACGTATCGCGCCCAACATCCTTTGCGCACCATTCTCAACCCTCAAATGGAAAATGACATGTTGAATTCGTACACCCTAATGTATGAGCAGAGTGGCTGGATGCCGACATTTCCGCAGGTTCATGGCAATCACATGTGTATGAATTCCTATCACTCGTCGGCCATCTTTATTGATGGTTACCGGAAAGGATTAAAAGATTACAACGTTGAAAAAGCCTACGAAGGGATTAAGAAAAACCTAATGGAAGGGACTTTTATTCCATGGCGGCAGGGAACACCCCGACGTCCCATTGACGATTTCTACCATGAAAATGGATTCTTTCCCGCACTTCATCCGGGCGAAAAAGAGACTGAGCCACAAATGGACGGTTTTGAAAAACGCCAGCCGGTTTCGGTAACTTTAGGGATTAGTTATGATTTTTGGACCCTGGCTGAATTAGCCAAAGATTTAGGTAAAAGCGATGATTATAACCAATTTGTAAAAAAAGGACTGGACCACAAAAATCTGTGGGACCCGAAACATCGATTATTTATGCCCAAAGATGATAAAGGGAACTGGATAGATATTGACCCTAAATCAGCAGGTGGAAAAGGCTATCGGGAATATTACGATGAAAACAATGGCTGGACTTACGCCTGGGATGTACAGCAGGATATTGAAGGTTTAACCCAAATGCTGGGAGGTAAAAAAGCTGCTGAAAATCGCTTAGATCAGCTTTTTAGGGAACCGCTTGGTATGAAAAAAAATGATTTCTATGTTAATGGTTCTAATTCAACCGGCATGGTTGGGCAATTTTCGATGGGGAACGAACCTTCTTTCCATATTCCTTATTTATACAATTATTTTGGAGCGCCGTGGAAGACTCAACAGAGAACGCGCTTCTTACTTGACGTTTGGTATAAAGACAATATTTTCGGAATACCCGGAGATGAAGATGGTGGCGGGATGACCGCATTTGTCGTGTTTACCTCAATGGGCCTGTATCCTGTTACACCAGGTCTGCCATTTTATACCATCACTAGTCCGGTATTTGAAGAAACAACCATCAATCTTACAAACGGTAAGAAGTTTACTGTTTTGGCCAAAGGCGCCAGCCGAACAAAAAAATACATCCAAAAAGCGCTTATTAATGGCAAAGAAATAGATTCGCCATTTATTTCACATAAACAAATAATGGAAGGAGGAAGCCTCGAACTTATAGTGGATGAACTTCCAAACAAAGAGTGGGGAAAGAATGCTGAAATCCCCAAATACGAATAGAAATTTTCAACTCAAATTATGAAAAAAGAAAACTTTATTGCACCTGTCCTTCTCGTCTCGCTGATATTGCCAGGCTGTCAACTTAAAGAGAGGGAATTAAAAAGGCCAAACATTCTTTTTATCATGACCGACGATCATGCACTTTCAGCAATAAGTGCGTATGGCAGATATTTAGCAAAAGTTGCCCCTACTCCCAATATCGACCGGATTGCGAACGAAGGAGTTCGGTTCAATAACTTCTTCTGTACCAATTCAATTTGCGGCCCTTCCCGGGCTTGTATCCTTACCGGAAAATACAGCCATATAAATGGTTTCTATAAAAATGAAGGTGGAGGCGATTTCGATGGTTCACAGCAAACTTTCCCCAAACTTTTACAGAAGGCCGGTTACGAAACAGCAGTTATTGGCAAGTGGCATTTGGGAACCTCGCCAACCGGATTCGATTATTATAAGGTGTTGTTTAATAAAGAAGGTCAAGGCACTTATTTCGATCCGGTTTTTGAGGAAACGGGAGGAAAAATTATTGAGGAAAAAGGCAAATACTCCACCACCGTTATTAAGGAAGATGCCTTGAATTGGTTAAAAACCGGAAGAGATATAACCAAACCATTTATGTTGATGTATCAGTTTAAAGCTCCTCACCGTCCATGGGATCCTGGTCCCGGATATGAAAATTACCTGGCCGATATAACCATCCCTCACCCTGCAACTTTCGATGACAATTATGAAGGAAGGGAAGCGGCCAAAGAGGCATGGATGCGTATTGATGGGCACATGAACCGGAAAGATGTAAAAATTCATGCCCCCGAAGGATTGTCACCTGAAGATCTGGAAAAATGGAACAGCTACGGGAACAATGATGGAGAGTTCTGGACACCCGATTCAACGATGACTGATGCAGAACGCAAAGACTGGAAATACCAGCATTTTATCAAGGATTATCTGAGGTGTGTAAAAGCTGCGGATGATGCCATTGGCCAAGTACTTGATTATTTAGATGAAAGTGGCCTGGCGGAAAATACAATTGTAGTTTACACTTCCGATCAAGGGTTTTATATCGGTGAGCACGGCTGGTTCGACAAACGGTTTATGTACGAAGAATCTTTTCATATGCCCTGTTTGATTCGATATCCGGGACACATAAAACCCGGAACGATCAACAACGATTTGCTCCTGAATATCGATTATGCCCCAACCTTGCTCGATGCTGCAGGAGTTTCAATTCCTGATGATATTCAGGGAAAAAGCTTTTTGCCGGTTATGGAAGGCAAAACCACGACACCTTTACGAGATGCCGTATATTATCATTATTACGAATACCCTTATTGGCATCATGTTCAGCCACATTATGGTATCCGCACCGACCGCTATAAACTGATTCATTTCTACTACGATATGGACAAATGGGAGTTGTATGATTTAAAAACAGATCCGAATGAATTGCACAACCTTTCTGGAATTCAGGAATTCGACAGTGTGACTGATGATTTGAAATTGCGACTGGATAAATTGAAAAAAGAGCTTAAAATAAACAAAAGTGTGGAAGAACTTCGCGAAATGACAAGGGTACAAATCAAGCGTTTGTACAAAGTAGAGGCAGCGAATTAGATTTTGTTATTACAAATCCAATTAAAGCAGGAAGCAGGATATGGAATGTAATATTAAATTTATCATGCCCATGTACTTTATTTCAAATCGGAAATGATACAGGTGAATAATTTTAAAACACAAATCCTTTTACTGACTATTTAAAACTTTAAAAATATGTTTTTACAAGTACTGAGAAGAAAAACAATCATCAGCCTGGCAATGATTTTTATTATTGCAGGTACTTCGATAGCGCAAAAGGAAAATCCAAAAGCCCCCTGGTTTTTTATACAGCTTACCGACCCACAGTTTGGCATGTTTGACAGTAATGTGAGTTTTGAAAAGGAAACTATTTTATATGAAAAAGCGGTAGCAAAAATAAATAGTCTGAATCCTGATTTTGTGGTGATTACAGGTGATTTCGTGAATGATCCAAAATCACCTTCACAGATTGAGGAATTTAAACGAAATACTGCAAAAATAAATCCGGCGATTCGGGTTTATTATTCGCCTGGAAATCATGACATCGGGCAAATTCCTGATAAGGAAAGCTTGAAAAAGTACAAAAAGAACTACGGAAGTGATCGGTTTTCATTCGAACACAAGGGTTCATCGTTTATTGGATTTAACTCCGGTTTAATCAAAGCCAAATTAGAAAAGCCCGAACAAAAGCAATACAACTGGCTTACAAAAAAACTGAAAGAAAGCCTGAAAGCGCAGCATATTATCTTGTTTTGCCATTATCCGTTTTTTATTAAAACCGTTGATGAACCGACAGCCTACTCAAACATTGATTTGGAATATCGCGAAAAATACCTTGATTTATTTAACGACAATAAAGTGAATGCTGTCTTTTCGGGTCATTATCACAACAACAGCCTTTCAACCTACGGAAATGTGCAATTAGCGACAAAATTGAACATGAGTATTTCGGGTTGGAAGAGCTTCCGGATTCAGTTGTGTTTTAACCATGGAACGAACATGTTGCTTCTCAATACTTAAGAGTATAATATTAAATTGCAGCATGGAGTTCTATTCTACCATTAAAAATCAAATTATTACAGTATGAAAGTTGCATGGTTTTTAATTATCTGTTTCAGCATAATTTTTAGTGCCTCTGAAGCTCAACAACCAGTCAGAATTGGAATTGCCGGATTATCGCATTCGCATGTGCTTCCCTTGCTAAGAAATTTGAGCAGAAATGATATTCAGATTGTGGGAATTGCAGAAAGTGATACTGTCCTTTCAGGCCGGTACTCCAGACAGTTTGGAATCGATCAAAACCTGATTTATCAGTCTTTGGATGAAATGCTGGACAAAACTAAACCCGCCGGGGTAATCACTTTCACTTCCATTTTCGACCACCTGAAAGTTGTGCAGGCATGTGCTCCCCGCGGAATTCACGTTATGGTTGAAAAACCTTTGGCTGTGAGCGTCAAACATGCCAATGTCATGGCAAAACTTGCAAAAAAGCACCATATACTTACACTTACCAATTATGAAACGACCTGGTATCCATCGAATTATAAAAGTCAGGAGATGGTTAATAAGGGTGAATTGGGTGAATTGAGAAAAGTAATTGTTTACGATGGGCACAAAGGGCCAAAAGAAATAAAAGTAAACAGCGAATTTTTAGAATGGCTCACCGATCCTGTTTTAAATGGAGGTGGGGCTGTAACCGATTTTGGTTGTTATGGAGCTGATCTGATAACCTGGATCATGAAGGGTGAAAAACCATTATCGGTTTATGCCAGACTTAAACAATACAAACCTGGTGTCTATCCAAAAGTTGATGATGATGCGACCATCGTGCTTTCGTATCCAAACATGGAAGGAGTCATCAATGCTTCATGGAATTGGCCCTTCAATCGTAAAGACATGCACATCTACGGCAATACCGGATATGTACTCAGCGACGATGCTCAAACAATCCGGTTCAGGTTAAATGAAAAATCGGTTGAAAGTGTTGAGAAAATACCATGGACAAAATCCCCCTTTAAGGATGGTTTTGCCTTTTTTTCGGCTGCAATAAAAGGAGATGTTATTGTTTCAAAAACTGATTTATCGGCGCTTGAAACGAACCTGACCGTTGTCGAAATTCTCGAAGCTGCCCGCAAAAGCAGCAAAACCGGGAAACAAGTCAAATTAGAAAGATAAACAACTATTCACTCAAAATGAAGCAATTTTCAATTCTGGTATTGTTTACTTTCTTATTTGGGTATTATGCACTTGCACAAAAAAGTAGTTTTATTGTGCTTGGCGACCTGCATTATGACCTCCTGGACGACCACGATATGAATTGGCTCGGAACCAAACCCGACGATTTGCTGCAGGTGACAAAGGAATATACCGTATATACAGAGAAAAACTGGAGCGATTTTATGACAATCATCAGAAACAAAGCTGTGTCTGAAAATCCACCGGTAAAAGCTGTAATTCAATTGGGTGATTTATCGGAGGGATTGGCCGGTTCGGTGCAAATGGCGAAACAGATGGCTTCGAATGCGATGAAGTCAATTGAAGCGGCCATTGTGCCTGCTCCCTGGATTATTGCCAAAGGAAACCATGATGTTACCGGACCCGGATCGGTGGAAGCATTTCAGGAATTTTATGTGCCCATGTTCAGGAAACAGACCAATAATCCGGATATAAAAAATGCCAGTTATTCTTATGTCGTTGGCGATGTGCAAATTACCTGCCTTGATCCATGGGATAAAAATACCAATATGTCTGCTTTCCTTGAAAAAGAGCTTTCGGCATCAAAAGCAAAATTCAAATTTGTGGTGATCCACGAACCGGTCATTCCGGTTACTGAACGGTGCTGGCACACCTTTAGAAAAAATCCGGAACAACATGAAAAACTATTGGAAGTAATTGCCCGGCATAAAGCGATTGTTTTATGCGGTCATCTTCACAAGTACTCGGTTGTTCGGCGCACTACCCAGTACGGGCCAATCGTGCAGGTTATGGTGGTAAGTGTCATAAAAGACAGGAATTACCAAATACCAACAAAAGTAATCACAGAATACGGTCCATCCCTGGCAGAAAATGTTCCGGATTGGCAACCGGAAACCCTTGAAGACAGGAAAGCCATCATATCTGAAGAAGCAAAACAGGTAACTTTCTTCAAACAAACCGACCTGCCGGGATATGCAATAATTAAAACCGATGGTAAAAAAGGAACTGTAAAGCTGGAGTATTACGCAGCCTTCGGAAAAAAGCCTTACGACCGTATTGATTTGACGAAGTTGTTAAAACCGTAATACCAGAAATTATTTTAAATTAAACAGATAAAACCAATGAAAACGAACTTAATCCTATTGCTGATGTTAGTTATTGGCATAAACCAGTTAAGAGCTTCAGAATTAACAAGCATCCAAAAATTTGATGTAAAGCCCGGGAACAGCGCTGCTTTAAATAAAATAAACCTGCAAAAAGCCATTGATTGGGCCACAGTAAGAGGCGCTGCATTATTTGTTGAACCCTCCGAAGAACCCTATCCCATTAATGGCGGAATTATCCTGAAAAAAAATGTTTCCCTGATCGGCGTACACGGTCCAACTCCCCGTGGAACTACCCACGCGACAAAAAAACAACCTGTTGGCAGTGTGTTCGCCATTACGGATAGAGAAAATGCTTTTATAACTGTTGAAACCGGGACTCAAATTAAAGGCATTCAGTTTTGGTATCCTGAGCAAACCATCAAAGACCCGGCTGCAATTATCCCATACAAGGCAACCATTCAGGTTTCACAAACCAGCAGGGCACAGGGCGTGTTTCTTTCCTGCCTCACTTTTTATGGCGAATATTTAGCTTTCGATTTTAATGCCAGTCGCGAAAATGCCTGCGAATTAATGACTTTCGAACATTGCTATGGCTATCCGCTTAGCGGTGAATTTATCCGGATGGATTATGTCTACGATGTTCCCCGCATTTTGCATTGCCATGTCAACCCTGCCGGACAGCGATACATTGGAGGTCAGTACAGTCGTGCAGTTGTGGATGCTGTCATTGCTAAAAAAACATATGCCTACACCATAAACCATACTGATAATGCCCAGATTATCGACCTTTTTACCTTCGGAACGTATGGTGGAATTTTACTCGATAGCGAATCTTACGGGCAATTAACCAATTTTAACTTCGACTGTGTTGCAGTTGGCATTTTAAAACGAGGGAGTAATACAAAAAACCGCAACTGGCAAATCGCGCAAGGTTCAATCATAGCCAATACCGGCGAGAAAGTGGAAAATATTCACCCCATCATCATCGAAGGACAGGGACATACTTCGCTAAGCAATGTTGAAGCATTTTCAGGCGGAAACGGCGCACTGACAACTGTTCCTGAAAACCAATCGCAGGATTTTATACTGGTTCAGGGAGACAAAAAATTAACCGTTTCGGTGTGGGGCAGCCGCATGAGAAACTATATTTCCGGTTCCCCTGTAACCATCGAAAATACAAAGGCAATTGTATATATGTCAGGCTGTTTCGACAAGGATGAGAATTTATACAACAAAACATTTAACTGATTCCAACAATTGAAAAAAATGTTTAAATTAAATTTCGGAAGAAACGCTTTCATATTAGTACCGATTCTTTATCCCATTATTGGATTTGGTTTTTCGTTGAATAAGGAGTCAAAAAGTAATCAAAAGAAGCCCAACGTGCTTATCCTGTTTTCAGATCAGCACAACAAAAAGGTGATGGGATTCGAGGGACACCCTGATGTACTTACTCCTAATCTGGATAAACTGGCAAAAGAATCAGTTGTGTTTGACAGGGCCTATTGCACCACCGGTATTTGTGCTCCTTCCAGATCATCCATGATGTCAGGTTTGTACTCCCGTACCCTCGGATTACTTTCAAATGGTGAACAAACGCAAGTTATGAATGAGGTAGTTTCACTGGCCACTGTTTTTAAGCAAAACAGTTACAATACCTATGCTTTTGGTAAAAGACATACCTCGCAGGCAGTCGATGCCGGATGGGATGTTCAGCGAAGTCATTTGTGCAATGAAACTCCCCGAAACAGCTATACGGAATGGGTTGAGAAAATGGGTTATGGAAAAGAATTTGCCAGAGACTGGTCAGCCGAATTTGGTAAAGGTTCAGTTTGCTCATCTTATGCAAACGAAAAACTGCCGATTGCTGACCTGGGAACCCGGATTTCAGCGCTGCCGGAAAACATGACAATGGAGGCCTTTACAAGCCAGCTAACCGTTCAGATGATTAAAGACCAGGCAAAAAGTGATCAGCCATTCTTTTGCTGGGCTACATTTTATCGTCCCCATCAACCCTATACACCTCTGAAAAAATACATGGAACTGTACGATGTGTCTGACTGGGGAAATGGTCGGATAAATGGCGGTTCAATCAGGAAACCTGCCAGTCTGTACGAACCAAAGGAGAATATTCCTCCGATGATGCAATCGATCCGGGATGGCGGTAATAAAGTGTGGAATGTCAACAAGGCATACGCTGACGAACAACTATGGCGCAATCATATTGGAGCTTACTATGCGTTGGTTACTGAATTGGATCATCATGTTGGCGAAATTCTAAAAGCGCTCGATGAAGCCGGATTGGAAGATGAGACCATTGTTATTTACACTTCCGACCACGGCGATTTTGTAGGAAACCACGGGATGGTTGAAAAAACCGCAGCCGGACAAAATGTTTACGAGGACATTCTAAATATGCCATTGATCATCCGATATCCGGGGAATAAAAAAAACGGGAAACATACCGGTGAATTGGTAAGCCTTGTGGATATTTATCCGACCCTGGTCGAACTCCTGGGCTTAAAAATGCCAAAGTTGGAACATCCCTTACAGGGCGAATCCATGGCAAAGACCCTTCTTTCAGGAATGCCCATGAAAAGGAAATATTTTGTTTCTGAAAGCTGGTCGCAGGCTACCGTAATTACCAAAGATCAGAAACTGGGCATTATGCTCGATCCAACTGCACTTCATAAAAATTGGGACTTCCGCGATTTTGGAGATATGTTTTTTGACCGGACAAATGATCTCCTTGAAATTAATAATCGAATTAAAGATTCCATGTATCAAAAAGACGTTGCAAAACTCCGGGGGTACTATAATGAATTTGTGAAAAATACTCCTGCAACCGGAAAGGAAGAAATGAGTATGAAGAAAAAGTAGGAGTTCTATAATTAAATCAGTTGTGATGATGGCTGAAGGGGCAAAGGAACACAATATTCAACTATAGTCTGACTATAAAATATCGTGGGAACCAACTGATGATCAGTTCATAAAAATGACATTCGATGATCATATTGAAATAAATACAATTTTAAAAATACAATTATGGAAAACAGAAGAAAATTCATCAAAAAAGTTGGGACTGTTGCGGCCTTAAGTTTGATTGCTGACTGGGCTTCGGCAATTCCTGTGAACGACAAGTGGGGCGAAATTTTACCTCAACGTCAGTTGACCCGGGATGGTCAGAAAGTAACTGCTTTTTGCCTTGGTGGCTACCATTTAGGGTTCATCGATAATCCGGCTGATGCTGAGAGAATGGTTGAACGATCTATGGAGTTGGGAGTCCGGTTTTTCGACAATGCCCGAAAATATGTCAATGGTCGTGCCGAAGAGTACATGGGTAAATTTCTAACACCTAAATACCGTGACCAGATTTTCCTGATGACAAAGGCGCCAGGCAAAACAGGTGCGGAAGTACGACAAATGTTGGATGAATCGTTAAAAGCATTAAAAACAGATTACATCGATTTGTGGCAGATTCATGCCTTAAATACTCCGGAAGATGTTGATAACAGGTTAAAAGCAGGTGTTTTGGAAGCTTTTCTCGAAGCTAAACAAAAAGGTAAGGCACGCTATATTGGTTTTACCGGCCACCAAAATCCTAAAACTCATCTGCATTTTCTGAAAAAGCTCGATGAATTGGGCATTGAACTGGATACCTGCCAAATGCCCTTAAATGTTTGCGATCCGTCGTTTGAATCCTTCCAACATCATGTTCTTCCTGTGTTGCTCGAAAAAAAATATGGCATTCTGGCCATGAAGACCATGGCTGGCGGTAGCATGATGGGAGGAAGGATAGATACAACACCGAAAAATATCGAAACTAAGGATATTCCGGATGTTGTTAGCCTTACCGAACTGACATACGCGAATCTTCATCAGTATGTTTATTCACTTCCGGTTTCATCTTTAGTAAGTGGCTGCAGGTTTACACATGAATTGGAGGAAAATGTAAAAGTGCTGAGAAACATGAAAAAACTTTCAGAAGCTGATATGAAAAAATTGGAAGGATATGCTGCTCCTTATGCGGGTTTGATCGTGGAGAATTATAAAAGGGTGTTAAATTGATTCAGATTTAATAATTAAAAATTCTCAGAATTATGAATACAAATCTAAACCGCAGAACAGCGCTGAAAAGTCTTGGTTTGGCTACTATTGGAGCCGGATTGATGAATCCTTTTTCAGCTGCAGCAGATGATAAGAAAGTTTTTAAAGGACTTCCCCCGGTAAAGATCACAAAGGTTAAAGCAATTTCAACCTGTCCTGAAGGTATAGAGTTGGTAATTGTAAAAGTTGAAACCAGTGAACCTGGTTTATATGGCATTGGCTGTGCAACCTTCAGGCAAAGGGCTCATGTGGTGGTTGCCGCCATCGACAAATATCTGAATGACTTTTGTGTAGGGAAGGATGTTGATACTATCGAAGACCTTTGGCAATCGACCTATCAGAGTTCGTATTGGCGGAACGGTCCGGTTTTAAACAATGCGCTAAGTGGCCTGGATCAGGCTCTTTGGGACATCAAAGGAAAACGGGCCAACATGCCTGTTTATCAGCTGTTGGGAGGAAAATGCCGTTTTGCAGTTGATTGCTATGCCCATGCGAGTGGAAATTCACCTGAAAAAGTTGCTGAAGATGTTGCAGGCTATATGGAACAAGGGTACCGACACGTTCGGATTCAGATAGGAGGTTATGGAACTACGGGTCTGGTAGATAATCCTGATTATAAGAATGCCGGATTCGGTATGCCTCGCGATAGTTTTATGGATCCTTATGTCTATACAAAAAGCACCAGAGAGATTTTTGATAAAGTAAGAAAACAATGTGGTGAAAAGGTTGAACTATTGCATGATATACATGAGCGACTTCAACCCATGGAAGCGATTAATCTGATCAAATCTTTGGAAGAATATCGGCCTTTTTTTATTGAAGATCCTTTTTCACCTGAAAACAACCGGTATTTCAAATTATTGAGGGAGAATACCTCTGTGCCAATAGCTATGGGAGAGTTATTTAACAGTCCTCATGAATGGGTCGATCCGATGAAAGATCAGTGGTTTGATTTTATTCGCATACATATTTCTCAGATTGGCGGCATAACCCCGGCGATGAAAGTTGCACGTTTTGGCGAGGCTTTTAATGTCAGAACCGCCTGGCACGGACCTGGAGATGTTTCACCGGTTGGCCATGCTGCAAATGCACATATCGACCTGGCTGTTTGGAATTTTGGAATTCAGGAACCTCATAATTTTTCTGAAAAGCTGCGCGAAATTTTTCCGGGAACGCCAACTATAAAAAATGGGTATATGTACGTCAACGAAGCGCCGGGATTGGGTGTTGATATGGATGAAAAACTGGCTGCCAAATATCCGCTGCCCAATGTTCAACTGAATAACTGGACTCAGGTACGAAAAAATGACGGAACTATTATCCGGCCTTAATTTAATCCCATGTGAAAAGTAAATATATGTTCATCATTTCTCTTAAGAATTAATATCTGGTTTAATGAAAGCTAAATTAAAGTCTCTGCTTTTCCTTGCATTTGTTTTTGATACCGGATTACCTGTTCCGAATGAAACCAGTGCATCGGATATAAAACCAAAGGATCAACCCAATATTGTTTTTATACTTGCTGATGATATGGGATTTGGTGATTTAACATGCTACAACAGCAAGTCGAAAATCCCAACTCCCAACATCGATAAATTAGCTGAAAAGGGCGTCCGGTTTACCAATGCCCATTCTCCGGGTGCATGGTGTGTTCCGTCCCGATACGGGTTAATTACCGGATGTTATCCGGGGCTATTGCCTGATCTGAATGTACAACAACACAGTTTAATAAAGCCAGATCAGGAAACCATAGCAACATTGCTGAAACGGAATGGATACCACACAGCCTGCATTGGAAAATGGCATTTGGGTTTCGATGATGTGGATTGGAAAAATCCTGCTTCTATTTCCGAAATGAAAGGAGGGCCAATTGAAAAGGGCTTTGATTATTTCTTCGGAATGCATGCATCGCTGGATATTCCGCCCTATTTTTATATTGAAAACAATCGTGCGGTTCAGTCGCCAGCAAAATCGGTAAACGACCATTCCAGCCCAAATGCGACCTCCGAAGTGTCCGGAGCATTTTTTCGGGCAGGGGCAATTTCACCTGATTTCAAACATGAGGAGGTGTTGGATAAATTCCTGGGGAAAGCCAGGGTTTTTCTAAATAACCATCAAAAGCAGCATCAAAAAGATCCGTTTTTTCTGTATCTGCCATTAACCGCCCCACATACCCCCTGGTTACCAAAAGATGAATTTGTCGGCAAAAGCGGAGCCGGTGAATATGGCGATTTCACCATGCAGGTTGATAATCTGGTGGGGCAACTAATGACTTATTTGCAGGAAAATAATTTACTTGAAAATACCATCGTCTTTTTTGGCAGCGATAATGGTCCGGTTTGGTTTCATGAAGATATAGAGAAGTTTGATCATGCCAGTATGGGAGTACTTCGGGGAATGAAGGGCGACATGTGGGAAGGCGGTTCACGAATTCCATTTATTGTAAGTGCGCCCACCAGATTTAAAAAAGGTGCTCAAAGCAATCAACTAATTTGTTTTACAGATATGATGGCAACTCTGGCGGATTTAGTTGGTGATAAAACTTTCAACAGCGCCGATTTCGATAGCCACAGTTTTTTGTCCATCCTTAAAAATCCCGAATCTGAAAAACCTGTACGAAACGAGTTGGTAATCGAGAAAAACTCCTACAGAATTGGCGATTGGAAATACATTGATGGCTCCGGTCAGGGAGGAATTGCGGCAAGATATGCACCGGATAAAAAATACATCATAAGCGATAAAATTCCAGGTGAACTGTACAATTTGAAAGATGACCTTTCAGAGCAAAATAATCTATACGGGAAATATCCTGAAAAGGTGAAAGAGATGAAACTGAGATTGAATGAAATCCTGCGCAATAAATAATATCAAAAATGGTTGGCCCCGGTATTTTTTGAAAAAACTTAAAAATAAATATGATGCCGAAAGAGATAACAATTTTGTTCCTGACTTTACTATTTGGACCATTATTCAGGATAAGTGCCCGTGCACAAGAGGAACGTCCTAACATTATTTTAATCATGACCGACGATCAGGGTTGGGGAGAAACAGGTTATTATCATCATCCTGTTTTGAAAACACCCAACCTGGATAAAATGGCTGAAAACGGATTACGTTTCGATCGGTTTTATGCAGGTGCACCGGTGTGCTCTCCAACCAGGGCAAGTATTATGACAGGAAGATCATGTGTTCGCTCAGGAGTTCCTTCGCATGGATATGCTTTAAGAAAGCAGGAAAGAGTTTTACCTGAAGCATTAAAAGATATCGGGTATGCTACCGGTCATTTTGGAAAATGGCACCTGAACGGTTTACGTGGACCAGGAGTACCCATTTTTAAAGAAGACACACATTCTCCCGGTGAGTTTGGTTTTGATACGTGGTTGTCAGTAAGCAATTTTTTCGACATTAATCCAATTATGAGTCGAAACGGTGATTTCGAAGAATTTGAAGGAACATCGTCAGATATACTAGTTGATGAGGCGTTGAAATTTATTGAAAGAACTATTAAGAAGAAACAACCATTCTTTGCGGTAATTTGGGACGGCTCGCCTCACTCACCATTTGTTGCAACCGACGAAGATATGAAGGAGCTTAATGATTTGGAACCCAAAAGCAGGAACCACTATGGCGAGCTTGTCGCCTTCGACCGTAGTTTGGGTACATTGCGTTCAAAATTACGAGAGTTGAAAGTTGCGAACAATACACTTATCTGGTATTGCAGTGATAATGGCGGCCTCCCCGGTATTGAACCTGAAACGGTTGGCGGTTTGCGTGGAAACAAAGGTGACGTCTGGGATGGCGGAATTCGTGTGCCATGCGTCATTGAATGGAATGGTCATATAAAACCTAACATTACCAGTTATCCTGCAACTACAATGGACATTTTTCCAACGATAGCGGATATTCTGAATATTCCGGATAACGCGATGCTTCAACCTGTCGATGGATTTAGCATAAAACCACTTCTTGAAAATCAAAAGTTAAAGGAACGTACAAAGCCAATTCCGTTCATTTTTCAGGGAAAAGGTGCATTAATCGATAACGAGTTTAAACTGGTTGCAACAAATATCAGTCAAGGTACTTTTGAACTGTACAACCTTGTAGCCGATAAAACGGAATCAAATAACATTTCGAATAAAAACCCGGAAATCTTTGAGCAGATGAAAAAGCAATTCATCAAATGGCATGAATCCGTTGAAAATAGTATCTCAGGCAAGGATTATCCTGAAGGGAAAGTTAATCCGGATGAACCTGAATCTCATTTTTGGGTAGATGATCCACGCTACGAAAATTTTAGTAAAGAATATGGTAATCGCCCTGAATATTCGGGGGTGGTTAAGAAAAAAAAGTAAAGTATAAACTAAGAATAAATCGTGAATATGAATCATCAATTAAAACATTTGATTTGGGGAGTAATCCTTTCTTGTCCAATAAGTCTGGCAAAGGCTCAAACTCCAAAGCCCAACATCGTATTCATCCTGGCCGATGATTTTGGTTACGGAAGTGTAAACGCATACGGAGCTGATAAGAATCTTGTGCGCACTCCGCATATTGATGATTTGGCCGAAGCAGGGATGCGTTTTACCCATGCGCACACACCGGCTTCAGTATGTACACCAACCCGTTATGGGCTTTTAACCGGGAGTTATCCCTGGAGGTCTTCGTTAAAATTTGGAGTGGTTGACCCGGACGGCGCTTTATTACCGGATCCTGACAAAGAAACCGTTGCTGATCTGTTAAATAATCAGGGGTACAACACTGCTGCAATTGGTAAGTGGCATTTGGGATACGGGAATAAAAAACCTTGTGATTTTACCGGTAAATTAACCCCGGGGCCACTTGATTTGGGATTTGATTATCATTTTGCCGTTCCGCAGAATCATGGCGATTATTGGGGCGTGTACATCGAAAATGATGAGATTTATGGTTTAAGGGGTAAAAAAGCACAGCCATATTCCAGAACGTATTATGGAACCCCTTACAAAGGATTTGATGCACCTCAGCGCGTAAATAAAGATGTAATGGAAGTTCTTACTGAAAAGTCAATTGATTGGCTGAAAGACCAATCAGCCGATACCCCTTTCTTCTTATATTTTGCGGCTGTAGCTGTCCATCGTCCGATTACACCTTCGGATTTCATGAGGGGACTCAGCGATTGTGGTCCTTACGGAGACTTTATTCAGGATGTGGATTTAAGTGTGGGCAGGATAATTGAGACTTTAAAGTATTTAAATCTTTACGACAATACCATCATTATTTTCTCCAGCGACAATGGCGGGGTAATTCCGGAAAATAAACCCGAGGAAGAGGAAAGCCAGGCCATCAAATACGGATTGAAAATTAATGGTAACCTCAGGGGTAGAAAGCATACGATTTGGGAAGGAGGGACCAATGTCCCTTTCATCGTATCCTGGCCCGGGAAAGTGGAACAGCGCTCAGTTTCCAATGATTTGGTTAATCTCACGGATATTTTTGCAACTGTGGCTGACATTTCGGGCAGCGTTCTGCCAAACGACAAAGAAGTGGCGTCTGACAGTTTCAGTTTTCTTCCATCGTTGCTGAAAAAGGAAAATAATAATCCACGCAAATCAATGGTTACAGCTGATTCCAAAGGTATGCACGCCATCCGAATCGGCGACTGGAAGTTTATTGATAACTCTCCACCTCCCGGTTTTCCGGAAAAGATGTTGAATCAGTACAAAAACGAAATACCTCAGTTATATAACCTGAAAGATGACCCTGCCGAGCAAATTAATTTGTACGATAAGCATCCGGAGAAAGTAAAACAGTTGTTGGATGAATTGAACAGGATTCGAAATGCATCTTCGAGCCGATAAACCTTTTTTAAAAAATAAACAATCAATAAATTAGAAGGAATAAGCGAATGAAAAGGGAAGGTGTATTTATACTGTTTATTTATATTGTTCTAACTGGTTTTCGTATCGGAGAAAATCCGCAAACCGAAATTTCAAATGGAATAATTAAAGCCAGCCTTTATCTTCCCGACACAAATAATGGCTATTACAGGGCCACCCGGTTCGATTGGGCAGGAATCATTTCGAGTCTTGAGTACAATGGGCATAATTATTTTGGGAAATGGTTCGAAAAATATAAGCCGACCCTTCACGATGCAATCATGGGGCCTGTAGATTCTTTTGAACCCCTGAATTATGATGAAACCAAACCGGGAGGCTCTTTTGTGAAAATTGGAGTAGGAACTTTAACGAAACTTTCGAATACACTATACAAAGCTTTTTCTACTTATCCAATCATTGATCCGGGAAAATGGAAAATAGAAAGGGAGACGGCAAAAATACAGTTTCAGCATATTTTAAACCACAAGGATTATCCTTATGAGTATACCAAAATCATTGAGTTTGTTGAAGGTAAACCTGAAATGCGTATTTCATACCGACTTAAAAATAAAGGGAAGCAACGCATTGAAACTCATGTTTTCAACCACAACTTTTTTGTGTTTGATCATCAGGTTGTTGGTAAGGGCTTTGAATTGACATTTCCGGAAAATATAGTTTGTTCTGCTAAAGGCAGAGGAATTGGAGAAATCGCAGAGGTAAATGAAAATAAGCTAAAAATTATGCGATCCTTAGCCAAAGGCGAGTCCGTTTATTGTGGTTCACTCGAAGGAATAAACAACAACCCGGATGGATATGATATTCAAATTGATTGCTATAAAACAGGTGCCGGAGTGAGAATGAAGGGAAGTCAACCTATTTCTAAATTGGTGTTTTGGTGCAATGATAAAACAATATGCCCTGAACCTTATATAAATATTGCCATTGAACCGGGTAAAGAATTTTCATGGGAGACTACCTATGAATTTTACATCACAGATGAGACTGACAAATAATTAAGCATCCGGAATCACTGTACTGACTTTTAAATAACAATCTAAAATAAAGTATAAATGACAAAAAATTTAAGCCTTCTGTTTTTCCTGATTAGTTGTTCAACATTCCTGAACGCACAGGATAAACCTGCCGCGCAGACAGGCAGGCCAAACGTAGTTTTTATTTTTGCAGACGACCTGGGATGGGGCGATTTGCATTGTTACGGCCATCCGTATGCAAAAACACCCGCCCTTGATAAATTGGCATCCGAAGGAACGCGTTTTGAGCGCTTTTATGTTACCGGTGTAACCTGTTGCCCTTCCCGCACGGGAATCATGACCAGCAGGCACCCGGCCAGTTACCCTGAATACATGGCAAATTATGGTTTTGCCGGAAATCGTACAGTTACCGAACTGTTCAAACAAAACGGTTACACCACCGGGCACTTCGGCAAATGGCACATTGGTCCCGAGAATAAAAAGAATCCGGTGCAGAATGGAACCTATGGTATCGATGAAATTGGGATTATTGGGGGTAATATAACATCCGATGGAGGTCGTGATGCTGATCTGTTTGAATCTGCAACAAAATTTATTGAAAAAAACAAGGATAAACCTTTTTATGTAAATATTTGGGGCCACATTTCGCATTATGAAGTCGATCCGGTTGCTTCTTTAGTTGAGCCCTTTAAAGATGTCCGGATTAAACGGTCAGATTTTGGAGAACACATGCAATCGAAGTTTGACGACTGTGAAAAGCTTGGTGGAAATATTGAAAAGTCGATGCAAAATTATCTTGGTGACGTTTACTCGCTTGACATTCAGGTTGACCGTTTAATGAAGAAACTCGACGAATGGGGACTCAGGGAAAACACCATCGTAATTTTCTCCAGCGACCAGGGGCCTGCCCCGGTCATTGTTGCCAGCTATGAAGCAAAAGGCAAAAACAATCGTATCGGCGAAAATACAGGAGTAATCCCCAGTCAGAATATGCTAGGGTATGCCGGAGGATTTAGGGGTGGTAAACATACTCAATTCGAAGGTGGGGTGCGCTCTCCTTTCATTATCAGGTGGCCGGGTAAAATACCGGCGAATAAGCTCAATAAAACTTCCATCGTATCCGGAATCGATTACCTGCCCACCTTGTGCAGCCTGGCTGGTATTCCAATTAAAGATGAAGGATTTGAAGGAGAAGATAGGTCCGATGTTTTAAAAGGAGGAAACGGGCAACGGACCACACCTCTATTCTGGCGTACAAGCGCGGTAAAAGCCAAAGCGTCGATGCTCGATGGGAACTGGAAATTGCATCAGCAGGGAAATGGCTATGTCCTGTATGACCTTTCAGTTGATCCAAAAGAATTAAATGACCTCGCTAATAAATATCCCGAAAAAGTGACTGAACTGAAACAGAAAATGGAGCAGTGGGTAGCTACCCTTCCTGCTTCTTACCTGAAAGGGAAAAATGAAGAATAAAAATCAATTAGTAATTATGAAAAGGCTAAAATCAGTGGTAATTGTTTTGGATAAGATCAGGTTTTTTAACCCTGGTTTCATATTTCTTGCAACGCTGTCGTTGACTTGTACAGCTAAAAAAGAGGCTTCCAAACCTAACGTACTGTTTATAATGACCGACCAGCAAAGAGCCGATGCCCTTGGTATGGCCGGGAACAGCATGATAAAAACGCCAAATCTTGACCGGTTGGCCAGGCAGGGTGCCTATTTTATAAATACCTATACGCAGTGTGCTGTTTGTGCTCCGGCAAGGGCTACCCTATTAAGCGGTCATACCATTGAAAACAATGGCGTTCGCACCAATTCCATCTGGAAAGATGAACCTGATGTGCCGGTTTTAACCATGCCCACTTTCGATGAGTTATTGCATGACAATGGCTATACGTGCGAATATTTCGGCAAATGGCATTGTCCGGAAGAACCGACGAAAATTTACAGCAGGTTTGTTACTTTAAACGAATATAAATCATACATACAAGAGCATGTTCCGTATGTGGAACCAAAAGAAGGCCAGCTCATTTCATCGGAAACGGGTAGAGCTTATACCCCTAATCCCATTGATAAACATTATGGGATGAATTACAAGGATGTTTTGGAGAAACGAAAAACAGAACGTTTCGCTCAAACTGAGCTGCATGGCGTTTCAAACATTCCACCTGAGCATACATCCACCGCATTTACATGTATAAATGCGATTGAGGCATTGAAAAGAAACAGGGATAAGTCGTTTAGCATTACCGCATCCATCAATTTTCCGCATGCCCCGATGATTCCCATTGAAAAGTATGCAAAAATGTATAATCACCAGGAAATGCCGGTACCGGCCAGTATTGGCGACAACATGCAGAACTCGCCTTACATGGCCTATAACGGCAGACTGGAAAGTACCGAATACGCAGATCCCCAAAAGATAAAATACATGATTGCCAATTACTATGCCCTGGTGACAGAAATCGATGACTGGATTGGCAAAATACTCGATACACTCGATGAACTGGGATTGACTGAAAATACAATCGTAATTTTTACCAGCGACCACGGCGAAATGCTTGGTTCGCATGGAATGCGCGAAAAAAATGTTTTTTATACTGAATCAGCCCAGATTCCTTTAATGATCCGTTTCCCGAAGGAAATTAAAAAAGGAACCGTTGTCGGCCATTATGTGACGAATATTGACTTGTTCTCCACCATACTTGATTATACCGGAGTTGGCGAAAAGTTCAAGTCTGACGGACGGAGCCTGAGAGACCTTATTGAAAACAAAAAAACAGACCGCCCGGAATATATCGTGACCGAGTGGAATTTTAGAGGTGATGTCATTTCAAACTACATGGTCATGCATAAGGGATGGAAATTGCTGGTTCCTTATTCTAAAGAATCCAAGGTGATTAATGCTATGTATGATTTGAACAGCGACCCTCACGAAATGAATAATCTGTTAGGCTCAAATTCTGAAAGTTCAAAATACAAAGCGAAAGCAGAAGAATTAAGAGGGTATCTGTTAGAGTGGTTGCAAAAAACGAACTCGAAACACTACGACGGTGTTAAAAAACGTCAACTATAAACCTAAATCAAAGTGAAATGAAGGTGCAATCATCAGGATTACGACTACTGCTTATACTAATTAATATTGAATGGAAATATGATTCGATTTATTAACCTGAGTTCGAAATAAAAAAGGAGAAAATAGTTGGAAAGAAATAAGGTTTTGTGTATATTTAAATATCTGACTATTAAATACATACACTTTTAAAACCTTATTTCTATGACAGACAAAATTACCGAAATATTCTTCTATACTGACGAATTTTGCAAAGAATATTACCAAGTAATGGAGGGACATGTATTGGCTGATGAAACCACTAAAAAGAAAAGAAACAAACCATGTAAGCTTTCAGATTCTGAAGTTATTACCATCATGATCGCGTTCCATCTTGGTGGGTACAGGAATCTTAAGCACTTCTATATCAATTTTGTGCAGAAGGTTCTTAAATCAGAATTCCCCAAGACTGTTTCATATAATCGGTTTGTTGAGTTGCAGCAGAAAGCATTACCTCCAATGGTTATTTTTCTAAAAATAATGCGGTTAGGTTCTTGCTCTGGTATTTCATTTATTGATTCTACCTCCATTCGGGTATGTAAAAACAATCGAATCTTTAATCACAAAGTATTTGAAGGCATTGCTACCCGAGGAAAATCAACCATGGGATACTTCTTCGGCTTTAAGCTTCATATTGTTGTTAGTGATACCGGAGAGATTCTTGATTTTGTAATTACTCCTGGTCACATCGACGATAGAACTCCATTGAAGGATAGTAATTTCCTCAAGAATATCTTTGGAAAACTATTTGCTGATAAAGGATATATCGGCCAGAAGCTATTTGAACAACTGTTTATTGATGGTATTCAGTTAATTACTGGCCTCAAACGAAATATGAAGAATAGTCTGATGTCGATAAGTGATAAAATACTGCTTCGAAAAAGATCAATCATTGAAACCATTAATGATGAGCTTAAAAACATTTGTCAAGTAGAACATTCAAGACACAGATCATTCTCAAACTTTCTCTCCAACTTGATTTCAGGTCTTATCGCTTATTCGTTTCTACCTAAAAAACCAAGAATAAAGTATGATGTTGAACCAGAATTTGGACAACTCGCTTTATTTTAATGGTTGCTTATATCGAACTCAGGTTATTAAATCGTAACTCATTGTAATGTTGCCAGTTAATTATAAATCTTAACATTTGTTAATTTTATTAATGATTTGTTAATGCTTTATTAAGCCTCATAAAATACTTTCGACCATAAAACTATAATTAATCAACTAATGGACAGAAATTATGCAAAGAACTTTCATTCAAACTAAACTAATTTATTAAACCTTTAAAATTCACAAACTATGATGAAAAATTGGCAAAAAATTCTTGCCTTATTCGTAATCTTTATGTGCACTAACACAATTATTTTTGCTCAATCTCAAATAAAGGGAAAAGTTAGCGATAAAGATGGCAGCCCCATTCCCGGTGCAAGTATCATGATTGACGGCACTACCAATGGTACTATTACAGATGTAAATGGAATGTTTACCATTCAGGCCAGCTTAGGCCAAAATTTAGCAATTCATTTCATCGGAATGAAAAGCCAGCTCCTTGAAATTAAGAGCGCTAATAAATTCCTTGAAGTAATGCTACTGGAAGATAATATCGAGCTACAGGAGACCGTAGTGGTTGGATATGGTACACAAAAGAAGCAGAGTCTTGTTGGTGCTATTGGTACCGCAAAGGCAGATGATATCAAGATGCAGGGTAATGTCAGTAACATGACCGATGCACTAACCGGCCTGATACCCGGAGTATCTGTTCTTTCCATCTCAGGTATGCCTGGTGGAGATGCGGTAACTGCACTTTCAGCCGGATTAAAAGTCTATACTCCTTCTGAAATTCTTATCCGCGGAAAAACGACCTGGAACAATTCCTCTCCTTTAATTTTAGTAGATGGAGTGGAACGTCAAATGAACGAAGTGGATATCAACGAAGTGGAAAGTGTTTCCGTATTAAAGGATGCTTCAGCTACTGCGGTGTTTGGAGTCAAAGGTGGTAACGGGGTTATATTGATTACCACCAAACGTGGAAAAGAAGGAAAAACAAGGTTTAATGTCGAAGCAGAAATGTCATTTGAAAGTGCCTCAAAATTAATTGACAGAGTTGATACATGGGAAGGAGCGATTGCAAGAAACTATGCACTGGAGCGTTCCCGTCGTTTCAATAACGGATCATGGACAGAACTTTACACTTCTGATAAGGAAATAGAATATTACAAAACAGGAAAATATCCCTATGCTTATGCCAACCAAAATTGGCAGGATCTAATGCTCAAGGATTTTACTAAATCATACCGGGTAAATACAACTGCCAGTGGTGGAACGAAGCGGGCTAAGTATTTTGCGTCTGCAAGTTATAATCATGTTGGTGATATTTTTGATGGTCAGGACGTAGGAACCGGTTATGTGCCTGCTTACTTATACGACAGGTTGAATATTCGGGCCAATTTTGATTTTGAAATTACGAAAACAACCCAGTTAGCTGCAAATTTCGCGGGAATGTATGGTTTACAAACCACTCCAAATAGGAATAGCGGTGCATTGAATGGCATTTTTCCCGTATTTACAAATCTTAGCGGAGATACACCGATAAGGGTATATGAAGACGGTGTGCCCGGGACCCAGGACGGCAGGTTTAATGCTGCCAATCCCTGGTACGACTTTAATTTTACAGGTACGAGCTCCTATCCGAGAACAACAATTAACATGGACTATACCTTAACTCAGAAATTTGATTTTATAACCAAAGGTTTATCTTTCGTCGGTAAGCTGGCGTTTGATAATACATTCAGAAATAATGGAAAAAATATCGGAAATGCTGGAGTTGTCACGAAAACAATAGCTAAGAATTTTTACCTTGAAGGTGGCTATTACGATTATGCTACCAAAACCTACATGCTGAATGGAAGCCCGGCCAATATGGCCGATTATACCACATATACCGAACCCACAGCAGGAAGAGAAGGCTTTGGATGGGTGAAAACTCCCAATTCATTCGGAACCGAGAGTGTTGCATTAGGCGATGCCGAGCGTAGTTTGTATTATCAATTGCAGTTGCAATACAGCAGGTCATTTGATAAGCATAGTGTTACAGCGATGGCCATGTTTAGCCGCGATCAGTCTGAAACTGGCAGCAACTGGCCACATAAACGTGAGGATTGGGTAGGACGTATTACTTACGATTATAATAATCGCTATTTTATTGAAATGAATGGGGCATACAATGGCTCCGAAAAATTTGGTCCTGCTTATCGATTCGACTTTTTCCCTTCTGTTGCTGGGGGGTGGATGATATCCAATGAGAGTTTTTTAAAAGATCAAAAATGGCTTGACAAGCTGAAATTAAGGTATTCGTATGGATTAGTTGGAAATGACAACTTGAATACCGGAAGTACATGGCCTTACTTAACCATCTGGAATACTTACAGCGTGAATGCTTATGAGTCAAATTATTATGGATACCCTTCTGCGTACAGAGAATATATCAGGTACAACGAGGGAAACCCGGGCAATCCTGATTTACGTTGGGAAAAAGCAGCAAAACAGAACCTGGGCTTTGAATTTGCAGCTTTTAACAACAAGCTTAGCCTAACTGCAGATATATTTAATGAAAAAAGAACAGATATGTTGCTGGGAGCCAATGACAGGTCAAGTACAGTACCTCCGATTTTTGGGAAACCCGCGCCACCAGCTAATATCGGCAAGGCAAATTCTCATGGAGCTGAATTGGAAATAACCTACCGTAATAATGTTAAAAAAAGTCTTAACTATTGGATAACTGCAAACTGGGCAGTTGCCAGAAGCGAGGTGATCTATAAAGAATCTACTGAATTAACTTTGCCTCATCAAAAACCGGAAGGCAAGCCGCTGGGTCAGACTGTTACCGGAATTTCAACCGGATTCATCGAAAGCTGGGACGACTTGTATAGCGCAACAGGAGGGGCCAATTCCTCTTCAAATAGTTTTTTACTGCCGGGCGATCTGATTATGCTCGATTTTAACGCCGATGGAAAATATTATGGTACCGACGATAATGTTCCTTATGGCTATCCAAGCTATCCGCAAAACAATTACGGAATAGCTCTGGGAACAGATTATAAAGGATTTGATTTAACAATGCGGTTTTTAGGAGCCTATAACGCCACTCGCAGAATTTCACCATCATTGTTCTATTACGATAATACCTATGTACCTACTGTAATTTTGGGAGATACCTGGTCGCCTGAATATAATAATAGTAATCCTACTTATCCGGCACTGGCGCTGAGCGCAAAAACATATAATCCTACCGGGCAATATCCTGAGTTTGACGGATCCTTTTTCAGATTGCAATCCATTCAGTTGGGTTATTCAATACCTAAACATCTGCTTGAGCCTTTACGCATAAATAATCTAAAGCTGTATGTGAATGGAAGAAACTTATTCCTCTGGACCAAAATGCCTAACGATGGTGTAGGTATGGATGATCCCGGATCTAATTATCCGACCAAGAAGCAAATAAATCTTGGGTTGAATGTCCAGTTTTAATAACCCTTAATAAACTTCAAAAAATGAAAAGATATACAATTAAAATAAGTCTGTTACTGGCAATAGCTTTTATGTTTTCCAGTTGTAAGGAGTATTTGAACATTCCTCCGGAAGCTGCAATTACTGAAGAACAGATTTTTGGTTCTTATGCCTCCTTTCAGGGATTCCAGGATCAGCTATTGAATAACCTGGTTGATTATAACAATCATGGAGCCCGGGTAACGCACTCCGTTGGTGGGGAGGCGCTATCGCCTTCAGCACAATCTGTTTATAACGGAAACCTTGGCAACTACACATATTTAATTACTAACCGGGGTATCTATGCACCAGCCGAAAGCGGTATGTTCTCAGCTGGTTTGTATTCTTCCATGTGGGAAAATATTCGTATGACCAACATGTGTCTCGAAAAACTGGAATCAGGAATTTTAACCGATGCTACCGATGAGCAGAGAGACTGGCTAAAAGGGCAGGCGCTTTTTTTCAGGGCATACTATTACTACGAATATGTAAGGTCGTTTGGCACTGTACCTTATGTGGACAAGGTTTTCACAGCTGAAGAACAAGATATGAAACGCCATTGGACCTACGAAAAAAACGGCAAGACCTATAAAGATGTGCAGGCCGTATTCGAACGGATTGTGGATGATTTTGATGCCGCAGCAGCCCTGTTGCCAGCTAACTGGCCTTCACCAAACATCAATTGGGGGCGTCCTTCCAAACTGGCAGCACTTGGTTTTAAGGCGAAAGCACTTCAGTTCTCGGCGAGTCCGCTTTTTAATGAGCAGGCTACAGGAGTCTTGGATTATAATAAAGATATTCTTGACCGATGTGCCGTTGCTTGTAAAGAAACTATCGATTTAGCAGTAAGCCTGATAGGCGCTCAGCCATCCGGCATGCCTGTTGCCGATGCAGATGGGCTGACTAAATGGGCTGATTTTCGAACAGCCTTTGCAACTGTGAACGGAACTCAGCCTTATACGCCGGAAGTCTTGTTTCACCGGACGATTGACCGGTTTGGTTCGCCGATTGTCAGCCAATCTACCGCCAGAAACTATGGTCAGAACCAGCTTACCGGTCAAAAAGCAGCACAAGGCTCTCAAAATTATCTGGATAAATTTGAAATGAAAGACGGTTCGCGCTACAAAATTTCATACGATAATGATAAGGTCCGACGATGGGACGACAGGGACAACCGTTATGATTTTAATTTTTATATGCATGGCGACAAAGTCGATAAGATTACCTTGAATTTTTCTGCTGCACAATTAAAAGCTGACGGCGCACAGAATAGTAACGCCGTACGAAAATTCTTATCCGATGGCGTAACCAAAAATAACCCGGGACTAGCCGCTTTTTGCACTCCCTTATTAAGGTTAGCCGACATCTATTTGACTTATGCTGAAGCAGTTTATGAAAGCACCGGAAGTTACAATACCATTCCAGCCGGGCTTAGTATGTCGGCTGAACAGGCAGTGAATAAAATAAGGGTTCGTGCCGGGCAACCAACTGTAGCGGCCACATTGCCATTCTATGAGGGTAATCCGCTTCCGGGATCTTATGAACTTGCTTCCGATCCGGCATTTAGATTGCTCTACCGGAATGAAAGAGCTGTTGAGTTTGCTTACGAAGGCGTTTATTGGTTCGATATCAGACGGTGGAAAAGAGCACGCCTTCAGGATGGTGTTCAATTACAGGCATTAACTTTTGATATTGACAGTAAGAAGGTTATTGTTGAATCCTCCGTTAAGCGTATAAATGTTACTGCATACGTGTTTAAAGATCAACATTACTGGATGCCTTTTGATGTTAGTTTAACCAGATTTACGACCGATTGGGAACAAAATCCCGGATGGTAGATTGTAAAAACCTTAATAATGTAATCTATTATGAAAAGAAAAATAATAATAAAGATCAACTTTTTGATAGTGTTATTGGCATTATCACAGATCCTTTATTCACAAGATAGTAATATAAAAACAGATACGTTTCCTGATAAAAAAGGGATTGACAAGGAGGTTAAACTGACTTTTAACACGATTACTGCCAGGGAAACGACTGGATCGGTTATTACTATTGATGTGCAGGAAGAACTAAAACGGGATCAGAACAGCTCTATTGGAGAGATTCTGAATGGAAAAGTACCGGGACTCTTTGGTAATTACAATACCTGGGGAACAGGAAATGCAGCTATACTGGTTGATGGTATCCGTCAGAATGACTTCTATGTTAACAGTTTAAATCCATTGGAAATTGAGTCTATTGTGATCCTTAGGGATGCTTTATCTAAAGCAATGTATGGAGCACAGGGTGATTTGGGCGTAATCCTGATAACAAGCAAGCGCGGCGAAGCCGGTATCCATAAGATAAGAATTGCCGGACAATACGGTAATGCGACCCCACGGGCTTTGCCTAAATTTCTGAATGCTGCTGATTATATGGGAAAATATAATGAAGCACAACTGAATGACGGTATTGCCCCTTCCTCTTTGCGATATACGCAGGAGAAAATCGATGGAACCCGTAGCGGAACTAATCCAGCCCGTTTCCCGGATAATGATTTCTATTCCAGCGATTATTTAAAAGACAATACCACAGGTATAAATGTATTTGCAGATGTAATGGGTGGTAGCGAAAATGTGCGGTACTATGTTGGTACTGGCTGGGATCAAAGTAGCGGATGGCTTAATACCCCTCAGGGTGATATTACTGATAATTTAAACTTCAGAGGGAACCTTGATTTTACCATTAATGAGTATATGAACATGAGTATAAGTACAACCGCAAGACTCTCATTTAATAAGCAACCCAATGCAGATAATATCTGGGCTACAGCCTCAACAGAATTGCCCAATAATTATCCGGTAATGTGGGACCCCAATATCATAACAAATGAAGATTTACGGAATTTGCTTCTTCGGAAAGCCAAATTAGTCAATGGACAATTTCTGGGAGGAAATTCTTCGTTCCTAAGCAATGTTTACGGTAATTTTATCCAGAATGGCAATAAGAAACTGATGCAACGTGATGTCCAGTTTAGCGGAAAACTTGACATTGATATGCGTTTTCTTACAGAAGGACTTTCTGCAAGTCTTTATGGTGGAATGGATTTCTTTAACACCATCTATTCGAATCAAAGTCCAAGCTTTGCTGTTTACGAACCTGTTTTCGACGAAACCACCGGATTGTTGGATACGGCTTATGTACGAGGAACTGATATAGCAGCGAATAAGTACAATGCGAATAATGCCAATTCTACCTTTTTCAGGCATGACTCCTATTTTGGGACATTAAACTACAACCGTTCCTTCGGGGAGCATGCTGTTTCTGCTACTGCCTTAATGTATACTGACATGATTACCAATCCGGATGTGCTGCAGAAGGAGGTATTGTTTCATACCGGGTTTTCAGCAAACTATATGTATTCAAAAAAATACATCGCTGAAATGTCGTTAATGGGTATCGGAAGCAGAAAGTTAAAAGAAGGGAATCGTATGGAGTTAGCTCCGTCATTCGGTCTTGGATGGGTATTGTCTGAAGAAAATTTTATGTCAGATATATCCACTATTAACTATCTTAAAATTCGCTCATCTTTTGGTATTTCAAAAAATGATAATTGGACCGATTACAACTTATATCGAAGTACATTTTTACGTGGCAGTACTTTTACTTATCAAAACGGCGTATCCCAAAATGCGGAGACAAATTACTCTTCCATAGCCAATGACATTGCACTGCAAAAAAGAAGAGATTTTTCGTTAGGATTGGATGCAACGCTCTTTAATAATGCAATGAATATGGAATTGGAGTACTTTAACAGCGCTTCGTTAGGTAATATCACCTTGATGTCGAGTACTTATCCACAGATTCTTGGTTTTGAAAATATGGTTTACAGCAATTACAACAGCAATCAAACCCAGGGTTTAAACTTGGGCATTATTTACAAATTAGATGTATCAACCGATTTTTCAATAACTGCTGGTAGCAACATCCTCTATATCTCACCAAAAATCACCAAACAGGAAGAACCTGTTTATGAAGGTGCCGATATTGCATTGTTGAGAACTGGAACTGCAACCGATGCCTTATGGGCATTGAAATCTGACGGGCTTTACAGCGAGACAGATTTTAATCCGGACGGCTCACTTGTTTCCGGATTACCAGTGCCAACATTTGGAGCGGTTCAGGCAGGAGACATAAAATACCTGGATCAAAACGGCGATAATATTATTGACCAAAAAGACCAGCGGATTATTGGTCACGGATTGCGCACTCAGTATAGTTTATACCTGGATTTTAAGTTTAAAAAACTTGAATTCTATATCCTTGGAATAGGCCAGGCAGGTAATGATGATTACCGTACAGGAAACTATTATCGGGTTTTCGGAGATGTAAAATATTCTGAAATGGTAAATGATGCGTATGGTCCCAATAACAAAAATGTGTATGCGATCCATCCTCGTTTGTCAACAACAACTGCAAGCAATAATAATCGGAATTCTGATTATTGGATGTTTAAGAATAACTCATTTGTTGTACCTACCATGCAACTTACCTATAATTTCTCAGGGAAAAATAAAGTATCATTTCTAAAAGATTCGAGAGTGTATGTGAGAGCCAATAATGCCCTGGTTTTAGGAGAGAATAAAAAATATACCGAACTGAATGTAGGTAGCTCTCCAAGAACGAGAAATTTCGCAATAGGTCTGGTCACCTCATTTTAAATCAATTTAAATCAAGATAAAATGAAAAAATACAAATATTTGATATTCATCTTCATCACTTTACTTGGCTTAACCAATGCATGTAGTGTATTAGAGCCGGAAGATGAAAATATATATGATCTGAATGATGTTGAGTCTATCGTGACTTATACCGAAGGATTTCTGATGAATGCCTACCGGAACATTCCTGTTGTTCATAACAACTTCAATCAGTCTTACGCATCTGACGATGCGGTAAACAATTTACCTACAAGTAGCATAAAAACCGTTGTTGCGGGAGGCTGGACATCAAGTTCAAATCCTTTTGACGCATGGAATTCAGCTTATGAGAGTATTTTATACATCAATACCTTTTTATCAGAGGTTGATAAAGTTAATTGGTACTGGAAAAACGAAACTACCAGCGCTCTTTTTTCTCAAAAACTCAAGGGCGAAGCCTATGGTTTAAGGGCCTGGAATTATTTCAATCTACTTCAGGCTCATGCCGGAAAGGGAGCTAATGGAGAACTGCTTGGCGTTCCAATTGTTGATCATGTGCTGGCAACAGCAAATCCTACTGATTATCAGATTCCACGTTCTTCTTTTAAAGATCTCGTTAAATTCATCATCGACGATTGTGACAAGGCTATTGCCATACTTCCGGACAGATGGAAAGATAGCGGCAATGCCAGTGCCGATATCGCTACAGGTGCAAGAAACGCCAATAGAATAAATGGATTAACAGTCCGGTTGATTAAAGCTAAAGCATTATTGTATGCTGCAAGCCCGGCTTATTCAGATGGTAGTTATACATACCAAATGGCGGCACAGGCAGCAGCTGAATTAATGGATAAAAATAGTGGATTGACCCTGGTTAATTTGGCGAATACCAAAAATGTCGAGTTTTACAGTAATGCAGATGTTCCAAATGCAGGAGATTTGCATCCGGAAGTGCTTTGGTATTCTACCAGGGTAAATTCTTCAACTACCTGGGAACTATCCAATTTTACTCCTTCTCTTTTTGGCCAGGGATTGACTAATCCTACACAGGATCTGGTGAATGCTTTTCCAATGGCAGATGGTACCCCAACACTCAGCATCAAAATTAATTCAAGCGATCCCTATTCAGGCAGAGACCCCAGATTAGCAAAATTCATCTTGTATAATGGAGCAAAGTTTACAAGAGGAACAGCAGCGGTCACGATCAATACAACCGCAGGAACCCAGGACGCATTGGGTAGTACAAGTATTTATGCAACAAAAACGGGTTACTATTTAAGAAAATTCATGAACGTAGGCAATGTAAACTTGGATCCGAAAGTGAATTCGGGTGGATTACATTATTACACCTATGCCCGTTATACCGATGTGCTTTTAATGTTTGCCGAAGCGGCCAATGAAGCCGTTGGTCCGGATGTCAATATTGGAAACTACAATGCCCGTCAGGTCATTAATGCGATTCGCAGCAGAGCTGGTATAACAGCTACAACTTATGTAACTGGATTAAGTAAAGCACAGATGACAGATCTTATCCGCAATGAGCGCAGGATTGAAATGTGTTTTGAAGAACAACGTTTCTGGGATTTGCGTCGATGGAAGATGACTACTGAAATGAAAAAAGCAGTTAGTGGAGTAGAAGTGTCAGCCGACGGAAGTACTTACAGCTATCGTGAAGTAGAGAGTCGTAATTACTCCGATTATCAGATTTATGGTCCGATTCCTTATGGAGAGACCCTTAAATATAACCTGATTCAAAACCAAGGCTGGCAATAGTTAACATTTAACATGTAAAAATTACAAGTATGAAAAAGATAGTGTATTTATTAAGTATCGCAACTCTTCTCTTCGGCTGTGAAAACCAGGATGTAGAGTTTGATGATTTCGCTTATCAGACCGTTTATTTTCCCTATCAGACTCCTGTCAGATCAATCATGTTGGGGGACGAAGTAATTGGAGATAATTCAATCGACCTGGAACATGCCTTTAGCATTGGCGCTGCAATCGGAGGAATGTATTCAAATAAGAAAGATAGGGTACTTACTGTGCAACTTGCACCTGAATTGGCATCAAACATTACTGATGCTTCAGGCAATGCACTTAAATTACTGCCATCTGAATATTATAATGCAACATTCGACAAATTAACCATTCCTGCGGGTAGCTTCTTTGGCAAAATGAGAGTGAATTTAACTGATGCATTTTTCGCTGATCCTCTTGCAATAGGTTTACACTATGTTCTTCCTGTAAGGATTACTGATGCAGCTGGAGATTCCGTGCTGAGTGGGGTCCCCACCGAAGACGCAGTATCTCCTGATCCGCGAAATGTAGCCGATTGGTTAGTAACTCCTAAAAATTATGTGTTGTTTGGAATTAAATATATTAACCCAACGCATGGTGTTTATCTGTTAAGAGGAAAGAGAACAAATACAACAAATCCTCTGGACGTTGTTGCCTATTCCAAACAGTTTATCGATGACAATATCATGACCAAGTTAACCACCAAGTCTTTGACAGAAAATTATATGCCAACAGTAGGTGGAACAAATACGGAAGCAGCCAATGCTAAATACAGCTTGTTGCTAACCTTTAATAAAGACAACAAAAGCGTAGTCGTATCACAAAAAAGCACCACTTCCATAGCGGCAACTGGAACTGGTAAATATTACTCCAAAGGAGATACCCAGGCTGAAGGTTACAATGGCAAAAAGCACCGCACGATTTATTTGGATTATACCTATGTAGATGGAGCGAATTCATATCACGTTAACGACTCCCTGGTATTTGTGGATACTGATATGAAATTTGAAGAGTTTGCGGTTAAGGTTATTACTCCGTAAATGATTTGCTGAAAATAGTTGTTTTATTAAATCGGAATTTTAGGGCAGGATCGGCAATTATCCGGTCTTGCCCTTTCTGTTTCCAGGCCGGTTTATCCCCGAAATTACATCAATAGAAATGAACTAGGTATACCCAATGAAGCAAAAATTAAATCCCTTTCTCTTTTCATCTTTACTGTTTTTCGCTAGTTGTTCTTCTAAAAGCAGTAATCCGGTAAAAGAACAAAAACCCAATGTCCTGATCATCTTAGCAGATGATTTAGGGTATGGCGATGTTTCGTGTTTCGGACAGAAAAACTATAAAACACCCAACATTGATAATCTGGCAGAACGTGGCGTGAGTTGTACCGGTTTTTATGTCCCGACTCCGTATTGTGCGCCGTCGAGGGCTACTTTATTAACCGGAAGGTTTCCGCTTCGTCATGGATTGGTTAAAAATCCAACGCCCGATGCAGGCATCAACGACATCGGAATTAATGCAAGTGAAATTACGCTTGGTAATGTTTTTCAGGAAGCAGGCTATCGCACCAAATGCATCGGCAAATGGCATCTGGGACATAAACCAGAGTATTTCCCTGTGAAACATGGATTTGATGAATATTACGGAATACTGTATTCGAACGACATGCGTCCGGTACAGATCATCGAAAATATGGACACTGTGGAGTACCCGGTTGATCAGAGGTTGTTGACCCAAAAATATACCAACAAAGCCATTGAATTCATCACAGTAAACAAGAATAAACCATTTTTTCTTCATTTGTGCCAGGCTATGCCTCACAAACCTTTGGCGGCTTCAGAAAAATTTTATACCCCCGATACACCGGACGATTTATATACCGATGTCATTCGTGAGCTCGACTGGTCGGTTGGGGAAATTATGAATACCTTGAAAAGTTTGAAAATTCTGGACAACACCATTGTCATCTTTATGTCGGACAACGGTCCATGGTACGGCGGAAGCACCGGTGGCTTTAAAGGGATGAAGGCAACAAACTGGGAAGGTGGAATCCGGGTGCCATTCATCATTTCGTATCCTGAAGTTTTTCCGGAGAACAAAAAAACAGACGTTCCTTGTTGGTCTCCTGACATTTTCCCAACCTTATTAGCTCTGACAAATGTCTCAACCACTTCACAGAATGTTTTGGACGGGAAGGATATTACTGAAATTTTGAAAGGAAAGCAGACGATTCATGAACCGGTTTTCAGCATGCATAACAATCAGTTGATGTCTGTTCGTAAAGGCGACTGGAAACTGTTTGTACACAACCCGGGTTATTTTAAAAAAGTTGATTTAAGCACCTGGCGCGATTCGCGCGGGCCTGACGGGACTACGATTATCGCACCAGCCGAACAATCGAACCCAGGCCATTATCCCGGCATAATTCCGACAAAAACTGGAAATGACATTCAACTCTATAACCTTAAAAATGATCCGGCGGAGTCGAACGATTTATCGGTTCTTAATTCGGAAAAAGTCAATGAGTTGTTACAGGATTGCCAAAAATTTGAAGCATCGCTCATCCCATTAAAATAAATTAAAATGAGAAAAACATTCAGATTAAACTGTATTTCCCGGCTTTGCATTTTATCCCTTGTGGTGCTTCTTTTTTCATGTAAAGAGGGTACAAAACAGGTAGACAACTTGCAGTATGTCGATCCTCAAATTGGTGGAGTAGCCCCGTTTTTGCAACCTACCCGCCCCCGGATGCATATTCCAAATTCAATGGTTCGAATGTATCCCGACCGAAAGGATTACCGTGACGATCAAATTCGCTCTTTTCCACTTACCGTGAGAAGTCATCGTTCCGATGCAATTTTCAATTTTTTACCTGTCTCCGGTAATTTTCCTGAAGATCAAGTTCCCGTTTCTGCCTGGGATCAGGAACTGGAAATTGCTTCACCCTATTATTATTCAACCTGGCTGGAAGATTTTGATATTACGTTGGAATATTCACCAGGAGAAAAGACGGGTGAATATCGAATCAATTATCCTGAAAATGGCACGAAGAAATTATTCCTTAAAGCATTAAGCGGAATTAATTGGACGATGGACGATGATGGATCGATTTCTGGTACCGAATCGTTTAATGGGATGAATGCTTTTGCTTATGGTGTATTTGACATTCAGGGTGTGCTTGCTAAAAGTGGAAAAAATTCATGGATTACATGGCCGCAATCAAACCAGAATCAAATTCAATTCAAATACGGAATTTCATACATCAGCATTGAACAGGCTAAAAAGAACCTCGGGCAGGAAATTCCGGACTGGGATTTTGAAAAAGTAAAAAGTACTGCAGAGGAAAAGTGGTCAAAAGTGATGAGCCAAATTCAGGTTGAAGGTGGAACGGACGCCTACAAACGCACGTTTTATACCGCGCTTTACCGCAGTTTCGAACGGATGGTCAACATTACGGAAGATGGCCGTTATTACAGCAATTACGATGGAAAGGTTCATTCCGATAACCGTAACTTTTACGTGGATGATTGGGTATGGGACACCCATCTGGCATTGCATCCACTCCGTTTTATTTTAAATCCTGAAATGGAGGCCGACATGATGTCGTCCTATGTCAGGATGTACGAACAGTCTGGTTGGTTACCACAATTTCCGCAACTTGAAGGCGACACTCCTCCTATGAATGGCTTTCATTCAACCATAATGATTTTAGATGCCTGGAAAAAGGGAATCAGGAAATTCGACATCAACCTGGCTTACGAGGCTATGAAAAAGAATGCACTTCAGGGAACCATGGTGCCATGGAGAATGGGAGCCGCCTGCGAATTGGATACGTTCTATTATAAAAACGGATATTTCCCGGCTTTGCATCCCGATGAAAAAGAAACGGTATCGCGTGTTCACAATTTTGAAAAACGTCAGTCGGTTGCAGTTACATTAGCAGCCAGTTACGATGATTGGGCGCTGGCTCAAATGGCAAAAGAATTGGGCAAATCAGACGATTACAAGCACTTTTCCGAAACTGCAAAAAATTATAAAAATCTTTACTGGAAAGAAAAAGGTTTTTTCATGCCGAAAGACAAAGATGGAAACTGGATTGATATCGACCCCAAATTTGACGGCGGCATGGGTGGGCGCGATTATTATGACGAAAACAATGGCTGGACTTATTTATGGAGTGTTCAGCATGACATTCCCGGACTTCAAAACCTGATGGGAGGAAGAGATGCCTTTGAAAAACGGCTCGATCAGCTTTTCAGGGAGAATCTGGGACGAAGCACCTACGAATTAAATGCACGATTCCCCGATTTTACAGGTATTGTGGGCCAATATTCGATGGGAAATGAACCAAGTTTTCACATACCCTATTTGTACAATCTAACTGGTTCGCCCTGGAAAACACAAAAGAAAATCAGGATGCTTTTGAACACCTGGTTTAAAGACAACATTTTCGGTATTCCCGGCGATGAAGACGGTGGTGGAATGTCGGCTTTCGTGGTTTTTTCAGCCATGGGATTTTATCCAATTACTCCAGGTGTACCTGTTTATACCATTGGAAGTCCGTTGTTTTCAAAAGTCACGATCAATCTTCCTTCCGGAAAGAAATTTACAGTTTCGGCGCCTGATTGTTCCGAAACGAATAAATACATCCAAAGCGCTAAACTTAATGGAAAAGTATTAAATACCCCCTGGTTTACCCATGACGATATAATTAATGGGGGAACCCTTGAATTGGTTATGGGTGCTTATCCGAATAAAGAATGGGGAACAGAAAAATGGACAGAATAACAACTCCAATAGTGATAAAGCGCATTTTGTGGATAACGACAGAATGCCTTCTGATCATTACGTCTGGTTGACCGGATTGGGAGCGAAGATGTTGAGAAAAGAGATTCCGGTTGATTTTGAAATGCCTGATCGAGTAAAAACAAATAGGTGAAAATCCGTAAACATGAAAAATTCCATATTATTCTTGGCAGCTCTGGCCAGCTCTGTTATTGGCCAATCGGCCCCAAATAAAAAAACAGAAAAACCGAAATCAGACAAAAATGTACTTTTTATAGTTGTCGATGATTTAAATACCACACTTGGCTGTTATGGCCATCCACTTGTTAAAACTCCAAATATCGATCGATTGGCGAGCAAGGGTGTCAGGTTTAACCATGCTTATTGTAATTATGCTGTTTGTGGTCCAAGCCGTGGATCTTTCCTTTCAGGTTTGCGGCCCGAATCAATTGGGATTTTGGATAACAGAACTCCATTGCAAAATTTACTTGGCGACAGGATTACTTTACCAAACTTATTTCGTCAGAACGGTTATTATACAATGAGTCTCGGAAAAATATTTCATAGTGCCGGAGATCACAACGATTTGAAAGCCTGGAATGAAATTTATGGATATAGTGCAACAGAACTGGGAAAAACCGGCGAAGGCCGAAACATGACCGATGGTGTTTTAAAGTGGTGTCATTGGTTAGCTGCAGGAGGCACAGATGAAGACCAGGCAGATGGGCAGAATGCTAAAAAAGCTGTAGAATTCATAAAATCAGGGAAGGAAAAACCTTTCTTTTTGGCCGTGGGTTTTCATAAACCGCACGATCCTTTTATTGCTCCTAAAAAGTATTTCGATTTATACCCTTTAGAAAATTGCGACCCTCCGGTTTTACCTGAAGGTTGGCAACCTCCATATAAACATACACTTCCTAATGAAATAGAAACATTTAACAAGTTTACTGATAAGGAAAAAAGGGAATTTCTGCGTTCATACTATGCCTGCACCAGCTTTATGGATGCCCAAGTTGGAAAATTAATCACAGCCCTGGAAGAAACCGGCCAATTGGATAATACGCTGATTGTTTTGTTTGGCGACCATGGATACCATCTTGGAGAACACAACTGGTGGAATAAAGTAACCATCTTCGAAAAAGGAACCAATGCTCCATTTATCATGGCCGGCCAGTCTGTTGGTAAAAAAGGAGTTGTTTCCGATGCCATGTTTGAATACATTGACATTTATCCAACCCTTGCCAATCTCTTTCAGTTAAAAAATATGCCGGAATATCTGGAAGGAAAAAGTTTTGCAGAAGTGGTAAACGATCCGTCGAAATCATTTCGCAGCGAAGTGCGTGCAATTATTAGCCGTGGACCGATGCTTGGCCGAATGGTAAAGAATGCCCAATGGAGATACATCGAATGGGACAATGGGAAGATGGGGAGAGAATTGTACAACCAAAAAAACGACCCCATTGAATACAATAATCTGGCCGAAAAACCGGAGTATAAAAATGTTGTTTCCGAGTTGAATACTCTTTTGTACAAAGCCGAATAACCCATGTTTATAAAAATCACAAGTGCTTATTATATCAGATGTTAAAAATATCGTATTTAAAAATTGGAGCCATCTTATTTGGGTGTCTGCTTATTTCGCAGGGAATACTTGCAAAAAAAGAACAAAAGCCCAATCTCCTGTTTATCATGACCGATCAGCAGCGGTTCGATGCCTTGAGTATTGCCGGAAACACGGTGATAAAAACCCCAAATCTCGACCGCCTGGCCAGGCAGGGGGCCTGGTTTAAAAATGCCTATACCCAATGTGCGGTTTGTGCTCCCACGAGAGCATCACTATTAACCGGATGCACTGTTGAAAACCATCAGATATTAACCAACGAACTGTCAACTTCGACGAAGGAAACAGGGCGCATGGCCATGCCAACCTTCGACGAAATTTTGAACCAAAATGGATACCGGTGTGAATACTTCGGAAAATGGCATAGTCCGGAGTTTCATGCAGACGTTTATCAGAATCCGGTTTTAAAGGCTGAAAATGGAAAGTCGGTTTTCGCTCCCGGCGGACTTACTGCCTTTTATATGGATTATTTAAACCCGATATTTCCAAAACATGCCTTAAAACCAGGCGAATTGTATGATAGTTTTACCGACAGGCCCTATCTGATGAACCCGCTGGACAAGCGTTACGGGATGACCTACGAGCAGGTTAAGGAATTAAATATTAAATATTTACAGCCCGATCTTCACGGTGAATTATCTGTTCCTGCTGAAAATTCATTCACCGCCTTTTATGCCAATCAAACCCTTGATGCCCTTGAGCGAAACCGGAATACTACGTTTAGCATTACCTGTTCCTTCCATTTTCCACACGCGCCAATGCTTCCGGTAAAACCCTATTCCGAAATGTATCCGGTAAAGGACATGCCGGTTCCTGCAAGCATTGCTGATCCAATGCTAAATTCGCCCTACAGGACCCAAAACGGTCGTTTGAATAATCCGGAATATACTGATCCGGAGAAAATAAAATACATGATTGCAGATTATTATGCCCTGGTAACTGAAATTGATGATTGGGTAGGAAAAATTATGGATAAACTCACTGAACTGGGTTTGGAAGAAAACACCCTCGTTATTTTCACCAGCGACCATGGCGAAATGTTGGGATCACACGGGATGCGCGAGAAAAATGTATTTTACGAAGAGTCAGCTCATGTTCCGCTGATGATCAGGTTCCCCGGAAAGATTAAACCGGAAACACTAGTGAACGGTTACCTGTCGAACATGAATTTATTCGCTACAATCTTCGATTATTTGCAATTGCCTGAACACCCTTCAGATGCACAAAGTCTGCGTGGAATGATTGAAGGTACCGACAAAAGTTTGGGTAAATATGTGGTTACCGAATGGTTGTACAACGAAGACCGTCAACCTGCTTATATGATTGTGAAAGATAACTGGAAAATGTTTATTCCTTATTCAGCAGAATCAAATGTGATCAATGCACTTTACAATCTGGATAATGATCCTCATGAAATGAATAACCTGTTGGGAAGCAATCCGGACAGAAAGAAATATGAGGACAAGGCTAATGAATTGCAGGAAGATATACTTATCTGGCTGAAGGAACATAAATCGGCCAATTATGAAGGCGTAAAAACACGCGATCTGATGAAGGCAGATTTATCTACCGGAAGTATTCAAACTCCTGTAAAACAGTTTCGGATATTTCCAAATCCAACTTCAGGAAAAGTCACGATCGACACAAATAATGTTGAGATTGAAGGGATCCATGTCTATGATATGTTTGGATTAAACCTTTACAGCAATTTAGGGTCTTTTATAGGTGAAAAGTCAATCGACATACCTCTTTCGAATGGCAGTTGCCTGATAAAACTAATTAGCAAATACCAATTTCCAGCACAGAAAATAATAATTCAAAATTGAAATATGAAAAAAAAACATTTATTATTCCAGACAGTCTTTTGCATAGCGGGAACTTCCATCTTATTGCCTTTTACTTCAAGCTGTACAGAAAAATCCGAACCTAAGAATGATTCAAAATTACCCAATGTGGTCATTCTTCTGGCCGATGATCAGGGTTATGCCGATGTCAGTTATCATGGACAACCCAATAAACCATCAACTCCGGCTATCGACCAGCTGGCAAAATCCGGGGTTGTATTCACCAATGGTTATGCCAGCGGTTATGTGTGTGCCCCAACAAGAGCAGGCCTTCTTACAGGTCGTTACCAGCAACGATACGGATTTTATACCGCATCCGATTCGCGTCAGGGATTGCCTGTCAGCGAAATCCTTCTACCCGAATTACTAAAAAAGAAGGGATATACCACCGGCATCTTTGGAAAATGGCACCTTGGCCTGGAAAGACCATATTATCCAACCAGCAGGGGCTTTGATACTTTCTATGGCTTTTTAGGTCATGGCGGACACGATTATTTCGCTTTAAATTGCGCACCTGGTGATGAACAAACCTGCCTGTATCGTGATGATAAACCGATTAGTGATACCGGATACCTGACTGATAACTTAGCCAGAGAAGCCTGTGGCTTTATTGAGAAAAATGCAAAAAAGGATTCTCCATTCTTTCTTTACCTGCCATTCAATGCTGTTCATGCTCCTTTACAGGCTCCTGAAGCCGATATTCAAAAATTTAACTCCGGTGATAAGGATCGGGATATTCAACTGGCCATGATTTATCGGATGGATCTGGCAATTGGACAAGTCGTTGCTAAGTTGAAAGAGACCGGAGCTTATGACAATACCCTTATTTTCTATTTCAGCGATAATGGCGGCGCCAAAGTAACAAAAGCCATCAATACCCCGCTTCGCGATTTTAAACACAGCGTTTACGAAGGTGGCCTCCGGGTTCCCTTTTTTATGAGTTGGCCGGGGCACTTAAAGCCCGGAACATCCGACGAACCGGTTATTTCGCTCGATATTTTTCCGACAATCTGCGCCGCGCTGGGAATTGAGCTTCCAGCTGACCGCGTTTATGATGGCCGCAACATGATGCCGGTCGTTCAGGGAAAGCAAAAAAATGCACTTCACCAAACATTGTGCTGGGATGGCAACGACGGTATCTGGGCCATTCGGGAAGGAAAATGGAAACTCATTCAAAACAAGGAGGGAAATCTTG
Organism: Bacteroidota bacterium; assembly: GCA_020048595.1. Classification (GTDB taxonomy): domain Bacteria; phylum Bacteroidota; class Bacteroidia; order Bacteroidales; family UBA4417; genus UBA4417. Next base: position 10,318 of record JAIFMH010000086.1, on the reverse strand, counting down.
AATTGTATGATCTGATTGCAGATATCAGTGAAAAAACAGATCTTTCAAAACAAAATCCACAGCTCGTTGAGAAACTTAAAAGCGAATTTAATGAATGGAAGTCGCAGATGGCAAAACCAATGGGCGATCTAAACGTGAAAAAAATAAAAAAGCGAAATGATACCATTCAAAAATAAGATAATCAATTCATTACTGATCACAGCTTCCTTGTTTCAACCAGGAATAAGTCTGGCTCAGCCAAAAGCAGAAAGGCCGAACATCATTTTTGTCCTGGTTGATGATCTGAGATGGGATGCCATGGGGTTTACCGGGCAGTACCCATTTCTGAAAACACCCAATATCGATCGTCTCCGGGCTGAAGGTATTCATTTTCAAAATGCTTATTGCACTCATTCGTTGTGTGCACCATCACGCGCTACTATCTTAACCGGAATGTTTCCGCAAACCAATGGTGTAAGCACGAACCAGGAAGGCCGTGAATATAATCCCGATAAAACGCCATCATTTGCTCAGATTCTTCAGGAGAATAAGTACAAAACAGGTTTTATTGGCAAATGGCACATGGCTGAAAGTAATAGTCCAAGGAAGGGATTCGACTACTGGTGTAGTTTTTCAGGACAGGGAAATTACAACGGCAACGATTTAAATATCAATGGAAAAATTGTCAGGAACGAAGGCTATGTTACTGATGAATTGAATAAATATGCCCTGGAATTTATTGCTGGGAATGTGGATAAACCATTCTGTTTGTACCTGTCTCACAAGGCCGTTCATCAGCCTTTTACCCCTCCTGAAAGAGATTCAGAATTGTATGCCAATGATTTGGTGCCGGAGCCTGCCGGATGGAGCGACAACATGGAAAATAAACCTGCCTGGCAACGAGTTGAGGCCAATATGGAACAACGTCTCCGAATTAGAGATAAAGATTTGAATCAAAATCATCCGTTGAAAACCCGGAAGTTCGGTCCGTGGCCCGCCAAAACCGGGAAAGGAGAGCAGAAGAATTATTTGAGGTGTATTTCAGCCGTTGATGACGGACTTGGTGAAATTTATAACTTGCTTCGAAAAAAGGGAATTCTGGATAATACCGTCATTGTATTTGCGGGTGACAATGGCTTCTTTCATGGAGAACATGGGAAAGGCGACAAGCGACTGGCCTACAACGAATCGATGCGCATTCCATTGGTGATGCGCTACCCGAAAGCGGCAAAAGCAGGGCAGTCGGTTACCGAAATGGTCCTGAATGCCGATATAGCCCCGACTTTTCTGGATTTTGCAGGCATAAAAATTCCGGAACAAATGCAGGGAAAGAGCGTAATCCCTTTGCTTAAAGGACAAAATGAAGGATGGAGAAAATCGTTTCTTTTTACCTACTGGCCCGATCTTATTTATTTCATTCCACGCATTACGGCCATTCGGACCGAAAAGTATTTGTATTCTGCAACTCCCGACCTCAAGGATATGGATGAGCTTTACGACGAGCAGAAAGATCCGGCCGAATTAAATAATCTGGCACAAAATCCGGAGTTTTCGGCAATCAGGGATAAACTGAAAAAAGAACTTGAACAACTTAAAAAGGAAACCGGCTATCGCGATGAGGTTCCGAGGCCAGATCCTGAACCCGTTCTGAATGTGAAAAAAGGAAAATTGCTTTCGCTTGATTTTAACGATGAATTATTCAATGGCCCGGCTGAAAAAGGAATGATCCTGAATAGAGTAAAAAGAATTGCCGAAAACGCGAACGTTTGCGGAAGTTTCCCGGATGGGGCAAGCGCTGTAATAGCGAACAAACCGGACTTCGACCCTTCATTGGGAACTTTTACTGTTGATTGTATAGTAAAACCGGATTCGCCGGATGGAGTGATTGCATCTGCCGGTTCGCAAAAAGATGGTTGGGCAATCTTTGTTGAAAATGGCATTCCTGGTTTTGTCGTTAGCCATGGAGGTCATCTTCAGTTCGTTGATGGTGTAGCAAAAATTACAGGAAAATGGAGTCATTTGGTTGCAGTCATCGAAAACTACAACAATGTCATCAGGCTTTTTGCTGATGGGAAGCTGCTTGGACAAAGGCAAATGTTGTCACCTGTTCAGCCAATAAGTATTAAAGCAGGAGATATTGTACTGGGACAGGATGCAGGAGACCAAATTGATCCTAAAGTGATTTCAAAATCTAAATTTGTTGGTTTGATCAAACATTTTTCAATATACAGAGGAAAGAAAACTGAAGCTGAATTTATAAAACAATCTTTCCCTACAACTGAATGATTTTAATACAAAAATCAAAATGAAAAAACTCGTTTCGATTGGCAATTTTGCCGCTGGATTGGCAATGTTGTCAATAAACACAGTGACTGCAACAACAAGCGATAATCAATTAATACTTCCAAAGAAGAATGGTGAGCAACCCAACTTTGTTTTAATCCTGGTTGATGACATGGCGTGGTATGGTACTTCGGTGCGAATGGATACGAATTTGCCTACATCAGGCATGGCATACTGTTCCATGCCAAATGTCCAGAAGCTGTCGGAACAGGGGATGATTTTTCGCAACGCCCGCGCTGCAGCAGGGATGTGCGCACCCTCACGCTGCTCGATCCAAACCGGCATGACAGCGGCACACCACCTTTATAGCGGCAATGGCGGTTTTGGCTCCAAGACGGACGGAAATGTAAAATATATTGCTGAGCGCGATCAGCCGCCGCTCCTTACACCTGAGCCGCAGGGCAACATCCGCTTCCCATCCATCGGTGATGTGTTGAGACCCAATGGATATTCAACTGCCCACTACGGCAAGTGGCATCTTTATGGCGGTGGTCCTGAAAAACACGGATATGACGAGAGCAATGGAGAAACTGACAATAAGAGTGTCAATGATGTTCCTCCAGGTGATAACGTGGAAAATCCCAAACAGATTTTCAGTATCACGCAATCAGGAATTTCATTTATGGAGAGACAGACAAAGGCCGGAAAACCGTTCTTTCTCCAGCTCTCGCACTATGCAACCCACGCCAGGTACGAATCCCGTCCTGCAACATTGAAAAAACAGGAAAGCAATCCGATCTTCAGTCAGATTACAGATAAGCGTGAAGCGAAAAAAGCCATCGAACTGGCGGCGATGTCAGAGGACCTTGATACTTCGATTGGTATGATATTGAAGACTATTGATAACCTGGGAATCGCGTCCAACACGTATGTTGTCTTTGTTTCCGATAACGGATTTCGCAGTTGGAACGAAGGAGCGGAGCCACTGCGTGGCGGCAAATGGTGGAACTGGGATGGTGGTCTGCGTGTACCAATGATCGTTCGTGGTCCCGGTATCAAATCGCACTCGCTTTGCGATGTGAACGTTGTCGGTTACGACTTTCTGCCAACTTTTGCCGATCTGGCCGGCGTGTCTTCATCCGTTCCCAAAGCCGTCGACGGAGTCAGCTTTAAGCCATTGCTTTTAGGCCAGTCTGTTCCTGACAGCTATATCAACCGCCAGATTTTTTTCCACTATCCGCATTACCGCGAGTCTGCGCCCAGTTCGGCATTGGTTGTTGGCCAGATGAAAATGATGTACTTCTACGACCATCCGGGTCAGTATTTTCAATATGATCTGAATAAGGATATTGGCGAAAAAAATAATATTGCCACAACCTATCCTGAAAAGGCCAAGCAGATGTATCAGCAGTTGATGGACGGATTGAAATCCGTTGGCGCCTGGTTCCCAAAACCTAATCCCGCTGCCGATCCAAACGCAAAGGTTTACGATCCGAACAACCTTTCAGAAACAACCTTGAGCAAAGAGGATTGAGAGGTCGGTAGGGTACAAAGATTACAGATTTTTTTAATCACATTTACAGTTACACATCATGAAATTAAAAACGATTGGATTAACAGCATTGGCATGTTCTTCATTTTTGCCCTTTATTTCATTTGGACAGGAAAAGCATCCAAATGTGCTATTTATTATGACCGATCAGCAACGTTGGGACGCTTTGGGATGTGCTGGGAATTTGGAAATAAAAACTCCCAATATCGATCGGCTTGCAAAGGGAGGGGTTCAGTTTACGAATGCCTATTCATCTTGTCCTGTATGTGTACCTGCACGTTCATCCATTCTCACAGGCCGAACAATTTTCAATGTGAAAGTGCTTGGAAATGGCGACATTGATAATGATAATATACCGAATATTCCTACTTTCGATCAGGTTTTGTCTGATAATGGTTACCATACCGAATATTATGGTAAATGGCATGCTCCTTATAAGTTTACCTCTAAATACAACAATGCGGTAAATCCAACGAATAAATCAAAGTTTACAGATCTTCCTGGCAAAGTTGAAGGATTCAGGAAATATCTTGATGAAATGGGCATTATTCAAAGGCCGGCAAACGCCAATGAATTAATCGACAACATGAGCCTCCGTCCTTATGTTCCTCTTCCAATTGATGGACGATACGGAATAAAAGAAGACAACATCGCCGATGATACAAATGGAAAAAAGCCTAAACGACAGAAAGTTTCACAAGCCGAAAATTTTGGAATTTTTCTTGGCCCTGCCGATGGTTCGCTTGCTGCATATGAGGGAAGCGAGGCTCTGGAAGCCTTAAAAAATATGAAACCCGGAAAATCATTTTCGCTGACCTGTTCATTTGGACCACCTCATCCTCCTTATGTCGTTCCTAAAAAATATGCAGATTTATATCAACCTGGTATATTGACCGTGCCCGCCAGTATCAACGATAATTTGCAAAATGCACCCTATCAACGAAATAAGACATCATTCGATTCGCATTTTCAAAATCCGGAAATGGTGCAGCAAATGAAGCAGGTTTATTATGGCATGGTTACCCAAGTTGATGAGTGGGTTGGAAAATTGCTCGACGAGCTGGACCGAAAAGGATTAACTGAAAATACACTGGTGGTTTTCGTTAGCGATCATGGCGAAATGATGGGCGATCATGGTCTGAACAGTAAAATGAAAATGTATGAAGGATCGGTACATATCCCTTTAATCATGCGTTTGCCTGGTATAATACCTGCCGGAAAAAAAGTAGATACGCCGGTTTCGCATCACGATCTTTTTGCATCTATTTTAGATTACACCGGAATGAAAATTCCTGAAAATGACGGAAGAAGTTTGCGAAAGTTAGTTGACGGCAAATCAGATCCCGTTGATTTTGCAGTTTCTGTTTGGGGCCAGATAAATAACGGAGGTCCGTTTATGGTCCGCAAAGGCGACTGGAAAATGATTGTTTATCTCCAAATGGCTGATAACAATCAAAAAACGGCAACCAGCGCTTTATACAATCTCAAATCCGATCCAAATGAAATGAATAACCTGATCGGGACAAATCCCGAAAAACCAACCTACGAAAAGGTGGGCAATGATTTGAAATTAACACTTAAAGATTGGATGATAAAAACAAAAACACCGTATGTGAGCGAATTGGAGAACACTAATTTGTAACTAAAGTTTCCCACTTTTGAAGTGTTAATTAAATCTTACTAATTCGATATGAAGATTTCCAAAATTCTTTATACCAGTATCGTTGCTATATTGCTAATTGTGCAATTTACTTCATGCACTCCTAAACAATCTGGTTCAGTCCGGGATGAGGATTTTAAAGGCTCTGCCAGTTGTATTGAATGCCATGAGCGTTTTTACAATCTTTGGGCTCCATCGCATCACGGGTTGGCCATGCAACCCATAACAGCCAATTTTATCGAGACACAGGTTGTCCTTGGTCAGGATGGAATCGTTATGGAGGGTGCATTTTATCAGGCTGTTAAAAAAGATACATCACTTTTCATCCGGGAACAAAGTGCTGGATTGACCAAAGATTATCTGGTACTCTGGGCATTGGGTGGAAAAAATGTTTATTATTTTCTGGCAGAATGGGAAGGTGGCCGTTTGCAAACTCTTCCATTGGCTTACGATGTGAATACAAAAAAATGGTACAATAATCCAGAATCAGCCGTCCGGCATTTCCCGAATATGAATCAGGGTGGGATGCAGGATTCAGCTTTAAGTTGGCGCGACAGACAATATACATTTAATACTTCATGTTATGGTTGTCATGTTAGTCAGCTAAAAAATAACTTTGATCTGGCAACGAATTCGTATCAAACAAACTGGAAAGAAGCCGGAATTAATTGTGAGACCTGCCACGGTCCTTGCGCTGAGCACATAAAAGTGTGCAGGGAAGCTGGTGAAGGTAATGTACCAAAAGATTTGAAGATAATTATTACGAAAACATTCACTCCGGAACAACATAATTCAAGCTGTGCCTCCTGTCATGCCAGAATGCGGCCAATCACTGCATCGTATAATCCCGGCGACCGCTATTTTGATAATTTTGATTTAATCACGCTGGAAAATCAGGATTTTTATCCGGATGGAAGAGACCTGGGTGAAAATTATACCATGACCAGCTGGCACATGAATTCCTGTATGCAAAACAGTAAATTACATTGTGTGACATGTCATACCTCATCGGGCAGATACAGGTTTAAGCATGAAGACCTGACGGAAGCCAACAAAGCCTGCACTTCGTGTCACGAAGAAAACGGTAAATCCTATGAACAACATACTCATCATCCCATTAGTGATAACAGTCCAAAATGTGTGGAATGCCACATGCCGACAACCAGATTTGGGAATATGATGCGTTCCGATCATTCATTCAGGCCACCCATGCCGGCTGCCACCATCAAATTCAAGTCGCCAAATGCCTGCAACATTTGTCACGATGATAAATCAGCAGAATGGGCCAATCAGCTTGTTAATCAATGGAAAAAGAATGATTACCAAAAGGAAACCCTCTACATTGGAAGTTTGATTGATGAAGCCCGCAACGGAAAGTGGGAGAGACTGAATGAAATGTTAGAGGTCATAAACACCAACAGATTTGGCGAAGTATTTACCAATTCATTAATCCGGATTCTAACCAATTGTGATAATCCGAAAAAATGGCAGGTATTGGTTGGAGCCTTAAAACTTGAATCGCCCCTTTCACGAAGTTCTGCAGCAATTGGTTTGATGGGATACAGTAACGAAGAAGTAAAAACAGCTTTGTTTAATGCTGCCGCTGATGAATACCGTTTGGTTCGCTTAGCTGCAGCCCAATCGCTGGCGACATTTCCACAACAGGATTTTAACGCCGGACAGTTGGAAATTTTCCGGAAAGTAAATGCTGAATACGAAAATTCATTGGTGTCGCGTTCCGATGACTGGAGTTCCTGGTACAATTTAGGAAACCACTATCAAAATATGGGAAATATGGCGCAAGCCATTTCTGCATATAACAATTCGCTGAAAATTTACCCTGTAGCAATCATGCCCTTAATCAACAGCAGCTTTTTGTATTCGGTATCCGGAGATCAATTTAGTGCAGAAGCCAATTTGAAAAAAGCTTTAACTGTAGAACCATTAAACGAAGCGGCCAATTTGAATTATGGACTTATGATGGCCGAACGGCAGAAAATGGACGAGGCTGAAAAAGCATTCCGTACAGTACTGAAAGTAAACGCTAAAAATTCAACCGCAGCCTATAATTTAAGTGTAATCGTTTCGTCAAGAGATTTAAACGAGTCATGCAGTCTGAGTAAACAAGCCATGAATGCTGCTCCCGACGATCCGAAATTTGCCTATGCCTATGCATATTTTCTGCTTCAGAACAGGAAAAAAACGGAGACCATTGCGCTTCTTGAAAAAACGATTAAAAAATTTCCGGATCATTTATCCTCAGTATTTCTTTTGGGTAATATATACCTCGAGAACGGGAATATGGGAAAAGCGATAGAACTTTATACTAAAACATTGAATTCAGTTCGTCAGAATGAGCAACTAATGGATCAGATTCAAAGTGAAATAGAGAGGATAGAAAAACTTTAATTGTAAAAGTGGTGAACATACACAAATGGAGTTTTATTATTTACAGAAGTATTTTTATTTAAATGACTTTTACATATTCTAACATTCAAGCATGAAGCAAGCAATTCTTACGACATTAATTTTCCTCTCCGGTTTAAATTTTCTTTTGGCTCAAAATGGCAGTATTCAGGGAACAGTTTCTGATCAGGCCACCAACGATAAAATTCCTTTTGCATCTGTTACAGTTATTTCGGAGAATGAACCTTTTCAGAACGGAAGTACATCGAACGGCGAAGGTTCGTTCACGATAGATAATTTAAAACCAGGCAATTACAAACTGCTGGTTTCGTTTATGGGCTATAAAACCGACACCATCAGCAAGATCGTTTTGAACAGGCAAAACCCTAAAATGAATATCGGGAACATCAGCTTAAAACCTGTATCAATTGATCTGGAAGAAGTTCAGGTGCAGGCCAATTTGAAAACTGCGACCAGTAAAATCGATCGCCAAACCTATCGTGCCGCCGATTTTGAAACAGCCAAAGGAGGAACGGCAACCGACTTGTTAAGCAAATTGCCTTCGGTTTCGGTCGATCCCGATGGAAGCGTGTCGGTTCGCGGAACGACAGATTTCATGGTTTACCTGAATGGAAAACCTACCCAGATCGATCCGTCCACCTTGCTGGGGCAGATTTCAGGATCGCAAATAGAGAATGTGGAGATTATTTCAATTCCAACCGCCAAATACGATGCACAGGGAAAAGGCGGAATCATCAACATTACCACCAAACGAACCGGCGCTGAAGGCCTCTCTGTTTCAACGAACGGATTAATTGGCGGAGCTCCGTGGGGGAATGTCACCGACCAATACAGTGGATTTGAAAATAACGACAACCGTTATGGCGGAGGCATAAACCTGCAATATTTCAAGGATAAAATCAGCCTTTTTGGCGGATTGAATTACAACCACCGGAATGTGAATGGCGATCGAACCGGCGATGCAAGGATACTCGTTAAAGACAATGTTTACCGCCACATGGTTGCGGCTGGCGAACGCCCCGAATGGTTCGAATCGATGTCGGCCAATGCCGGGTTCGACTATAAAATATCGACCAAATCAACTTTCTCAGGTTCTTATTTCTATGGAAACCGCACTGAAGGTCGTTCAGCGTTTTACATCTACAATAATTTTTATGCCGACAAAAACAAAGTGAGTATTCCGGGCGTCAATCGCAGGGAAGTGTGGATCTACAATCCGAATACCGACGACCGGCTGGGTGAATTTCATACCGCGAATCTCGATTTCGTGCACAATTTCAGTAAAACCAGGGAGTTGAAAATTTCAGGTTTGTACGAAAATTCTAACCTTAGCCGTGAGCTGAGCAACGAAAATTACAAGTTCAATCCGGCAACCGATCAGATTGGAGCCAAAGAACTTCAGTACCGTCAAACCGACGATACGCCGCTCGATGGTTACCGTCTGTCGGTCGATTATTCCACACAACTCGAAAATGGTTCGAAACTCGGATTGGGTTTTCAGCCACAATACCTTCAGATTGAAGGTGGTTTTAATTACGATACGCTGGATATAAAAACCGGAAAGCTTTTGCCTTATTCAGAACTTGAAAACGAGCTTGCCATGAGCAGGTCTATATGGGCCGGTTATGTCGATTACTCCGGAAACTTAAAGAAACTGAAATACATTGCCGGTCTCCGCATGGAATATGCCGATCAGCAAATCGATATTTTGTCGGCCAATTATTTTTCGTTGTTCGATGGAGCAAAAAAGTCGAATTACAGCACAAAAAAGCTCGATTTATTCCACACACTGCACCTTTCTTGGGAATTGAACGAAAAACAAAAGCTGAATTTTGCCACCAGCCGCAGAGTGAGCCGTCCGCCGGTGAAAAACATGACGCCATTTTTATACCGCCGTCACCTCGAAGTGTTTGAAGTGGGCGACCCGGAACTGGAACCAGAATATATGCTGAATGCTGAATTGTCGGTCGATCAGAAAATCAGTAAACATTCGTTTACCCTGATTGGCTTTTACCGGGGTGTTGACAACGCTGTTTTCAGGGTAAACACCATTACCAACGAAAATGCCAAAGTTTTTGCGGTAACCAAAGAGGAAGTGCTGATCCGAAGTTTTACCAATGCCGGAAATTCGCAATCGCTGGGTGCCGAGCTGAATGCAAATATTGATGCAGGAAAATTGGCCAAATTTTTCATTGGAGGTTCATTGTACAATTACAGGGTAAAAGGAGACATTTTCGGTTATCAGGTTAATAACAGCAGTACCAACTGGAGCCTGAAAGCCAACATGAACCTGACTTTCACGAAAGAACTGAAATTTACTGCCGACTTTAGCCTGAAATCGGCTACCATTACCGCGCAGGGCCAGAACGATTTATTTTACCTTGCCAATTCAGCGCTAAGTTACACCCCGGCCAAAT
>JAIFMH010000142.1 GCA_020048595.1 Bacteroidota bacterium | reverse complement strand
ATGATCAGTGAAACAAACATCGTTTTCAGCGTTGCCTTGTTCAGTTCCTTTTTCTCTTTGGATGCTCTTACTTGCTGAAAAGCTGCCGGCCGCCTGTTGTCCATGGTTAACTTAGCCACCAGGATTGCTTTCAGGTGATCCATATTTACATTCATCTTCTGCAAAACCGGCGCAGCAAAAAGAAATATTTTAAGGAAAAATTTATCGAAAAAATTCATAAAAACTAAAATGTTTTAAATATTTGCTGGATTGTTCGTCAGAGACGCGAGGCATCGCGTCTCTACGCACAATTCACAATTTTCTATTCGCTATTTTCTATTTTAAATCCCCGCCCTGAAGGGCGGGGCAATGGATTCCTTTATTCTCTATTTTCTAATTCCTATTCCCCTAATAACTTATTTATTCCCAAGAATATCCATCAGCTTCCCACTTGCCTCTCCCATGGATTCAGTCGAAGTGAGATGAGCAAAAATCTTTTCAAGACTACTGTCACCCTGTTTTTGCTTCAATTCTTCAAACGATCCGTCAGCAACTACTGTTCCTTCGTTGATAAGGATAATCCGGTCGCTTACTTTTTCAACAATATCCATCATATGGCTGCTGTAGAATATGGTTTTTCCGCTGTCGGCCAGTTTACTTATCAGTTCTTTTACAATGATAACACTGTTGGCATCCAATCCGGCAAGCGGTTCGTCCAGAATTATAATATCCGGGTTATGAAGCAAACCTGAAGTTATAAGCACCTTTTGTTTCATTCCCTTGCTGAAAGTATCCATACGCTGGTCCATATTTCCTGCCAGGCCAAAAGCATCAAGCATTCCTTTCCCCCGTTCGTTAACTATATTGGGCGGAAGGTTATACAAAGCACCAACCAGCGAAAGAAACTCATTCGGAGTAAGTACATCATACAGTTCGGCCAGCTCGGGAACATAACCAATGATACTTTTTACTGCAAGCGGGTTATGCTTGATATCAAAGCCTTTAATTGTAACCTGGCCGCTGAAGTCGGAGATCAGCCCGCAAAGAATTTTAACTGTAGTGCTTTTACCGGCACCATTAGGACCTATATACCCGATAACCTGGCCTGGATAAATATCAATTGAAATATCTTTAAGTACCTGTTTTGATCCATATGTTTTATATAGATTCCGAATGCTGATAATTGGTTCCATCAAATAGTAAAAGTTAATTATTTTTGAGCAAATGTAAGACTATTTTAAAATGAGAAGTTGCTTGATAGATAAAATACTATAACCAATTAATGTGCTTAGTGCAAAGTGCTATGTGTATAATACTTTCAAAATTTACTACCTAATTCGCTACAGACACCTGATTTATGCACTCAGAACACACTGCATTACGCACACTGCTTTACACACTATGCAGTATGCACTAAGCACTATGTACAATGAGTTTCCCTGAATCTACTTACAATGATCTTACTTACAGAATTTCGCAACAGCCTCCTTTGCTTTAGCGTAGCCTAATTCCGAAGATTTTTTTAAGTCAATGCACCCATTTTCTTTCGACCCTGATTCAATTTTTGCCATTCCCCTGTTGTAGTGAGCTTCATCATGGTCGGGATTTAATTGTAGGGTTTTGCTGAAGTCAGCAATTGCGCCCTTATAATCTTTAAGCTCATATTTCACCAATCCCCTGTTATTATAAGCTTCTCCGTAATCGGGATTTATTTCAATGTCCTTATTAAAATCTTCAAGCGCGCCGGCGAAATCTTTGGTGGTGTACTTTACTGATGCCCTGTCGCCATAACCTGTTGTAGTCGTTGGATCAATTTCAATTATTTTAGTAAAATCTGCAATTGCACCTGCATAGTCGTGCCGGTGTTTCTTCGCATGACCACGGGCATAATAAGCATCAATATAATTCGGATCTAACTCAATTGCCTTTGTAAAGTCGTCGATGCATTTTGTATTGTTGAACTGAAAGAAAGTTACATGTCCCCTGTTATAGTAAGCCAAAGGAAAGAAAGGGGAAATCTCTATTGCTTTTGTTAAGTCATCAAATGCACCCTTTTCATCTTTTAATTCATTCTTTGCCAGCCCTCTGCTGTTATATGCATCGGCATTGTCAGGAAAAATCTTTATTGCCATACTGAAATCGGCAACCGCTCCCGAATAATCTTCAGTTTCATATTTCAATGTTCCCCTGTAAAAATATACATCTGCATTTTCAGGATCAAGTTGTATTGCTTTGGTATAGTTGGCTTTTGCACCATCGTAATTCCTTAACTGAAACTCTGATAAACCCCTTGTCGAGTAGGCAGATGCATTAACGGGATCCAATTCAATACATTTATTACAATCCTCAATAGCTCCAATAAAATCAGATATCCAGTACTTTACACGTCCTCTGCCGGCATAAGCTACAGCCATTTCAGGATTAAGTTCAATGGCTTTGTTATAATCTGCCAATGCTGCATCATACTCTGAATCAATAGCTTTTTTGCCGGCGGATTTATATAATTCCACTGCCGACTGACAAAATCCTGATGTGGAAAAAAGAAGTATTGTTGCTACAATCAGCACCTTTTCAATAAAGATTAATTTTCTCATATTTACCAGGTTAAGTTATTATTCCGTTCAGAGCATTCATTTCCTTTAAAGCAGCATTTTTATGTCGCTACGGTATAAACATCGATAAAATGTAGTCTTAGGCTGAGTAAATTATTTTGTTTTTTCAAGTTATACAAATATAAGCCTAAAAGATATTTTTAAATCAATAAGTGCTTGTTTTATATTTCGCTGATAATCCAGCGGATTCAATTGAATAGTAAAACCAGATATTTCACTTCACGCATACTAATTAAAACTTATTACCTATTTTTAACCGGCAAGCGTTGGAGATACAGGTCAATAAAGAAATTAAAAATATATTTTCAATTTCTCTTCATTATCACAATGCTATTTTTAACCTTTGCTGCATAATTTAAATCATCAAAAACATTGTGTAACTAATTCACAAATAGATGAAAGCAGCAACAAATGATACTCCTATTGATTTTGAAATCGTAAACGACAAGATCAGGGAGCTGAATGTTCCGGTAGTAGGCAAAGCCACTATCAGGGAAATTAAACGTCTTGTCGATAATATTGAGTCAGCTTCCGGCAAAAAGTTTATCCGTATGGAAATGGGCGTTCCCGGGCTGCCGCCGGCGCAAGTTGGAACGGATGCCGAAATTGAAGCCCTGCAAAGAGGTGTTGCTGCTATTTATCCTGATATTGATGGTATTCCTGTACTAAAAAAAGAAGTTTCGTTGTTTGTAAAAAACTTCCTCGATATTGATGTTGATCCTGCCGGGTGCATTCCGACTGTGGGTTCCATGCAGGGAGGGTTTGCTGCATTCAACACAAAGTAATGGGATTAAAGTATGATAGTTTTGATGTGTATGAATACCGTGGCGAAAAACTCCGCGCAAAACTTGAATCGTATTTTGCAAAGGGGAATATTCATTCCGTATTGTATTCAAACCCGAACAATCCTTCCTGGATCTGCTTCAACGACGAGGAGCTCAAAATAATCGGTGATCTGGCAAATAAGTATAATGTTGTTATTTTAGAAGACCTGGCTTATTTCGGAATGGATTTCCGCAAGGATTACAGCAAACCCGGTGTTCCTCCTTACCAGCCTACTGTTGCTAAATACACGGATAACTATATTCTTCTTATCAGCAGTTCCAAGGCATTCAGCTATGCCGGTCAGCGGATCGGAATGATGGTAATAAGCGATAAATTGTTCAACAGTACTTCCGACGATTTATTACGGAATTATACCAGCAATCAGTTTGGACGTGCCATGATTTTCGGCACAGTTTATTCACTGAGTTCAGGAACAGCACACTCAGCTCAATATGCACTGGCTGCCATTCTGAAAGCAGCAAATGAAGGCAAATTCAATTTTGTTGAAGAAGTAAAGGAATACGGTGAGAAAGCGAAAATCATGAAGAAACTCTTTGTGGATAATGGATTCAGGATTGTGTACGATAAAGATATTGACCAGCCTATTGCTGATGGATTTTATTTTACAATAATGTACCCGGGATTTGATGGTCCGGATTTGATCGGAGAATTACTTTATTACGGAATCAGCGCAATTTCTTTAACCATCACAGGAAGCGAACATACTGAAGGTCTCCGTGCATGTGTTTCGCTTGTTAAACGCACTCAATTCCCTGAACTGGAATACAGACTGAAAAAATTCCACCAACATCATCCGGTTGTTTAAGGGCGAGGGTGCGAGGGGCGACAGGGCGAGGGGCGACAACGCGAAAGGGCGATGGGCGAAAGGGGGCTGCATAACGATCCATACTTCCGACTCCCGACATCAGACATCAGACTTCCGACTCCCGACTTCCGACTCCCGACTCCCTACTTCTACTTCTTACTCCCGACTCCTTACTCCTTACTCCTTACTCCCGACTTCAATCTTCTTTCAAAATAAAATATGGAATAATCTAAATTCGTTTTAAATTAGCGGATTAATTTTATTTACGTAGAATAAAGCTTCCAAATTGCAAGTTATTATCTACCTTCGCAACCTAAAATTCAGTGAAACACTTAAAATATTATGGCAAAAAACAGAGGTGAAATCGTAGTTGATATCGAAAGGTGCAAAGGGTGCGAGGTTTGCATTCCGGCTTGCCCTGAAGAAGTTATAGCTATGGCTAAACAAGTGAACAGGAAAGGCTATCATTATGCAATGCCTACCAACGATTTGTGTACAGGTTGTACAAACTGTGCTGTAGTTTGCCCTGATGGTGCCATTACAGTGTACCGTAAGAAATTTAATGACTAAAGATTAATAACTAACCATAGTATGAAAGAATTACGGTTAATGAAAGGCAATGAAGCTTTTGCCGAAGCGTGTATCCGTGCTGGTGCTGATGGATATTTTGGATATCCTATCACTCCGCAGTCGGAAGTAATGGAATACCTGATGGCGCAAAAAACACATGAGCGCACCGGAATGGTTACCTTGCAGGCTGAAAGTGAAATAGCTGCTATAAATATGGTTTATGGAGGAGCAGGCTGCGGAAAACGTGTTCTTACTTCTTCATCCAGCCCCGGAATAAGCCTGAAACAGGAAGGAATATCTTATATCGCAGGAGCTGAACTTCCTTGCCTTATTTTAAATGTTGTTCGGGGAGGACCAGGGTTAGGAACTATCCAACCTTCACAATCCGACTACTTTCAAAGTACAAAAGGCGGCGGTCACGGCGATTATAAACTGATCGTTCTTGCTCCTGCTTCGGTTCAGGAAATGGCCGATTTTGCAGGTTTAGGATTTGAACTGGCTTTTAAATACAGGAATCCTGTTTTAATACTATCGGATGGAGCTATTGGCCAGATGATGGAAAAAGTAATGCTGGATGTTCAAAAACCACGGTTCACCATGGAAGAGATCAGGAAAAATACACCCTGGGCAACCATTGGAAAAACGCCTGACCGAGAGCACAATATCATCACTTCGCTCGACCTCGAATCCATTAAAATGGAACAACATAATCATGAACTTCAGAAGAAATACCGTGCTATCGAAGAAAATGAAGTACGCTATGAAAAGATTTCCTGCGAAGATGCTGAATATGCATTTGTAGCTTATGGTACCAGCGCCCGCATCTGCCAGAAAGCTATAGAAATTGCACGTTCAGAAGGAATAAAAGTCGGTCTTTTGAGGCCTATCACATTATTCCCGTTTCCAAAAAAAGTTATCAAGGAAATGACGTCAAAAGTAAAAGGCATTTTGTGTGTTGAAATGAGTGCCGGTCAAATGATAGAAGATGTGCAGTTAGCTGTTGAAGGACGTGTGCCGGTTGAACATTTTGGCCGTTATGGTGGAATTGTACATTCACCTTCAGAAATTGTAGAAGCATTGAAGAAACAAATTATCGGAGGATAGGATTATGGCAGAATTTAAAACAAACCCTGAAATACTGCAACCGGAAAACGTTGTTTACAAACGTACGGAACTGCTTACGCCTAAAGATCTTAGCTATTGTCCAGGATGTGGTCACGGTACCGCCCATCGTATAATTATGGAAGTTATCGAAGAAATGGGAATCCAGTCCGAAACTATTGCTGTTGCTCCTGTAGGCTGTTCAGTACTTGCTTATGAGTTTATGAATGTTGATATCCAACAGGCATCTCACGGCCGTGCTCCCGCTGTTGCAACAGCTATAAAACGGCTTTTTCCCGAAAAATTTGTTTTCACATACCAGGGCGACGGCGATTTAGCAGCCATTGGTACTGCCGAAACCATTCATGCCTGCAACCGTGGTGAAAATATGACCATCTTTTTCATTAACAATGGTATATATGGAATGACAGGCGGTCAAATGGCACCGACTACACTTCCCGGTATGAAATCGAGTACTTCACCTTATGGCCGTGATGTTGCCACCATGGGTAATCCGCTTAAAATGACTGAATTGGTTGCAACTTTACCAGGTACTTTATATGTTACACGCCAGGCAGTTCATACTCCTTCCGCTGTTCGCAAAGCAAAAAGAGCCGTTCGCAAAGCTTTTGAAAATCAGAAACTAAACAAAGGACTTTCTTTTGTCGAAATAGTTTCGAACTGTAATTCAGGATGGAAAATGACTCCGCGTCAATCGAACGAATGGATGGTTGATAACATGTTCCCATTCTACCCGATTGGCGACATTAAAGTGAATGACGATAAATAGCTTTCAGTATTTTCAAAAAGCATTAAAATTTCAAAAACAATGACTGAAGAAATAATCATAGCAGGTTTTGGCGGACAAGGAGTTCTCTCGATGGGAAAAATCCTTGCTTACTCAGGAGTAATGCAAAACAAAGAAGTAAGCTGGATGCCTTCGTACGGTCCCGAAATGCGCGGTGGCACAGCAAATGTTACTGTAATTATCAGCGACGAACGCATCAGTTCTCCTATTCTGCACGAATATGATACGGCTATTATTCTGAATCAGCAGTCGATGGACAAATTTGAACACACCGTTAAGCCTGGCGGACTTCTTATTTTCGATCCAAATGGAATTGTACGGATGCCCGAAAGGAAAGATATAAATATTTATTCTATCGAAGCAGCTGAAATGGCTGGTAAACTTGGCCTTTCAAAAGTTTTCAATATGATTGTTCTTGGCGGTTTTCTGAAACTTAAACCAATCGTTGAAATGGAATATATTCATAAAGGACTCGAGAAATCGCTTCCTGCCCGTCACCACGTAATGATTCCTGAAAACGAAAAAGCCATTGAAACAGGCAAGGGTCTTATTACTCCTGTTCTGGTTCTGAATTAAATAATTGATAGTTATTTGATTATAGAAAGACTACTCTGAAAAGGGTAGTCTTTTTTTGTTTGGGTTGGGATTTGTAGTTTCACGGGCACTGAGCGGCGGTTGTTGAGCGAAGCCGAAACAAGCCGAAGTGCTGGTTTTATGTTTCACTTTTGTGTCTACTCCAAAAAGTAATTTGCAGCCAAAAAAAAGCTCTAAATTTCATATAAATCAATGTATTGAATATTAGCGATTTGTGTAATTTTGAGCATTAGTGTTTTAGAAGCATTCTCTGATTTTGCCTTTTCGGACTGGACTCAAGGTTGAAATTTCAAAAAAATATCGTATCTTTAAGAGTTAAATATGTTTCGCTATGAAGAAATCAATAACTTTCTTCCTGGCCGGGCTGCTCCCGTTGCTCTTTTGTAAGAGTTGGGCCCAGGAAGTAATTTCATCTGCTGGAGCTATCCACGATTCTGCTAATCTCCAGGTATCATGGACGATTGGTGAACCGATAGTCGAAACCTTCTCTTCCGGTGGAACCATCCTTACCCAGGGATTCCACCAAAGTAAATTAGTAGTCACAGCAATTGATCCAATTCCGCTGGCTGGATTTGATATAGAGGTATATCCTAATCCAACTTCCGGGGATGTAAACATTAAATTGAATAAAGGCAACATTTCAAAACTCAGGTTTTCTCTTTATTCTTCACAGGGAGAACAAATCAGCCAGCAGGAATTCTCGAACCAGGTTGAACAGATCAACATTCAACTGCTGGCACCCGGGTATTATATGCTGAAAATTGCGAATGATACAGATACTTCCGAAAAAACTTTTAAAATTGTAAAGTACTGACTCGTTCCTGCTATATTTCTATTTTGACTTATTTCTGAGCCTGGTTTAAAACTAGTCCAGAACTTATGAGTTGCATACAATTGAACTTTATGCGCTCCTTCTCATCAAAGCTAAATCCTCCGACTAAAAGGCAAGAAACGTATCATTTGTTGCTCAATTGAGGTAAATCCTGCTGACTGATGAATTTCTTCATTTTAAAAATAAGTGTATTCCAGTTATTGCTGCGCTTTTCTGCAATAGGGATATTGTGCATATTTCACAAACGTTCCCGCACCAAACTTATGTCAGCGACAGCAACAAAGCCTTGTTCTCCTGTTTTTCAATGTTTTTAGTGAGGCTTCCGGTCTATAGATTGATACCTGTTTAGACGATTCAATCATTTTAAAAACCGAATGGAAATGATAAATTAAAATAATTCTTAAAATATATCAAAGATGAAAACCATTGTTATACTCGTTATAATTTTCCTGGGATTAAGTCTGTCAGCCCAAACTCCCCAGGCTATCAAATACCAGGCTGTTGCCCGCGATGGTACAGGCAATGTACTTGCCGGTAAGGATGTTTCCTTCCGCATCAGCTTCCTCCGGGGAAGTACCAGCGGTTCGTCCGTATACAGCGAAACACATTCAAGAACTACCAATGCTTTTGGCCTGGTCGATCTTGAAATCGGCCTTGGAGCTCTTGTTTCCGGTAACTTCACCGGGATCAACTGGGGAGCCGACACTTATTTTGTGAAAGTGGAGATGGACCCCGATGCAGGTTCATCTTATCAATGGATGGGCACCAGCCAGTTACTGAGTGTTCCTTACGCCCTCTACGCTAAAGACGTTCAGAACAACAACGACGCCGATGCCGACCCGGCCAATGAACTTCAGAAGATTTCGATCAGCGGGACTGAGCTTACTCTCGACAGGAATGGAGGCACGGTAACACTGCCTTCCTCAGGCGGAGGCGACAA
>JAIFMH010000323.1 GCA_020048595.1 Bacteroidota bacterium | reverse complement strand
CACGACCGTTTTTATAATGAATTTAATACTCCATGGATACTCTGGCAGCATAGTGAAAAGGGAAAAGTTGATGGTATTCGTGGAAATGTGGATTTTAATGTTTACAAAGGCAGCCTGGATAAATTAAAGAATCTGTGTATTGATTAAGCTACTAATTAGAAACAATTTTAATCTGATATCCTAAGATTGTCTGATATGTGGTTGCATAAAAAAAGGGAGTCGAAACTCCCTTATACTATTTTCTGTATTCAACTTATTTACGTGGTTCAATAACAATATCCTTAACTTCTTCGGCTGTAACAAAGCCCCCATTGTTTCCAAAGTTGACCAATACGTAATTTATAACAGCAACTGCGCTATCCAAAGACCCAACTTGCTGTGGCATAGGAGCAGGATACTTAATTGTTTTATTTCCAACTTTTTCTGAACCATTCAAAACCTGTGTAACAGCAAGAACTTTCTGATTGAGTAAGAATTCAGATCCAACTAAATTCGGGAAAACATTTGCAATACCCTGACCCGTAGCCTGGTGACAAGTAATACATTTACCGGGTGTTTCGTAGATGCTTTTACCTAAAGCCAATTGCTCGGCGCTGGCACCTGCAGGAGCGGCCTCCTCTTTAACAGCCGTGCTGTCAGTTGTAGTTTGGTCGCCGGTTTTCCCGCCACCACATGATGTAATCAAAGCAAGTCCGAAGAAGCCTGCCATAGCAAAAGCAATAAAATTTTTGGTTTTCATAGTGTATTAGTTTATTTGTGCAAAATTATTGATTAATGAGTGATATTATCCTTTTTACTGAAAGTTTTTTATTGATCCGGATTACAGCACTTGTGCGCCTTTTCAACCACCGGCGTAAGTGCTTCTGCTTTAGGACTCACATACGGGATTCCCAAAGATAAACCTCGCAGTATGAATAGAACACCAAGCAGAACAATTACGTAGGGAGAAAGTTTATTTACAAAAATCCGGAGTTTCAAACTGATCATGGTACCAGCAAGCGAAACAGCAAGCATAACAGGAATAGTCCCGGCTCCGAATAAAGCCATATACATCATTGCCGAAACTACATCGCCGGAGTTTATTGCACCCGCCACAGCCACGTAAACCAGGCCACAGGGCAGAATTCCATTCAATAAGCCAATACCAAACAAAGATAAAGTACCGCCTTTACGAAACATATTTCTAAATCCGCCTAAGAGTCGTGCTGAGTAGCTTTCGAACACATTATTCAGCGATGGCATTTTCCTGAAAATCAGAGGAACCACTACAAGCGCAATCATCATTATTCCAATTACAATGGATGCCCATAACTGGAAACCTGCCATATGCAACCCTTTTCCCAACAATCCAAAAATTGCTCCCAGCAGCATGTATGTAATAATACGGCCAACATTATAAATTAAGCCGCCGCCAACCCGGGTAAACCAATTATCACTCTTAAGCGGAAGAGCAAGTGCTATTGGTCCGCACATACCGGCACAATGCGCGCTGCCTACTAATCCTACTATAAATGCAGTCCAAAGAAACATGGTTGTAAAGGTGTTAAGTTTTGGGGATTAGGATTTAGGGATTACATTCCTCCACAGTCCTTTAACTATTTATTATTTTCTATTTAATAAGTTATTTATTCACTCTGAAACTACTTTCATTAGCATATTCGTTTCCATCCATTTTCCAGAAAAACTTAGCCACATACTTGCCTTTAATAAACTTCTCAACCGGAATCCGTTGGATCATTGAGGTATCAAATCGAATGCTGTCGTGAAAATCAGCATTTTCATCCGATGGTCTGAAAAATACCACTTCACCTTTAACATCTTTTCCTTTCAGATCGTACGGATAGGTAATCACCAAACCGAGCTTGTCCTCACTGATTACTATTTTTCCGGATAAGGCGTTAGTTTTGGCAAAACGATCAATCTGTTTCTGGTATTCCAGGCCTTCAGGATAGTATTCTTTGGCTACCAGGTCATTTTTTTGCTGAAAACTTTTGTATATAACAAAAGCATTAGCAAGCAGAAACAATGCAATAAATATGGTAATACCAGTTCCCCAGTCAAATTTTATTTTCATTTGTAATACTGTATTATCTTGTTTTTCCAAAGGTACTCAAATTGAATAAATATTTCATTCCCTCGTCTCTAATTCCCATTTTCTATTTCCGTATTCTCCTATTCCACAATCCCACAATTCCCCAATTCGCAAACACTGACAGGCCTGTCAGACGCTGTCAGGTTTTCTTTCACTATTTCTCCTTTCGCTCTTCTAATTCGCCCCTCGCCTAGTCGCCTCTTCGCTCCTCTCTTATCAACTTCGTCCTCTCGTTTCCTTGTCTACTTCCTGTCCAGCGAATTTGGCCCGACAAACGTGGATTCTATTTCATCCATTTCTTTTCCATTACTAAGGACTTTAAATTCAACCTTAGTATTTGATGACTTCAAATCTTTTTTCGGGATCAGCACTAAAAACTGAGCTTCGCCAACCTGTCCTTTTTCAACGATCAAAGGATCGCCTACCATTTTAAGTTCACCGCTTTCGGGTTCATCAAGCTTCAATTCAACAGGCAGAGCTTCCCGCGTTTTATTAATCACCTGTATACTGTATATGTTACTATAATGCAACGAATCGTATTCCTGGAACATGGTTCCTTTCTGACGGAGAATAGTGGATTCAATTTCAGTACGTATCGAAAACAGAAAAGCAATAAGTATAAGCAAACCGCTCAGTACAACTGAATAAAACAATATCCGGATGTTAAATTTCAACTTGGTTTTATCGGCAATACTACGTTCGGATGCATAGCGGATAAGTCCTTTTGGTTTCTTAACACGTTGCATAACGGAATCACATGCATCAATACAGGCGGTGCAGTTAATACACTCAAGCTGGGTGCCATTACGTATATCAATACCTGTTGGGCACACAGCCTGGCAACTGCCACATTCAACACAATCGCCTTTGCCTTTTGCCTCACGGTCTTCGAGTGGATTATACTTTCCCCGGGGCTCGCCTCTTTTGTGATCGTAACTTACAACAATTGAATTCCGATCGAGCAATACTCCTTGCAAACGGCCATATGGACAAATAATAATGCATACCTGTTCGCGTAATTTCGCGAAAACAAAATAATGCACCGCGCTGAAAACAATTACTCCTGCAAATCCTGCCAGGTGAGCTTTGGGACCATCTAAAATCAGGTCTTCCACATAATCGATACCAAAAATGTAAGCCAGAAAAAAGTGGGCCGATATAAAGGATATCATATAGAAGATAATGTGCTTTGAGCCTTTGCGCCAGAATTTATTAAAATCAAGTGGCGATGTATCTAACTTCCTCTGCTGACTGTAATTCCCTTCAATCCAATATTCAATCTGGCGGTACACAAATTCCATAAAAATGGTTTGAGGACATATCCACCCACAGAAAATCCTTCCGAAAATAACTGTAAACAGCACTACAAAAACAATAAAAGCAATCATTGAAAGAACGAACAAATGGAAATCCTGCGGATAAAACATTACGCCGAATATGATAAATTTCCGTTCCAGAAAATTAAACAGCAAGAGAGGATCCCCTTTTATTTTGATAAAAGGCAGTATAACAAAAATAGCAACCAGGAATAAGGATACTATTTTCCGGTAATTATACAGTGTACCTTTGGGTTTTTTAGGATAAACCCATACCCTGCTTCCATCATCTCCAATGGTTGACTGTTTGTCACGAAAGTCATCAAATTCTTCAAACTCTTCCATGCTATGTATTTTCAGGTAAAATTAAAAAAGACTGTGGAGAGCAAAAACTCCACAGCCTTCATTTTGGATAATTAGAATTTCATAATCAGGTTATAAAAAAAGTAGCAATGCAAAGGTTAAATGCGTATTCTAACTAATTTTCTCGTATTTGGGCCCTTGCGGAGCTTTAGGATTTGGAGGATTTGTTCCTTGCAGCGTAAGTATATAACTTAAAACCTGCTGTATCTGAACAGGACTCAACTGATCCTTATACGGAATCATGCCCTTTTCAATAACGCCATCAATTACAACCTGGTAAAGGTTCTTAATCGAAATGGTATTATTTGTTGAATCACCATGAATCCAGTACTCATCAGTAAAATTAGGTCCGACAAGCCCTTCGCCTTTCTGACCGTGACACACTGAACAGATTTTTTTGTAAGTATCCTGTCCGGCGGCCAGATCTGCAGCAGCGGTCATTGGAACCATAGCTTCAATGTCAAAAACAGGATCAGGATTGGCTTTTTTAATTTCATCCTGCACTGCCATTTCGTTTTTATACTCCTCATCCTGAAGCGGCCACCATTTGGTAACGTGGTAACCAAGCATATAAACTACAGCAAAAATTATTGTTACATAAAACAGGTAAACCCACCAACGCGGCAACTTATTATCAAGTTCCCTAATGCCGTCATATTCATGGCCGCCAAGATATCTATCATTGGTTAATTCGTCAATTTCAGGTTCTTCCTGGTGATTTTTATAGTCTTCTGAATTGCTCATATTTCTTTTTATTGAGGGTTTAACTTACACTTCACGTGATTGAATCTGTTCATCGTTTTCGAAAGGCAAAATACCACATTCTTCTTCTTTGCTCTTTTGCATCGTAAGAGTATGAACTGCTATCAGGCTAAAGAAAACAATAAAAAGTGCAAGAGCGATGATCGGGAACCAGTAGATTCCGTCGATACTGTCAAATAAGCGTGAAACTATTCCCATGATGTGTTTTCCGTTTAATTATTTTTGAGCTGTTTTACTGTCTCCAACGTCAGTACCAAGGCGCTGAATATAAGCGATCAGAGCTATTATCTGCTTGGATGCTGTTATGTCTATTCCTTCTGCCCTGAGTCCGGCTGCAATTTTTTCAGCCTGAGCTTTTACGTCATCATTGGCTTTCAGATCGTAACCTTCGGGATATGGAACACCAAGATATTGCATTACCCTGATCTTTGCGGGAGTTGACTCTATATCAATCTCACTTTCGGCAAGCCATGGATATTTTGGCATAATGGATTGGGCATTGATTTTTTGCGGATCCATAAAGTGGTTGTAATGCCATGAATCAGGTTTATAAAGCGGGCCGCTTTTAACACCTTCGCGCCACAAATCGGGACCTATACGTTTCGATCCCCATTGGAACGGATGATCATATACGTACTCCCCGGCTTTTGAATATTCGCCGTAGCGTTCCGTTTCCGACCTGAATGGTCTTACCATTTGCGAGTGGCATGTATAACAACCTTCTTTGATATATATATCACGACCATGCAACTCGAGTGGTGTGT
Organism: Bacteroidota bacterium; assembly: GCA_020048595.1. GTDB lineage: Bacteria > Bacteroidota > Bacteroidia > Bacteroidales > UBA4417 > UBA4417. The sequence goes on along the minus strand of JAIFMH010000323.1, from coordinate 4,748 downwards.
ATGGTTTAACAGTTGCTATAGTCGGGATATTTGATTTAATAAGGTAAGTAGGAACAATTTCAACTATTCCACCAATTAGTATGGCAACAATAGACAAAATCATAAATTGAACCGGACGACGCTCGATAAAACGATGGTAGCTTTCGCCTGATTTCCGGGCGCCCTCTTTTTCGAGAGCTGGAGCTTCGGCAGCTTCCATGGCGATAAAAGATCCAGCTTTCACCGTTTTATAAATGTTGTATACAAGAATAAACATTCCTGCAAAATAAAGCAAGCCACCAAATAATCTCATGTAATACATAGGCATGATCTGGGTGACGATTTCCAGGTAGTTAGGATATACCATGGAATGGAATAAAATAACATGGCAAGCGTACCTAACCAGAAATGCAGGTTAGCCAGTTTATTTGAATAAAGTTTAGTTCCGAACATGCGTGGGAACAGCCAGTAGATCATACCAAAAGTGAGGAAACCATTCCATCCTAACGCTCCGATATGCACGTGGGCAACAGTCCAGTTGGTAAAGTGACTGATTGCGTTAATATTTTTTAGCGAAAGCATAGGGCCTTCGAAAGTTGACATACCATAAGCGGTAACAGCAACCACAAAGAATTTGAGTACCGGCTCTTCCCGAACCCTGTCCCATGCGCCACGTAAAGTTAGTAAACCATTGATCATACCTCCCCACGACGGAGCAATAAGCATAATTGAGAATACAGTACCCAAGGATTGTGCCCAGTTTGGCAAAGCCTGGTATAATAAATGGTGTGGTCCTGCCCAGATATAAAGGAATATAAGTGCCCAGAAATGCAGAATACTCAGCTTATAAGAATAAACCGGGCGGTTTGCGGCTTTAGGCATAAAATAATACATAAGCCCGAGGTAAGGAGTTGTAAGGAAAAATGCAACTGCATTATGTCCATACCACCATTGTACAAGCGCATCCTGCACACCTGCATAAACCGGGTAACTTTTAAAAAGCGACCAGGGAATTTCCATTGAGTTAACAATGTGAAGAATAGCAACTGTTACAAACGTAGCAATGTAAAACCATATAGCCACATAAATGTGTTTTACCCTGCGTTTAAGGATTGTCCACATCATATTCCAACCGAAAATTACCCAGATCACAGCGATCAGAATGTCGATAGGCCATTCAAGCTCGGCATACTCTTTACCGGTTGTGAAACCGGCAAGTAATGAAACTGCCGCAAGCACAATTATAGATTGCCAGCCCCAGAAATGAACTTTTGACATCCACTGGCTAGCCATACCTGTTTTGAGTAAGCGTTGCAATGAATAGTAGTATCCTGTAAAAATGCCGTTACCAACAAATGCAAAAATCACTGCATTGGTGTGAACCGGTCTCCAACGCCCGAATGTTAAGTAAGGCAAATTGAAATTTGCGGCAGGCCATACCATTTGCGTGGCAATCAATACCCCGGCCAGCATGCCCACTACTCCCCAAAATATGGTGGCATAGGCAAACTGCTTAACAATTTTGTTGTCGTAGTAAAATTTTTGTAATTCCATACGCTTTTTGGTTTAACTAAACTTTGTTTTGGTTTGTATTTGTTTGTTCGGATTTATTCTCTTCATTATCATATAAAATCCTGATGGATGGCGATACATCATCATCGTACTGACCGGATTTAACTGCCCATAAAAAAGCAATCAGGAAACCAGAAGCGACAACTAAACTGAAACCTATCAGTACTACTATTACACTCATTTAGGTATTGGAATATTGAATTAGCCAAAGATATTGAATCAGGTATTACAAAGGTCAGGCGATTGGCAATTTAGAATAATTCCTAATAAACATATATGTAGCTGAACGATAATACTTTAATATATATCCAAATTAACATATTATTAACAACCGTAAGTAATGGGCAAAAAAAACAAGTAATCCGGTACCTGATTCAATTAAGTACAGATTGTATTAAATTAAAATTTTCTGGCTTTCGAAAGTGCTGAAACCGACAAACTTGCAAAAGTAACAACCGAGATAGAACTTAACGGCATCAAAATGGCTGCAAATACCGGCGACAATAATCCCTGTACCGCAAAGGTCAGGCCGACTATATTATAAAGGAAAGAAATCAGGTAGCTGACATAAACTATTTTCATTGCTGATTTTGAAAACTTCAAATAATCCTGCAAGCGGCCAAACATGGATGAGGCTAATATTGCATCGCAGGCAGGCGAAAAATGATAGATATCATCAGCAATTGTAATTCCGATATCAGCTTTCAGCAGAGCACCTGCATCATTTAAACCGTCGCCTATCATTATTACATTTCGGCCTTCCTGTTTCAGCTCATTGATATAATCAAGCTTATCGACAGGAGTTTGGTTGAAATGTAGCTGAGTTTCAGTCCTAAAGTATGATTTAAGATTCTCCTCTTCCGAATTATTATCACCAGTTAATAAATGGAGCTGCATATGGTGCATTCCATCAAGCACTTCACTCAATCCTTCGCGGTAATGGTTCTCCATTTTAAAAAAACCACGGAGTTTATTGTCGATTGACACGTACACTGATGATATTTTACTTTCATCAGAAGCATCATTTCCGGCAATAAACTTTCTTGAACCAAGCATGATACGGTGCCCATCAACCTTCCCGGTTATTCCAAGGCCGCTGATTTCTTTATACCCTTCTACATCCAGCAATGCGCTTACAGGCAACCATTCGCTAACCATTACCGAAAGCGGATGAGTTGAATTTCGGGCCACTGATCGTATAAACTGCTCTTCCTTCGGGTTGAGTTCACTTCCTTCCCAACCGATATTCATGGTACGGGAATGGGTAAGTGTGCCGGTTTTATCAAATACAACCGTATCGGCATGAGTGAGCTTTTCAATCACCTCTGTATTTTTAATATAAAAGCCGTTACGCCCAAAAACCCGCATTACATTTCCAAACGTAAAAGGAATTGTAAGTGACAATGCACAAGGGCAAGCAACGATAAGAATGGACGCAAATACATAAACCGCCTTCCCAAAATCAGTAAACGACCAATAAACTCCGGCGCTGAATGCAATTGCGAGTATAACAAGAGTAAAATAATGACTCACTTTGGTTATAACCGATTGCATCTGTATTTCTCCTTCGGTACCGAGTTTATCCTCATTCCATAATTGAGTGAGATAGCTCTGAGCAACTTCTTTTTCAACCCTGAGTTTGATGGCTGCCCCGGATTGCTTTCCGCCTGCAAAAACAAAATCACCCGTTTTTTTAGCTACCGGAATCGATTCTCCGGTTACGAAACTGTAATCAATATTCCCTTCGCCATCCGTTAATATTGAATCAACCGGTATTAACTCTCCATTTCTGACTAAAATTATATCGCCGGTTTTCAGGTCTTTTAACTGTACAAAATCTTCCTTCCCGTCAAGTAATCGTGTAACGGCAATCGGAAAATATGACCGATAATCGCGATCGAAAGATAAAGATTGATATGTACGGCTTTGATACCAGCGACCTATCAGCATAAAAAAGAGCAAACCTGCCAGTGAATCCATATAGCCTGTGCCTGCACCACTGAAAATTTCGTAACTGCTTTCGAGAAAAAGTGCGAGAATACCAATAGATAAAGGCAAATCAATATTTATGATCTTCTTGCGTAAGCTTTTAAATGCTGACAAAAAGAAATCGCTGCTGCAAAATGTGATAACCGGCAAAGCCAAAATAAAAGAGACAATACCAAATGTTCCCGCCATCAATTCGTCAATTGCTTCGCCACCAGGCAGGTAATCAGGAAAACTGAGAAGCATAATGTTTCCGAATGCAAAACCAGCAACGCCAATTTTCATAATCATCCGTCGGTTTGCTTTCTGATGATCGTCTTTCTTTTCTTTGTTATAGCTTATATCCGGTATATAATGAATGGTATGTAAAAGCTCCACAACCTGCCGAAGGGAAATATCACTTTCGCGGAATGTGATACTTACTTCTTTCCTCACAAAATTCACATGCGAATGCATAATTCCGGGATGCAGCGTATCCAGGTTTTCGAGAAGCCAGATACATGAGCTGCAGTGGATTGCAGGAATAAAAAGATTAACACGGGAAATGCCGCCATCAGAGAAATCGAGCAGTTTTAAGCGGATTTCTTCATTATCGAGATACGCATACCGGGTACCGGAAGTATTTTCCTGATCGAGGCGGATTCCGGGTGTCGGCATCATATCATAATACCGATCCAGTTTCTTTTCCGACAGTATCTGGTACACCATGCTGCAACCGTTGCAACAGAATGGTTTTTCATCCCAAATCACCGGATTTTTACCACAATCCTGCCCGCAATGTATGCATTCTGCCATTTTTCAATTTTAATAGGGTCGTAAAAATAGACATTTTTGTCCGTTATTTGTGTAGAGACGCAATGTTTGCGTCTCTTGGTATATTGGAATATTTTCGCAGAGACGCAATGTTTGCGTCTCTGCGGTATATTGTACCATTTTCGCAGAGACGCGAGCATCGCGTCTCTACGGAAATGCAAAAAAAAACCTCCATGTAGGAGGTTTTTTCAATATTATTATGGGATTCCAGATTATTCTTCTAAAGCAATCTGATCGTTTCCGAAACTGATTCCCAGTCCGCGGGCGGTTTTCATAAGAGCTGTATCAAGAGTTACCAGGTTTGGCTTCTGAATAGCATCTTCGAGAGTAACGCTTGTAATATAAGGATGGTTGTAAGAAACCATGCGTCCAAATTCTTCACTCAGAACCATTTCGAA
>JAIFMH010000360.1 GCA_020048595.1 Bacteroidota bacterium | reverse complement strand
AACCTCAAAAAAATAAAATAGCACACCGATATCTCTTTTCTCTAAAACCACATAAATATTAATCTTGAGAGCTAAACATCGCGTCTCTGTAATGTTAGATAGAAAATTGCAATTCAACTCCTACTATAACGCCAAATTATTACTTACTTCCGAATACCTTGTGCTCAATGGCGCAGAGGCTTTGGCAGTGCCGTTAAAATTCGGACAACGTTTATGTGCTGAAGAGAATAACCTGGGATTTATATCCTGGCAATCAATAGCAAATGACGGTTCCACATGGTTCAGCGGAAAATATGCTATAAATGACTTCAGCATAATTGAATGCAGTAATACGGATATCGCAAAACATCCCCAACGTTTATTGATCGCGGCTCAAAAAATCAATCCTCAATTTTGTACTTCAATCCCAGGTTGTAACGTTATTTCCACATTAAATTATCCATTACTCTGGGGACTTGGCAGCAGTTCAACGCTTATTTCTGCCGTAGCCGGTTGGGCCGGAATTGATCCTTTCGAACTTCACTTCGAAGTTTCCAAAGGTTCAGGTTATGATATTGCTTGTGCAATCAGTAACGGACCTTTACTTTATTCGCTGCAGGGAAATAAACCCGCTTTTGAGCGGGTACCCTTTTCGCCCGCGTTCGCTGATCATATCTATTTCGTTTACCAGGGGAATAAACAAGACTCGGCAGAAGGAATACAGAAATACCGCAACCGGAATTCAAATCCGGATAAAGGTATTGTTGATTCTGCAACAGCTTTAACAAAGCGGATGCTAACAGCAGCAACACTTCATGAGTTTGAACAGATTATACGCGAACACGAAATTTTAATAAGTAGATTATTAAATGCGCCTTCAGTCAGGCAAACAATGTTCAGTGATCTTCCGGGAGAAGTAAAATCATTAGGTGCCTGGGGTGGTGATTTTTGCATGCTAACCTGGTACGATGATCCGGGTTCACTAACTGCTTACCTGAAAAGTAAAGGCCTCGAAATAGTTTTTAATTTCAACGATATTGTACTTTAGCATCCAAATATAATTTTCAGATGACTAACTCTGATTTTCACGGTTCCGGATTAACATCAGCTCTATCAAAGCCTGTCACAGTTTCATGGCATTCGCCAAGCAATATCGCGCTTGTAAAATACTGGGGAAAAACCGGCCGGCAACTTCCTGTAAATCCTTCGCTGAGCATGACGCTGTCAAAAGCATATACTGAAACCAGGCTTACAGCTTCACCGCGTGAAACCAAAGGAGCAGTTGAGCTTGATTTTTGGTTCGAAGGCAAACAAAATGCAGCTTTCGGCAAACGGATGATTACGTTTCTCCAATCAATTACAGATATTTTTCCCTGGCTTGAGCAGGTAAGTCTGAAAATTGAAACCCATAATACGTTCCCCCATTCAGCCGGAATAGCTTCGTCAGCTTCGGCATTCAGTGCGTTGGCGCTTTGTTTGTGCTCACTCGATATGGAACTGAATGGTATTTTGTTGGATGAAAACGAATTCAGGTTCAAAGCTTCCTACGTGGCACGACTTGGTTCGGGCAGCGCCTGCAGGTCAGTGTTTCCGGGTTTATCGGTTTGGGGGCTGACTAAAGCATTGCCCGGTTCGTCGGATCAGGTTGCAGTACCTGTAACGGAAATTCATCCGGTTTTTACCACACTCAGGGACACAATAATTATTGTTAACAGCAAGGAAAAATCAGTTTCCAGTTCCGAAGGACATAACCGGATGATTGGCCATCCGTTTGCCGAAGCCAGGATAAAACAGGCCGGAAGAAATACTGCGTCTTTGCTCGAAGCAATAAAAACAGGCGATAAGCAAACTTTTATACGGATTGTTGAAAATGAAGCCCTTACTTTGCATGCGCTGATGATGACATCGGATGATGGTTTTATGCTGATGCATCCTGAAACTGTGAGGATTATAAGCCGTATTCAGGAAATCAGGAAAGAAACCGGCCTTGATATCTGTTTTACTCTGGATGCCGGGCCTAATGTCCATTTAATTTATTTTGAAAATCAGATTGAACAAGTAAATAAATTAATTGTTGAAGATTTAGATATAAAAATTAAACAAAACATACGCATTGATGATTTCTTTGGTAAAGGTCCTATTAAAGTCGGATAATTTACTTTAAGTTATTTCACAACAGGTTTTTGTAAAAAAAAAATGATGAGTAAAAAAGCAGATATTTTCTACGGTAAAGTATTGTTATTTGGTGAGTATAGCATTCTGTTCAATTCCAAAGGGCTAACGATTCCGTACACGCATTTCACTGGTCAGCTAAGTTTTATTGACGACGACAAATACACGGATTACGAGTTCGCAGTATTATCGAACAAACAATTGAAGGAATTCCTTGGCTATATGCTTGAGCTTGAAGCAAAAGCTGAAATGCCTTGTAACATTGAGTTTAAGGCCCTTTCCCGGGATATCGAAAACGGCCTGTATTTTGAATCCAATATTCCGCAGGGTTATGGCATTGGTAGTTCAGGTGCTTTGGTAGCAGCTATTTACGACCGGTATTGTACCAATAAAATTGAGTCTAATGAATCTATTTCGGGTGTTAATATCAGTAAGCTAAAGGAAATTTTTTCCCGGCTCGAATCTCTCTTTCATGGGCAAAGCAGTGGCATTGATCCTTTAAATTGTTACCTGCAACATCCACTGCTTATACATTCACGTGATGATATTGCAATAACCGGTGTACCCCGAAGTAAATTTGAAAGTGAAGGTGTTATTTTCCTGGTCGACACTGGAAAAATAGGGAAAACCGGCCCGTTGGTCAATCATTTCCTGGAACAGATGCGTTTCAAAGAGTATGAAAATATTTTTAAAACCGACTATATTCCCTGGGTAAACCAATGCATTTCGGATATACTGAGCGGTAATATGCGTTCATTTTTCGAATCACTTATTAAAGTCTCAACCTTTCAGCTCAAGCATTTTACCAATATGATTCCAGAAAATTTTATGCCAGCATGGCAATGGGGATTAGATTCCGGTAAATTTCAGCTTAAACTCTGTGGCTCCGGCGGAGGTGGTTTTTTATTAGGCTTTACTACTGATTATACAACAGCAAAAAAGTATTTCTCTGATCAGCATCTTGAGCTTATTCCGGTTTACAAGTCGGCATAAGAGGCATTAGGAACTCCAACTCAAAATTATCCTTCAAAACCCAAACCTAATCCGTTACTTTTGTATCGGATTATTCCCTTGTAAATTTATTGATATGCAAAAATCCTTCACTCTCTCCGGCCAGGTTGTTGATGTTGTTTCCGGGTTAATATTCCCGGGCAAAGTTGAGGTTGCTGACGGCAAAATAGTTTCAGTAACTCCGTGCGATGTTGCTGAAGCACAATTTATTTTACCCGGATTAATTGATGCTCATGTACATATTGAAAGCTCCATGCTGGTGCCGGCTGAATTTGCCCGGCTTGCTGTAGTGCATGGAACAACAGCCACTGTATCCGATCCTCATGAGATAGCCAATGTTTTGGGTTTGGAAGGTGTTGATTTTATGATCAATAACGGGAAACTGACTCCGTTTAAATTTCACTTTGGTGCGCCTTCATGTGTTCCCGCAACCGGTTTTGAATCATCAGGTGCTGTTATTGATTCGGTGCAGATCGATCAGTTGCTTAAACGGGATGATATTTTTTATCTGTCAGAAATGATGAATTTTCCCGGTGTGATATTTGGAGATGAGGAAGTTCATCATAAACTAAACTCAGCGAAAAAGTACAATAAACCTGTTGATGGTCATGCTCCCGGACTGAATACTGAAGATATTAAAAAATATGCTGCTGCAGGAATATCAACCGATCACGAATGTACTGATATCAGCGAAGCGATAGAAAAGATTAATTCAGGCATGCATATTCTGATCCGCGAAGGAAGCGCTGCCCGAAATTTCGACGCTCTGGTTTCGTTGTTGGGCACTCATCCGGAAAAAGTTATGTTCTGCAGCGACGATAAACATCCTGATGACCTGGTTGCCGGACATATAAACCTGCTAATCAAACGTGCGATGCAAGCCGGATATGAACCAATGGATGTTATAAGGGCTTGTACGCTAAATCCTGTCAGGCATTATAAACTTACTTGCGGGCTTCTTCAACCGGGTGATGCAGCTGACATTGTTTTAATCGACAATCTTACGGATTTCACCGTAAAACAAACCTATATAAATGGCGAATTAGTGGCTGCCGGAGGAAAAACTCTTTTACCCACCTTTAAGTATGACGCGCCAAACCGGTTTTTAGCTCCGGTATTTAAAGCTTCTGATCTTGAAGTACCAACCTCAAATGGTAAATTGAAAGTGATACAGGCTTTTGATGGCGATCTGGTTACCACCAAAATATTAGCAGATCCTTTTATAAAAGATGGAAATGTGATTAGCGATATTGAAAACGATATCCTGAAAATTACTGTGATAAACCGTTATGAACCTTCCAAACCGGCAATTGCATTTATCCGCGGATTTGGATTGCAGCGCGGAGCAATGGCTTCGACAGTAGCACACGACAGTCATAATATTATTTGCATTGGAACAAATGATGCAGATATGGTTTCCGTAATAAACAGCCTGGTTGCAAATAAAGGCGGAATAGCGGTTACGGATGGACAACAACTGGATGTACTTCCTTTGCCTGTAGCCGGATTAATGGCAGATATTGACGGATATGAAGCAGCTGATAAGTACGAACAGATCAATAAAAAAGCGATGGCATTGGGTGGACAATTAAAAGCTCCTTTCATGACACTCTCATTTATGGCTCTGCTGGTGATCCCTGAATTGAAACTGAGTGATAAAGGTTTGTTTGATGGAAACAAGTTTGCTTTTACTGAATTGTTTGAATAGCGTTCCAATTACACGCGATTTATCGTGCAGGATTACTTTCAAATCGGAATTTGTCTGAATTTTGAAAACTTTAACATTTTATTATATTTGATTATCAGTGTTTTATGATATTTTGAATAAAACGCATGAATAAAGTTACATATTTACGATCTGGTAATGTATTTATTTATACTTTTGCAAAAAAACATACAGAAATGACCGATCATTTGAAACTTGACATTGTAAAGCTAGAAGCTGCTGCAAGTAAATTAAGGGCTATGGCTCACCCAATGCGTATTGCAATTATTGAATTGCTGAATAATAACAAGAAACTTAATGTGACTGAAATATATGAGTCATTGCATATTGAGCAAGCCGCAGCCTCACATCATCTTAACATTCTGAAAAGCAAAGGTATTCTTGCTTCAAAACGCGATGGTAAGCAGATTCATTATTCGTTGAAAAACAGTACGCTTCTCGATATCATTACCTGCATCAATAAATGCAACGAAGCTCAGTAATACGCTCTGCTTCTTTTTGTTGAACCGCGTAGCCTTTCCGGCCTACAAATCCCAATTTTCTTCCAGTTCCCAGTTGGTTTTCACATCAAATATTTTAGGATGTATGAGAACCTTTTCGGGCTGGATTTTCTTTATAAATTCACCGGTATCCCACCGGCCATTGCCATTTACATCCATAATGGCTTTCAACCCGTATTTGGCGGGCCCAAGTATTCCAAAATCAATACTCTTTTCGTTCGTAATTATTCGTTGATCTACAACAGCTCCTTTTTCGGTAAGCAACTGTATGATTACAGGATGGTCATATTTCTGCAGGGTTACAATCAGCTTGAATTTCCCATATTCTTCAATCGCTTTCATCTTAAACACCACATGTGTCGAATCACATGAGTCGGCGTAAATATCAGTAAATGCGTTTTTGGGAACATAGAGGTCGTAACCATCAGTTGAATTCCAATTGTATGTTACCAGTAAATTTCTTTTAATACTATCAGTAAATTGTGCCGCTGGAACAACCGTGCTGGTATCAGTTTTAGTTCTGATTGTTAGCTGTAAAGCGCTAAGATCATACTCTTTCACCGGGTTGGCAAATGTAAGTATAAGCGGTTTGTTGTATCCCAGCATTCTGCTGTTTACCGATGTTGAATATTTGAGGTACTCTTCTACGGTTTCGTCTTTTCTGGGTTTTCCACCTGTTTTAAATGTAGTTGATATTTTAACGGTATCTATCACAATTCCATGGTCCGAAACTTCGAGTTTCAGCGTATCGGGCTTGTTGAGTAACCAGGCACTGAGTGTATCATTGTTCCGGTTCCATTCCTGTATGGCCCAGGGCAATGAATCAGTTGAATTTAAAGCACGAAATTCCGGCGCAGTTACTTTATACCTGAAAGCGATGGATAATTTGTTCCTAGCAGCTATAACACTTTTTAGAATACGTTGGGTTGAGTCGGGTTCCGGGAAAATATTGATCGCAATCAGTTTCTGCCTGTCTGCATCTGTCAAAACCCGGGTTGTATCATTTGGATTAACAGCCAAATGATACGGTTGTACTGAGTCACTGCTGAATCCTATTATTTCAGTTGGCAGGTTATATATATAATCGCTGTTTTTGTCAACAAGAGCTACAGCACGGTATTTGCCTGAGGCAAGACTGTTCAGGCTGAAACTGCCATTTTCAGCTGTTCGTGAAACATACGTTGGGATTTGCTTCATGGGTAATGAGTCAGCGAAATCATTATAAAGCATTACATAAGCATCTTTAACCGGTAAACGTGTAAAAGCATCGCTGACAATCCCCGACAAACTGAGCGAGTCAATCTCAGGGCCGGTTGAGAATGCAAAATTGAAGTTTGTCAGCGGATTGCTTTCAGTAATATCAACGATTGCATCACCGAAATAAAAATTATACGTAGTATTGGTTCGCAGCGAATCTTCCAGTTTAATAATAACATCGTGACCTTTTAATTTAATATCGGGTAATTTGCTCAACGGGGGCGATATAAGCATGAATTTTTCAGGCGTTTTTAAAGCTACATATTCATCGAAAGTGAGGATAAGCTTGTTCCCGTTAAAATTGGTAGAGAAGTTTTGTGGTTGAGAACTCACAATTTTTGGCGGTGTCACATCTTTCGGACCTCCTGTAGGTGCAACAATGGTTGCGCAGGCAATAGCATAAATTGTAATTGCTGCCGGTATAAGGATCTTACTAATTTGTCTGAAATATCTTCGCAGGCCTGATGGCATATATTCAATGTTTTTAATTTGCAAAGATGGGGAAAAATCGGCGAGTAAAAGAGAACTTCTTTTATGCAATGCATGCTGTTGAAAAATCTTATTTATGAAAAACCTATGAGGGGCTGTGAGTTATGATATTCAACTTCAGATTGGAGTTAAAGGCATGGGATTGATAAAAGTGTAAAACAGAAATTTAGACAGTTTCTAAGTTGTTAAATATATCGGTATTCAGGTAAGACAATGCAAGTTTGAAAATAGTTATAAAGTATTGTTAAACAGTTATATGTATACAATTTGAATAGTTATAAAATGTAAAATTGCGATTTGCGGTAAAAGACAAAGAAATTAATTTTTTGGCCTCTGTTTGAAATGCATACGATTTTGTAATTATCTTAGCTTGCTATTAGGCAAGATTTATAGTAATTTTAGGAGAAAGAGTATGAAGCAAACTGAAATGAAACCTATCTCTCATTTACACCTCGGACTTGATTTAGGTTCGATATCAATAAATACCGTCTTGATGAATGAGGAGCGGCAAATCATCGAGAATCGCTACACATATTGCGAAGGCCGGCCATTTAATGTACTGAAAAGCATTTTAGACGAAATTATTGAAAAATACGGGGCCGAAAATATTGATATAATCGCCCTCACCGGAAGTGGTGGTAAGAAAGCAGCTGAATTAATAGGTGGTGCATTTATAAATGAAATTATAGCTCAGTCTACTTCTGCATCTGTGCTTTATCCGCAGGCACATACGATAATTGAAATGGGCGGCGAAGACTCCAAACTTATCCTGATGGAAAACGGGAAAGAAAACGGGAGTTCGCGATTGGCTGATTTTGCAATGAACAGCTTGTGTGCTGCCGGAACAGGGTCATTCCTCGATCAGCAGGCAAAACGTATAGGCGTTCCCATCGAAGAAGAGTTCGGCAAGCTGGCACTATTATCGGAGAATCCGCCTCGTATTGCCGGGCGTTGCAGCGTTTTCGCCAAAAGCGATATGATACACCTTCAGCAGCTGGCAACGCCTGTGCACGACATTGTTGCCGGCTTGTGTTTTGCTGTGGCCCGCAATTTTAAGAGTAACCTTGGAAGAGGGAAAAAATACAAAGCCCCATTTCTGTTTCAGGGCGGAGTTGCAGCCAATGCCGGTATGGTAAGGGCTTTCAGGGAAGTATTCGAATTAAAGGAAGAGGAACTCATAATTCCTGAATATCATGCTTCAATGGGCGCTATCGGAGCTTTATACAATGTATTGGCAAACGGCAGAGACACGGTAACCAAATTCAAGGGACTCGATGATCTTGATTTTTACCTGCTCAATAAAGAATATGAAAACGTTTCTCATGATCAGCTTGTACAATCCATTGCAACTTACAATAAGGATGTAGTGGTTAAGAAAATACCGGGTCAGAAAATTAAAGTTTCACTGGGTGTTGATATCGGATCGCTTAGTACAAATGTAGTTTTGATTGATGATGAGCATAATGTGGTTGCACGCAGGTATTTGCCAACGGCAAGTAAGCCGTTAAACGCTGTTCAGCGAGGATTAAAGGAAATATACGAAGAAATCGGGGAAGATGTTGAAGTGGTTGCGGCCGGAACAACCGGATCAGGCAGATACCTGATTGGTGACTTTATTGGTGCCGATGATATCCGCAACGAGATTACAGCTCAGGCAACTGCAGCTATTGATTTTGATCCGACCGTAGATACCATTTTCGAAATTGGCGGACAGGATTCAAAATATATTTCAATTCAGGATGGTGTTATTGTTGATTTTGAAATGAATAAAGTTTGTGCTGCCGGCACAGGTTCCTTCCTCGAAGAGCAGGCGGAGAAACTGAATATCAATATTATAAAGGATTTTGAGGATCTTGCACTTTCGGCCTGCAACCCGGTTCGCCTGGGCGACCGCTGCACCGTTTTCATGGAATCAGACCTTAACTCCCACCAACAGCGTGGCGCCGATAAGGATAACCTGGTCGGTGGGTTGGCATATTCAATCGTTCAGAATTATATTCAGAAGGTAGTCGGCGATAAACCTATCGGGAATAAAATATTTTTCCAGGGTGGTGTTACCAATAATAAATCGGTTGTCGCAGCATTTGAAAAAATTACCGGCAAACAGATCATTATTCCTCCTCATTTTGATGTTACGGGTGCCATTGGCGCAGCTATTCTGGCACGTAAAACTATGGCCGAGGGACAGAAATCTAAATTTAAAGGATTTCATGTCAGTGATTTGCCTTTTACAATTGATAGCTTTACCTGTAAATCGTGTTCCAATAATTGTGAAATACAAAAAGTTAAAGTCGGCGGTGAGAAAAAACCGATGTTTTATGGCGGCCGTTGCGAATTATATGAAGTTGACGACCGAAAAGGAAAAGGAAAAGATATTCCTAACTATTTTGAAGAAAGACTAAAATACCTCATGGGCGATTACCAGGATGAAGCTCCTGATGGTCGCATTACCGTTGGTATCCCGCGTGCTTTGATGGTTTTCTGGCAGCAATTTCCGTTCTGGCGCAACTATTTCAAAGAACTTAATTTCAGAGTGGTGCTTTCCGATCCTACGGATTATCAGCTAACAAAGAAGTCGCTTGAGATAATGGTTGCCGAAACCTGTTTCCCGGTTGAACTGATCCACGGCCATGTAGATAATCTGTTGGAGAAAAATGTTGATTTTATTTTCTTGCCTTTTATTGTGAATGCCAAAGGTTCGAAGACTAATCCCACTAACAATCCAAACTGTCCATGGATACAAACGTATCCGTTTATGCTGCGCTCTGCATTTACCGATCCGAAAACCAAGGACAAATTTCTCACTCCAACATTGCATTTCAGGTATTTCGGCAGGGTGCTGAACCAGGAGATTGCCACGTTTATGAAGGAGAAATTTGGTATTGCAAAAACCAAAACCATTAAAGCAATAAATATAGCCGATCAACAGCAAACAGCATTTGAAAATGACATACAATCCCGCGGACGGATCATTCTCGAAAATCTTCCGAAGGATAAAAAAGCGATGGTTATACTGGGCCGTCCATATAATACCGGAGATCCGGCTTTAAACCTGCGCCTGGTAGAGAAACTCATCAACCTGAATACGATTCCTATTCCGGTTGATTTTTTACCATTAAACCAGGAAAATATTTTTGATGATTACAAAATGATGTATTGGCCAAACGGTCAGAAGATTCTCTCCGCAACCCGCATCATCCGGAAGGATGACCGGATGTTTGGCGTATTTATGGGAAATTTCCGCTGTGGTCCTGATTCATTTCTCACACATTATGTACGCGACGAAATGAAAGGCAAGCCATACCTGCATATTGAAGTTGACGAACATAGTGCCGATGCCGGGTTGGTTACCCGATTGGAAGCGTTCCTCGACAGCCTCGATGGTTACCTGAAAGTGAGCGGATCAAAGGCTATTGAGCCCAAATACATTCATAATACCGAGGATAAAGTTACCGGACGCACCTTGTATATTCCTTATGCCCGCGATACGGTTCATGCCATTGCAGCATCGTCGAGGTTATGCGGTATTAAGGCGGAGGTGCTTCCTATGCCCGGAGCTCACGAAATTGAAATTGCCCGCAAGCAAACCAACGGACAGGAATGTTTCCCGTTTGTTGCCACGCTTGGAAGTTTTTTAAAGAAACTCCAGGAACCGGGCGGCGATCCTTCAAAGATGACTTTCTTTATGCCCGACCACAATGGACCTTGCCGGTTTGGAGATTATAACAAGCTTCATCGTATAATTTTTGACCGATTGGGCTATTTTGAGGCTGAGATTCTCACACCTACCAATGACAATGCGTATGCTGAAATAGCTCCCGGCAAATCCGGAAAGTTCAGGTTAAATGCATGGAAAGGAATTGTTGCTACCGACCTGCTGAAGAAAATGGTGCAGGAGAAACGACCGTACGAAAAAGTTCCCGGATCAGCCAATGTGCTTTATCAATTCTGGTTGAATAAAGTTATTGAATCCATTGAAGGCGGTTCCAAAACATTACCCAAAACACTCGAAAGTGCAGGTAAAGAGTTCAGCAAACTCGAAGTGGTTACCGGAAAGCGTAAACCCGTTATAGCCAT
The DNA here is from genome assembly GCA_020048595.1 of Bacteroidota bacterium. GTDB lineage: Bacteria > Bacteroidota > Bacteroidia > Bacteroidales > UBA4417 > UBA4417. The sequence continues at coordinate 7,828 of JAIFMH010000360.1, read as the reverse complement.
AGTTGGTGAAACTTTTATGCGCGATAATCCGTATTGCAGCGCATTCCTGGTCGAGAAACTCGAAGCTTTGGGTGCCGAAACTATTATGGCCCCATTTGGCGAATGGCTTATCTATTCTTCGTACCGCTATTTCCGCGACAGTTTATGGAAAGGTGATCTGAAAGGATTGTTCAAATCAAAGGTCCAGCAGTGGGGGCAGCATTATACCGGGAATAAACTGAAAAATGCGGTGAAGGATTTCGTTGAAATGGAAACGGAAATCGAACTGGAAGAAATGATCAAACGCAGTGCTCCATACATCCATAAAGATTACGACGGCGACCCTGTAGCAGCTTTCGGTTCAGCCGGTGGATTGGTTCAAGCCAATATTTCAGGCATTGTTTATATCATGCCGTTTACCTGTATGCCGGGTACACTGGTTGCTTCGGTAAGCAATGAATTCAGGAAAGACCATAACAACATTCCATGGGAAAACATTGCCTATGATGGCCAGGAAGCCACCAATATCGATTCGCGCTTGCAAGCCTTTATGCATCAATGCAAATCGTACGCTAAGACAAATAAATTTGATAAGGAGAGAGCGGAAATGGTCTGATATATTAATTGGATAGATCGAATTTCAATTTCAATCCCTTCAAAGGTTTTTAACTTTTGAAGGGATTTTGTTTAAAGGTATGTTGTGTTTTCTACCAGTTTTCTGAATATTTCAATATACTTATATTATTCGGAGTTATAAACCGGAATTATATGAAACAGGCAACTCTTATTCTCTTCATATAGTTTATGACATAATTTTTGAAATAATCTGTGTACGGGGGAATTGTTCGAAAACAGTTTTTAAAACCACAGTGATTGGTACTGCAAGGATCAAACCCGCAACTCCCCATAAGAAACCCCAAAGCATAAGCATGAAAAGTATGGTAATAGTATTAATTGAGAATGTTTGTCCCATAAAAATCGGTTCTAGTATGCTTCCAAATAAAATCTGAATCCCGATAATTAGTATAATAAATGCAACCAGAGTGCCTGTATGATCTATTTGAGCAATAGAGAATAATGCCAGCAATGCTGTTGAAATAATTGAGCCGACCATTTGAATGAAATTCAATACAAATGCTAAAAGCCCCCAGAATACAGGGAATTTGATGCCAAATAAATAACAGGCAATACTAAAGGAGATGCCGGTAGCCAAACTAATTAAAAACTTAACAATCAAAAATTTAACGATAGACCTTTCGATTGAAATAAAAGTACGAATGGATGGCAGCCTGCTTTTGAATATGGTATCCTCCATAAGTTTTTGAATGTTAACCGAACCGGCTAAAAGCAGAACGATAAAAAACATGGCTATCAGAAACATGGCAGATGCACTCTGAATAAAGGCTATCATAGATCCAATATTTTCATAAAGCGCATTCGCCAGTTTTTGACTATGCAATACATCACTCAATGAGGTTTCTCCTGATCCATTTTCGAAACCAAGCAGTTCCAAAAGCGGCAGTAAATGAACATTTATTCTTGCAAAAACATCATTCCAGAAAGCGGCACCGGTATTTAGAATTTCTCTGCTGCTTAATTTTATTAATTCAATAATTGCGCGGATTAATGCAAAAAGGATTATTACCACTGAAGTCAGTGTAATTGACCGGTGGATATTTTTCTTAAAGCTCCAGCGCATCAGAGGCATAAACAACAATGCTACAAAAAGCGCGGCTACTAACGGGATAAAAATAAACGAGAGTAGTTTTATTACATAGAATACAACCGGAACTACAAGTATTAACAATAATTTGTTTGTCGTTGCCAGTTGATTTGCCTGATTCATAAACTGTCTGTTTTTATTAATTAACATGTTTCTTGTTTTTCAACTCCACTTCAACTGAAAAACGTTGTAGTATTTACCGAAACAAAGATACTACAATGAACATCATCATATACCCGGATAAGATTATCATCCAGATCGTTTTATGTAAACCGGGATATAGTTTTGTTTACATTTCAGATTTTCAGAAAGTATGTAATTCATTTGCATTGGTTTATCCATAGTTGAGTATCTTTGTATTCGAAAACCCTCACTGTTCCTTACATGAAAACTTCTCACTTCCTGCTATTGATCTTTTTCCTGATTTTTTCCAAGGCTGACGGCTTGTTCGCCCAGCAAGAACCTTCGCTAAAAAACCTTCAACTGATTTCCGAAAGTGAAAAGTCAGCTCATCAAAGACTTGCACGACCTTATGAGCAACTCATTGTGAATAATTACGATTTAAAATACCACCGTTTCTTCTTATTTGCTGATCCTGCCAAAACTTATATCAATGGTTCGGTAACTTCCCATTTTATTGCATCTCAGCCTGATATGAGCAGTATACAATTTGAATTATATGCTTCCATGTCGGCCGACTCAGCTTTTTACCGGGGAGTAAAGCGAAATGTAACTCACTCCGGCAATGTGATTACAATTCCCTTTGGTGTTACAATTCCTGCAGGTGCTTTAGATTCAGTCACAGTATACTATCATGGTAATCCTACAACAAGTGGTTTCGGATCATTTGGCAACGAAATTCATAGCGGTGCTCCGGGCATGTGGACACTCTCCGAACCATACGGTGCCTCCGACTGGTGGCCTTCGAAAAATGACCTTACCGACAAGATAGATTCGATTGATATGTATGTTGTTACTCCAAAGGGAAATCATGTGGCAAGCAATGGAGTGCTGATCAGTGAAACGCCTTACTCCTCAAATTCTGTACTTGCACATTGGAAACACCGATATCCGGTTGTTTCGTATCTTATTGCCATTGCTTCAACTAATTATGCACGTTTTTCCGATTATTATATTACAGGAACCGATTCGCTCGAAATATTGAATTATGTTTATCCTGAAGATTCAGTTGTGCTTCGGACTAATGCCAAGTCGGTTCTGCCAAGTTTAGCTCTTTTCGAGGATCTTTTCGGGCCTTATCCGTTTCGTGCTGAAAAGTATGGACATGCACAGTTTGGGTGGGGCGGAGGTATGGAACACCAAACTATGACTTTTCTGGGAAAAGGAGCTTTTAATGCTGAGATTATTGCTCATGAGCTGGCACACCAATGGTTTGGAGATATGATAACCTGTGGCTCATGGAGCGATATCTGGCTTAACGAAGGTTTTGCAACCTATTGTGCAGGACTCATGTATGAATCCAGTAATCAGTTTTACTGGAATCTCTGGAAATTCAATAATATTTCAAACATATGCCGTTATCCGGGTGGTTCAGTGTATTGCACTGATACAACCAGTGTTGGTCGTATTTTCGACGGACGACTTTCATACAGCAAAGGCGCTCTGCTTTTACATATGTTACGCTGGGTTATTGGCGATGAAGACTTTTTTGCTGGTATCAAAAACTATTTAAATGACCCGGAACTGAAGCATGGATTTGCACTTTCTGATGATTTTAAAACACATATGGAAACAATATCAGGGCGCGACCTTACTGGTTTTTTCGCCGATTGGCTGTATGGCCAGGGTTTTCCTAAGTATACAGTTTCTGTCGGGCAGTCGGTTGATCAAAAGGCAAACGTTGCAATTTATCAAAGCCAGTCACACGCTTCGGTTAGTTTCTTCGAAATGCCTGTCCCTATTCAGTTTTTTGGAGAAGGGAAGGATACCGTTATTGTATTCAATCATACATTTTCAGGTGAGACGTTTCCCATAATAACTGGTTTTACAATAGACTCTATAGTATTTGATCCTGATCTTTGGCTGCTTTCATACAATAATACAACTACACTTGGTTTTGATAATCTCCCTGTTGGAAAGGAACTCAAACTTATGCCAAATCCTGCAAATGATTATTTGCTTGTTCAGCACAACCTTGGCAAGATTAACGCTCTCGAAATTTCGAATATGGAAGGGAAACGGGAGTCTTTACAACTGAAAAATGAGAGTGAAAACTTTTGTGAGATCAATACTCAACTTCTTAGCTCAGGAATGTATCTGCTTAGGATTTCATACAACGAAGGTGTTGTTATAAGAAAGTTCATTGTAAAAAGATAGGGATAACTTCTCATCGTCCATCAATCACTTCATTTAAACTTCTTTGAAATCCAAATTCTGACAATTTTGCGTTTAAAGTAAAAGACTTTGAATGTCAGATTATTGCATTTTCAGTGAGTCGAATTTACCAAAAGTGTACCCATTCTTCATACAATATTCAATGTATAGAGGAAGTGCGTATTCCATCCTCTCCCTGGCTTTCATGCTGTCGTGAAAAACTATTACAGAACCTGGTCGGGTATTATTTACTGCGTTTGCAAGGCATTGATCTTTGCTGAGTTTTTTATCATAATCACCGCTGAGAGCGCTCCACATAATAATCCGGTACTCTTTTCTCAGAATTTTTGAAATTTTCCTGGTGATCTGCCCGTGCGGTGGTCTGAACAAATTGCTTTTTACCAGCTGATTGCATTGCTCTACTTCTGACAGATATGAGTTGATATCTGTTTTCCATGCCTTTACGTGATGGTATGTGTGATTGCCGATGGCATGACCATCTTTCAACAGGAGATCGAAAACTTCAGGGTGTTTATCCACATTTTCGCCTACACAGAAAAAAGTAGCTTTCACATTATATTTTTTCAGAATGCTGAGCACCAATGGTGTAACCTCTGGAACAGGTCCGTCATCAAAAGTAAGAAATACTTCACGTTGTTTTGTTGGCACACCCCAGATAAGGCCCTGCGGGTATATAGCTCTGATCCAGAATGGTGCGGAATAAAAATTCATTGCTAAAATTTAAACTGCAAAAGTAGGGAGTTATTCCTGATGTCGGATGTGCGATAAAAGATGTTGTATGTTGGATTTTGGAATTGAAAGCTAATTAGTTTGTTATCAATTGTTTAATATATTGGGATTTTAAATTTTCATAATATAAATAACAGGGATCGGGTCCGTTCAACTATTCGACATATAATGTCCGAAATAGCACATCTGCCATTTAACATTTACTGTTTAACAAACTTTACATTTAATCAGAAAAAGTACTTGCTCAAATTATCATATAATTGTACATTTGCAAAAAGGAATAAAAAATTAATTCAATTGACATTCAGATAATTATATATAATAAAATTACAAAAGCATGAAAAAATTAGTACTTCTGCGCCATGGCGAGAGCGATTGGAACAAAGAAAACCGTTTCACAGGATGGACCGATGTGGATCTTTCGGAACGTGGCATTAAAGAAGCCACCGAAGCTGGTAAAGTATTGAAAGAAAATGGATTCGATTTCCGTCTGGCTTATACTTCCTATCTGAAAAGAGCAATAAAAACACTGAACCTGGTGTTGGAAGAAATGGACCTGATGTGGATACAGGTGGAGAAGAGCTGGCGCCTGAACGAAAAACATTATGGCAACCTGCAAGGATTGAACAAAGCCGAAACTGCTGAAAAATATGGTGATGCACAGGTATTGGTATGGCGTCGCAGCTATGATATTCCTCCGGCTGAACTTGATGCCAACGATCCACGTAATCCACGCCTCGATCCTAAGTATGCAGCAATTGGTAACCAGGCACCGGTTACTGAATCGCTCAAAGATACTGTAGATCGCATGGTTCCTTATTGGGAATCGGAAATCCGCGAATCATTACGCAATCACGATCAGATTCTTGTAGCAGCGCATGGTAACAGCCTGCGTGCAGTTATTAAACACGTTAAAGGTATAAGTGATCAGGATATTGTTAATCTGAACCTGCCAACAGGTATTCCTTATGTTTTTGAGTTTGATGATAACCTGAATTTTGTAAAAGATTATTTTCTTGGTGATCCTGAAGTTATTAAAAAACTAATGGACGAAGTTGCCAATCAAGGTAAATCGAAGAAATAGTAAAATAATTAGAGTTCCCTTTCCGTTAAAGAGAGGGAACTTTTTTATATATTTAGTATGAGAACCTGGGTTATACCCGATGTACATGGTTGCTTGCTTACGCTTCAAACGCTTGTCGAAGATCTGATAGGGCTGCAGAAGGAGGATGCCCTTATTTTTCTTGGTGATGTTATCGACCGGGGTCCTGCCAGCAAAGGCGTAATCGACTATATTTTGAAGCTTGAGAAGAGTGGAATCAAAACCACTGTGATAAAAGGCAATCATGAAGAGTATATGGCGAAAGTATTTCGTGAGGAGCAAACAAAATCAGGATTGCGGAAGATGCTGAATCTGAAGTCCTCTTCCTTTAAGGATTGGATGATGTATGGTGGTTCGGAGACTTTGCAGAGTTTCAATGCTTTTACGGTAGGTGCAATCCCGGAAATGTATATTGAGTGGATCGAGTCGCTTAATTACTATATAAAATGGAAAAACTTCCTGATTGTACATGCCGGATTCAATTTTGAGATTGAAGATATTTTTGCAGATACCCAATCGATGATGTGGATCCGTGAATACAAGATTGATCCAGTAAAACTTGGGAATCGTAAAATTATACATGGTCATGTACCGGTTACACTTGATTTTATTCATCAATCAATAATTTCGAACTCATTTCAGTTTATTGATCTTGATAACGGAGTGTACCTGACTGATAAGCCAGGTTTTGGGAACTTGCTGGCACTCGAATTAAATACTATGGAATTGCTTGTGCAGCCAAACCTGGACTTTTAACTTAACTGAATTTCTTAAAATTCAATATTAAGTAGCTCCGGAATGGTATCGTTCCAGAGCTTTTTGATATATAAGGGCAAAGCTTTTTAATCCAGTTTTTCTGGTTCCTTTCTCCTATTCTGATTCGATTTGGACGTGTCAATTATTTCGCCAAAAAGGTGAATAAATGAGAATATGTTCAGAATGTTTTTAAAAAAGAGTTTAATTTGTAGTTAATTGAGTTGAACTTTATAGATTTAACTTTCCTATGCTTTCTTGCAGGTTTTAGGTCAAACTTTCTCCAGTTCGCAGTCAGAGCTCTGTCAATCAGAAATAATGAGTTCATAAAATCAAGATTAGTTAGGGTTTTCAATTTGTATCGGGTACTAAACGATTTGTTTCTGCAACTTGTTAAAGCAGGCTTATCGTTAAAAAGACGGAATTATGCCAACAGGAATACATAAAAAAAGAAAACACCCATATTCAACTGGAAAGTTGATAAATGTCTTCAGAAAAATACACAGGATTACCGCTGTGTATTTATTCGTTATTTTTTTTATTGTTTCAGTAACTGGACTTTTATTGGGGTGGAAGAAACATAGTGGTGGAATAATATTGGCTGAATCTTACAAGGGAACTTCAAGTGATTTTAAAAAATGGCTTCCAATCGACAGCTTGTATTTAAATGCCAGCAAGATATTTCATGATTCTATATCTTCAACCTTGCCATCAGAACTTGAACGGATAGATATCAGGAAAGAAGATGGAATGATAAAATTTGTTTTCAATGAAGGATTTTGGGGTATCCAGCTGGATGGAGTAACAGGGAAACTACTACATATAGAAAGAAGGCGTGCAGATTTCATCGAAAAAATACACGATGGGTCAATAATTGATTATTATTCCGGAACGAATGGGGTTTTTAAATTGGTGTATACTTCAGTAATCGGTTTGGCCTTGTTAGTTTTCACTATAACCGGCTTTTGGTTATACTTTGGACCCAAAAGACTCCGCAAACTAAAACAAGAACGATTACAGAAAATACTTCTCCGCAAGCAAAAAATCAGGGAAAGAAGAATATCCTCAGAAGAACCAAAAGAGCATGGACTCTAATGGACATGAAAAAAGCTATTCAAACCGGACTATTTATAAATGGCTTAAACCAGATATTATTTCGATGAAATCTGCACGCCTTCTTTCTATAT
>JAIFMH010000176.1 GCA_020048595.1 Bacteroidota bacterium | reverse complement strand
ACGTTTATCTTCATTTAATACCAAGCCATTCTGAGTATAATAGCTCATTACAACAGTTTGACCGATTGAGATTTTCCCTTTGTCAGGAGTCAACTTGCCGGAAATAAGGTTAAGCAAAGTAGATTTTCCTGTTCCGTTTAATCCAACTATACCAATCTTTTCACCACGTTTAAAAATGTAGGTAAAGTCATCCACTGCTTTAAAATCGCCAAAATTCTTGCTCAGGTTATCAATTTCCACAATTTTACCGCCGAGACGGTTGGCACTGACTCCAAATTGAATGCTTTTATCTTCCCGTTTGAATTTTGCTTTAGTTTGAAGATCATCAAATGCTGATATCCGGGCTTTGGATTTTGTTCCACGGGCTTTTGGCATCCGGCGTATCCATTCCAGTTCTGTTTTATACAGATTCTTTGATTTTTCTGTCGATTGATCCTCTGATAGTTGACGTTCGGCTTTTTTCTCCAGGTAATACGTGTAATTCCCTTTATATGTCAGAATTGAGTTTTGATCCATTTCCAGGATGGTATCACAAACATTATCGAGAAAATACCTGTCGTGGGTAACCAAAAGCAAACTGAGTGATTCGCGCGAAAGATAGTCCTCAAGCCATTCAATCATCTCGAAATCAAGGTGATTGGTAGGTTCGTCCATTAAAAGCAGATCAGGATTTCCAAGTAAAGCACGTGCTAATGCAATCTTTTTTCGCTGGCCTCCTGATAGTTTGCCAATGGTCTGCGACAAATCATTAATGGCAAACTGGCCTAAAATTTCCCGCGCACGTGTTTCGTAGTCCCAGGCTCCGGTTGCATCCATCTCTGCCATGCTGTGGTTGAGGAGTGCATCACTTTCAGGTCCCGGATTGTGTTTGAATTCTTCGAGCGCGAACTCATAATCGTGTATAACTTTTATTAAACCGGTGCCGGTTGAGAAAATTGTGTCTAGAATAGTTTTTGATTCGTCGAGTTGCGGATTCTGCTGAAGATAATCAATTTTGAGGTCTCTGCGGGAAGTGATTTTTCCTGAATCGGGTGCTTCGAGCCCAGCCAGGATATGCATAAGCGAACTTTTGCCTGTTCCGTTTCTGGCTATCAGGGCTACTTTCTGACCTTTATCAAGACTGAAACTTATGTTTTTAAAAAGTACTTTTTCGCCGTAAGCTTTTGATAAATTATCAACCTGAAGATAGTTCAATGCCGGAAAATGTTAGTGAGGAAATGTTTGCAAAAGTAGCAAGAAAGGCCGAATAAAGCTGAATGAAATTGCTGTGAAAGTGTTTTGATCCGATCAGCCTTAAATTGATGACAAAAAAAAAGCTTCCTTGCGGAAGCTTTAGTAGTAGTTTCTGATGCTGGTTTATTGCATCTTAACATTGATTGCTTTAGGACCGCGACGATCTTCAACAACCTCGAAGTTAACCAGGTCATCATCTTTAATTTTGTCGATCAGGCCGGTAACATGTACAAAAACTTCTTTTTGAGTTTCATCATCAACAATAAAGCCGAATCCTTTTTGCTGATTAAAAAATTTTACTTTTCCAGTAGACATTGTAATGGGTATTAGTAATTATTAATTGATAGTTGAACACAAAAATAAGATATATTCTGAATAATTGATCTTTTTTGAGAATATATTTTTAAATAATTGAAATACAGTAGTATGTGCATGTCATTATAGGGCATGCAGCGTATTTAATTCTCAAAGTGATTAAAAAAAAGTTAGGTTCTACTGTTTTTGATCCCTATTTTGAGCTCATTTTTCCATCATCCAAAGAGCTGTTTTTTTAGCTTCTTCGGCTGAATTTCCACAAAATATCTGTTCTGGTTTAAACCCGGAACAAACCAAAGGCCGCTGTGGATCATTGAAAATTGCACACCTAAAATCGTCAGTTAATTGTACACACCTAATTCCGGCCGGTTTACCCGAAAGCATTTCGGGTATAGGCGAACTGATTGAAATATAGATGCAGCAAACTCCACATCCGGATCGACATTCCATCGGAATAGTATAACATTAATGATTTAAGCCATGAGAACTATGTTTCATGAAGTTAACCATGTTCGAAGCATTTGAAGATGCTTTGAAAAACACACAGCAACCTTGCTCAAAACCGTTTTTTTAGATTCTTAATAATTAACCTAACTGAGGTCCTGCAGCAACAAGACTTTTTCCTTCATCGTTATCAGTATATTTTGCGAAATTATCGATGAAACGCTTGGCAAGATCTTTTGCTTTTTCGTTCCATATTTCATTGCTTTCGTAAGTATCTCTCGGATCGAGAACAGATGAATTAACGCCGTGCAATTCTGTAGGTACTTCGAGGTTAAAAAATGGTATCATTTTGGTAGGAACATGATCAATGGAACCATCCAGGATAGCATCAATTATGCCGCGTGTGTCTTTAATGGATATACGTTTTCCACTTCCGTTCCAGCCTGTATTTACAAGGTAAGCTTTAGCACCGGATTTTTCCATACGTTTCACAAGTTCAACAGCATATTTGGTGGGGTGAAGCGTTAGGAAAGCATTGCCAAAACATGCCGAGAAAGTAGGTTGTGGTGAAGTTACACCTCTTTCAGTTCCAGCTAATTTAGCTGTAAATCCGGAAAGGAAATGATATTTTGTCTGTTCTTCAGAAAGAATAGAAACAGGAGGCAAAACACCAAAAGCATCTGCCGTAAGGAAAATAACTTTAGTTGCATGTCCGCCTTTAGATACTGGTTTTACGATGTTTTCAATATGGTAAATAGGGTAGGAGACACGTGTATTTTCAGTTATGGAACCATCCGCAAAATCTATCGAACCATCATCATGAACGGTTACATTTTCGAGCAATGCATTACGGCGGATTGCATGATAAATATCCGGTTCATTTTCTTCACTCAGGTTTATGCATTTTGCATAACAGCCACCTTCGAAATTGAAAACTCCGTCATCATCCCATCCATGTTCATCGTCTCCGATAAGAGCACGCTTCGGATCAGCTGAAAGCGTTGTTTTTCCTGTTCCCGACAGTCCGAAGAAAATAGCAACATCTCCATCCTTACCCATATTTGCAGAACAATGCATGGAAGCAATACCCTGGAGTGGCAGGTAATAATTCATCATTGAAAAAATTCCTTTTTTCATTTCACCACCATACCAGGAACCGCCAATTAGTGACATCCGTTCGGTAAGGTTAAACACTACAAAATTTTCCGAATTTAATCCCTGTTCTTTCCAATTGGGATTGGTTGTTTTTGAAGCATTCTGAACAACAAAGTCAGGTTTAAAATTTACCAGTTCTTCATCCGAAGGACGGACAAACATGTTTTTTACAAAATGCGCCTGCCAGGCAACTTCAACAATAAAACGCACATTAAGACGTGTATCCGGATTTGCGCCGCAATACGCATCCATCACGTATAATTTTTTTCCTGATAACTCTTTCTGCGCAACTGTTTTGAGTTGATTCCATATTTCGGTTGATACTGGTTTGTTGTCGTTTTTGCCAATTGTTGACCACCATACAGTGTTTTCGGAAACTGAATCCATAACAATGTATTTATCCTTGGGCGAACGACCTGTAAAAACACCCGTATCAACATTTACGGCTCCAAGATCAGATATTTTGCCTCGTTCGAAGCCTTCGAGTGAGGGATCCGTTTCATGCTGAAATAGATCTTCGTACGATAGGTTGTAGTAAACCTCTTCAACTCCTTTAATTCCGTATTGTTCAAGATCAATATTGATACCGGGTCTGTTTATTGCAATTGCCATTAGTCAGTTGAATTAAATAAATAGTTTTCGACTTAGTTTATTGGTTGGGGCCGCAAATATATGAAAAAGGTAATCAGGCATTTTATTTTATGCTTTATTTGTTTTAATCAGGTTTGGCCGGCTCCGTATTAGTTTTTGAATGAAATTATTACATCCGTATTTAAAATGATAAGTGTATTTATGAAAGTGATTAATGTAATTTGATCTTCTTAACATTTTGAATGTTCCGGATAGCTTTATTGTCAAGAGGTTTGAAAATGTCAGATTCAAACAGGAATTTTTAAAAAGCATTCCTAATCTTTCGACAAATTATTAATTCAGATAATTGATCTCAAATTCTATTTCTTTTTTGATCTTCCCTTTCTTTTTTGTTATCAGCATTGATGTTAACATTTGCTCATTGTTGTAGCTGAATATGTATTGCTTCTTAATGATCATATCATTGGAGATGTTTTGATTAATAAACTTCTTAATTGAAACCAGGTTTGAGGAGCTGTTGTATTCAAAAATATAGTTCTCAACAGATTGTTTCTTTGTATTGTATAAACGCAGACCAGCTATTTTCCCCTCTTTGTTGTATTCGAAATGGATTTTGGCATTTTCATATCCCTCAAAAAGATAGTCGCTCATAAGTCCTGACTCAGGAAGGTAATAAATTGTGCTCTGAGCGTCTTTTTCATAATTCACTATTGAATTTAGTTTTGGCCCTGTGTAAAAATAACTGATGGAGTCTGTTTTCAGCCCTTTGTTATCCTGGCCTGAAATGGATATAATTTTTCCTTCAGAATCATACTTGTATTTCCATGTCTTTTTTATCACTCTGGTATCCCTGCCGGATGAACTTTGGTAAAGGACTTTGTGTGTCAGTATATTGTTGTGATAAAAATAATCAGTCAGTGAATATTGGCCTGTTTTTGAATTGAAAGCTGTCTGGCAGAATAAACTGTCATTTTTTACTTCATTTATAAGTATATACCTGGCACCCGGTTTTATCACATTTAAGGACATAAATTGTCCCTTGTTGTATGCGATTTCCTTTGTTAAACTTCCATCAGGGAGAGAAATTGTGTATGATTCATCATTTCCGTCCTTAATGAATTTTATGTTGTATAGCACTCTTTTTTTCTTTTTAGCCTGAATCTGGATGGTTGTGTCTGCGGTAAGAGGTGGAAAAAATTCAATATTTAAAGAATGGTGCAGTTCCAGCCGGTTTAATCCTGAATTTGCAATCAGGAAGTCTAAATCAGGGGCATCTTCATCAAATAAAACTTCAAGGTTAGTATGTTGTAAATTTGTTTTAGGATTGCTGACCGGTGTAGAAATAAGTATAGGAAAATTTACATCAACGTCCTTTAAAAACTTAACAAAAATAATATCATTAATGTTGGTATTCAGATTGTTAGGTTTTTCCTGTGACCTGCATAATAATAAACTAAAACATGTTAAAATTAGAATTGATAACTTTTTCATAGTTTATGTTTTAATAAGGGTATAGTTTTAACGCAATTTTATTTTATGTGCGATTTTGAATGGTTATGAGTACCTGGATGAATATTAATAATCTATGTAAATAGTTCAATAGATTCTATAATAATCATAGAGATTTGCCAACCCATTTTAAATGCACGATAAATATACAATTATTCCGGAAATGAATTTGCAGAAAAATGTTACTCTTAGCATGTGGTTTTAATCCTTTTAAAGAATATCGCCGGAAACACACTGCGATGTTAATCAACTCAGCAGACTGGAAAGCCGGATACTTCCATTTTATCGGAGCTTTTAATAACTTTCTGGTACCAAAATCTATTATAGAACGGATAGAATATATCGTTTCCTGAAAGCTTTGCCAATTGTGGTAACTAAATGAAATTGATAATTTAACCTTTTGTAAATAAAAGCACTCCGTTTTGTCCGCCAAAACCGAAAGAGTTTGAAATAGCTGCCTTGATTTCTACCGTTCGGGCAGAGTTAGGAATTACATCCAGATC
>JAIFMH010000083.1 GCA_020048595.1 Bacteroidota bacterium | reverse complement strand
GCTATACCTGGGATCTTTACGACCGACTGGATAAGGTAACCGGCGTTCACTCCATGGCACGCACAACAGGTTACACTGCTACAATGGTAGCCCGGCTTTTGTCAAAGGGATTGTATACTCGGAAAGGAGTTTCGGCACCTGAATATCTTGGAAAAGACGCTTCTATTGTGAAGTTTTTACTGGATGGATTAAAGGACAGGGGAGTGGTTTATACCGAAACTTTGGAAGTACTCTAAAAGTCGATTTACCTTAATAAAAAAGAGATTGCCATTTTGACAATCTCTTTTTTTTATTGTAGCGAGGACGAGATTTGAACTCGTGACCTTCGGGTTATGAATCCGACGCTCTAACCAACTGAGCTACCTCGCCATATTTGAGGAGTGCAAAATTATCAATTTTTCTGAAACAAACAAGCCCTGGCAATGAAAATAGATTTTACTTAAATATTTCGTCTGTTTAATAATACTGTATATTTGACAAGGTCCTGAAGATAAGTCCGGTGTTCATCCCTTCAATCTGTCAAGTTCTGCTTCATAGTACTAATGTATAATCGTTCAAAAAATAATTTATCATCTTATAAAAGTATCAAATAATTTATGTTTAAAATTAGTAGATTAACGGTAATTATCACTTTGATTTCAATCGTGTTTTTTCAAAATGCATCAGGCCAGGGTTTTACCAAAAATACGCTGAAGCTGGGTTTTGGAGTTGGAGTGTCAATGGGACAGAATACCAACGGATTAGGAATTAATTATTCTATTGGTTATCAGCGTGAGTTATGGACGGACAGGGTGCGGTTTAATCCCAATTTTAGTATCGGTAATTTCAGCTCAAAACATGTTATGGATGCCAGAGATCAGTATTTTAATTCCTATAATCTCGAAACTATTCTGTTTTACGACCTTTTAAGAGGTAACACGTCTTCAGTAGTAATCGGTACCGGTGTATTGCTCAATAATTCGCGGGGCTTAATAGGGACCGGCGGTAAGGATAATTATGCTGATCCAAACCCGGTTTCGTCGGAGTATTTCAGCTATTATACTTTTGGCGGATATTTAGGTGCCGGTATCAGAATAAATTCTCCCGGTAAGCGCACGGCAATCAGCATTATGCCGCTTAATTTAAATTTTGGGAAAGACTTTACTGAATTTTATATGAAAGCAGAATTTGATATTAAATTTTAAAATCAGCAGCCAAGACCTGGATTTGTAACTTAGCAAAAAGTTTCATCAGGGTAAAAATAGACAATCCAACATGGGAATGCAATTCTTTTTAACCTGTGTCTGAAAATGAAAACAACAAACCAGGGATACCTATACGCCTTTATCGCGACCATTTGCATGTCGCTGGTTTACCTGTTCAGTAAGGCAGCCCTTAACGAAATCAGCCTGCCTCAGTTTGGCTTCTGGTGGTTTATAACAGCCATTTTCTGGAACAGCCTTATGGCAGTTCATCCCAGGGGTGGATTTTCGATAAAGTTTTTTACCCGGAAGGATTACCGGACTTTATTGTATATCGGATTAATAGAACTTGTAGCTACAACTGCTTTTTATGCTGCCATTGAGGTTTCGCCAAATCCGGCTATACCTTCATTTCTGCGGAACCTTGAGTATCTTTTTGTTTCGGTGCTTGGTTTTATTGTACTGAGTGAGAGGTTTGGTAAGGTCGCATTGGCAGGCGCATTTCTTGCACTTTTGGGCGCATTTATAGTGAGTTTACGAACAACTTCAGCAGATAGTTTTATTACAGTGGCTTCCGGGCTAATGCTTCTATCCACAGCTTTTTATGCCGCACGAACAGTACTTGCAAAAAAACACATCAGTGAAATCAGCCCGGTAGTATTGTCAATTAACAGGGCAATTTTCCTGTTTTTATTTTCACTCATCATTATGATTTTCGGGACGTACTCGTTCAGAATTCCTGCAAGTGCATTTCTAAATATAGTTGTCGGATCTTTTGTTGGTCCTTTTCTGACCTCCATATTTTCATACTCAGCTCTTCGCTATATTGAAGCATCCCGGGCAGCAATAATACAAAGTACTACTGGCTTGTTTGTGCTTATTGGCGCCTTTCTTATTTTTGGTAATCTTCCTACCGCTATTCAGGTTTTCGGCGGCATTGTAACCATGACAGGTGTGATATTGATGATGCTAAACCGGTTGAAGTAAGCGTTTTAAAGCCTTTAAATATAAATATTTTTGTATAAAATACCTCATTCAGAGAGGGATATAATCAACAGTTTTCAAATCTCAAGAACCTGGGTAAACTATAATCCTTCTTTGGAAATGACGCCTGGAATTTATCTTTGGGATTTAATAGATACTGAGAATTATCCCGTTAGCTGGATTATAGTCATGTGATTTAAATCAGTTTACCTTCCTGCAGGAGATGAAACCCGACTGTTCAGAAGATTTGGTTTGTTCTGAAACATTTTTGGATGTTCTGTCCTTAATACTACAAAGTTTATATGATCCGTATTTACATCTTATAAACCATCGCATTAATATTCATGCCGGCTCCTACGGATGCAAAAACCAGTGTGTCGCCTTCTGAAATGCGATGCGGGTCTAATTTATTTTTTAGTATCAGATCAAGCAAAGTAGGCAGAGTTGCAACTGAAGTATTGCCTAAGAACGAAACAGTCATAGGCATAATATTTTCGGGTAAATCAACAATATTGTAAAGAGCATAAAACCTTTTTAATATGGCATCATCCATCTTGCCGTTAGCCTGATGGATGAGTACTTTACTGATTTCGCTGAGCTCGGTGTTGCTTTTATCCAGGCAGTCTTTTATAGCCTGGGGAACCGTTTCCAAAGCATATTGATACAACTTCCGGCCATTCATCTTCAGGAATAATTCATTCTTGTTCTTAATATCAGGATTGAATGATTTACCCATATGCAGCATTTTCGAATATAGGAAGGTATCGGAACGCGTTTTATGAGCAAGTATTCCAATTGGTGTTTCACTGGTTTTTGCTTCCAAAACAACGGCTCCTGCTCCGTCAGCATACAACATACAATCCCTGTCGTGCGGATCCGAAATTCTTGATAAAGCTTCGGCCCCGATAACCAGTATCTTTTTTGCGTCTCCCGATTTTATGTAATAGTCTGCTTGAATAACAGCCTGTAACCAGCCCGGGCATCCAAAAGTTATATCATAGGCAACTGTACCCGGATTTTTAATTTCCAGTTTATGCTTAACCCTGGCTGCCAGACTAGGAACAAAATCCGACCTCTTATTATCTTTTTTTACATCACCGAAGTTGTGTGCAACAATGATGTAATCCAGTTCTTCCTTATCAATATCTGCTGATTTAATAGCTTCAACTGCAGCAAAATATGCGATATCTGAAGTTACTTTTTGGTCAGTAATATAATATCTTTGAGCAATAGTGGTGATTTCCAGAAACTTGTCTATAATTTCCTGGTTCGGTTTTACAAGCTTTGTGCCATCGCTGTCATAAAATTCAGTGGCAAGGAAATCTTCGTTTCTAACCAGTTTTGAAGGAATGTAGCTTCCTGTTCCTTTTATTACGCTGTAAATACTACCGCTCATGTTCTTATTCGCTTATGGGTTAAACAAACATTCCTATCTAAACGCAATTTTGCGTCTCTTTAAAATGAGAATTATAAAACCGGGGATTTGGATATTTGCTTTAGTGCTCTCTCGTCTCGTCTCTTCTCGTGGTATAAAATTACGGTTTTTTTTGCTGGAATGTGCTATCCTAACAAAAACTTCTGAAAATGCATTAAAAAAAAACCGGCTGAAGCCGGTTTCCTGTTTTAAAATGATTTTTTTTTTTAATTTCCATGTTTCTTTCTTCCCCAACGTATCAGAACATCCTGCACATCCTTAAATCGGATAGGCTTTGAAAGATAATCAACCATTCCGGCTTCAATAAATCGTTCCCGGTCGCCTGGCATTGCATTGGCAGTTATAGCAATAATAAAAGGCCTGACGTCTTCAGGGTATTTTTCAATGATAGCCTGAGTTGCTTCGAGTCCGTTCATTACCGGCATCTGCACGTCCATCAGGATGATATCAAAGGATTTATGTTCCATGATTTCAAGTGCTTTCCGGCCATTTTCAACAGCATCAATGGTATAACCCATTTTCCGCATCAGCGTTACAACAAGTTCCTGGTTGGTGAAATTATCTTCTGCCAGCAGAATACTTAAAGGAAGTTTATCGGAGAGTTTTTTATCAACGCTATGATCTGCAACATTTTTCTTACGGTTCCTGTTTTCCGACATTACGCTGAGCACAAGTTCGAATAGGTCAGTCAGTTTAACAGGTTTCGAAAGCTGTGCATCGAATAACCCTTTTGGCAGGTCATTAACTTTACCTACCGACGAAACCAGTATAAAAGGCATATCTCCCTTAAACGGAATTTCACGTATAGTTTGAGCTAATTCAACCCCGTTCAAGCCTGAAGCCTGCATATCGAGAATTCCCAAATCAAAATATGTATCCTCGCTTTCAATAATCCGCAGAGCTTCTTTAGCACTAGAGGCGGTATACGCTTTCATTCCCCAGGCTTCGAACTGAACAGTGAAAATTTGTCTTGAAGTTGGATCGCTGTCAACAATAAGAACTTTACTTCCTCTGAGTTCCGGTATCTGGCCGCGGATATATAGTTTTGTTGTAGGCGTATCTGCAATTCTAAGTTTAGTTGTAAAGAAGAAGGTAGCTCCTTTACCAGGAATACTTTCGGCCCAGATTTTTCCGCCCATTAATCCAACCAGATGTCGGGCAATAGCAAGTCCCAGACCTGTACCTCCATAACGACGGGAAACAAAGGTTTCGCCTTGTGTAAAAGCTTCAAAAATTAACGAAAGTTTCTCTTTTTGTATGCCAATACCACTATCTTTTACTGAAAACAATAGTTCGCAATATTCACTGGTTTGTGATTTTTTTTCAACTGAGATGAAAATCTCGCCTTCGTCAGTAAATTTGATTGCATTATTTATAAGGTTGCCGAGTATTTGCCTTATCCTTTTCATATCACCGATCATGAATGGAGGAGCCTCAGGCTGAAGCATATAAAGCAAATCGATTCCTTTTTCGATTGCTTTCATTGCATAGATATCAAGCGCTTCTTCAATACATTTACGAAGTTCAAATGAACTTTCATCAAGTATCAGTTTGTCGGCTTCTATTTTCGAGAAATCAAGAATGTCATTAATAATCGACATCAGGTTGTCAGCACTGATCCTTAACGTTTCAAGGTAATTGTGCTGTTCTGCTGTAATTTTAGTGTCGAGGAGTAAGCTGGTCATACCCACAATTCCGTTCATCGGAGTGCGTATTTCATGACTCATCATCGAAAGGAAATCGGACTTGATCCGGTTGGCTTTTTCAGCCTGCTGTTTTATCTCTTCGGCTTCCAGCTCCAACTTTTCAAAATCTTTTTGCTTCAGGAGGTCGGTTTGAATCCTTGAGTTTTCTGATCTTAATTGTTCAAGCTCTTGTCGTAGTGAGTTTATATCGTTCGAGTCCAGATTCATATTGGTGCACAGTGTTAATAAATCAAGCAAATATAACGATTAAATTGTGGTTTTAGTTTTTGTTGAAAAAATTTTATAATTTGCCATGAGGATGTAGTCATGTTTATAGATATGAAAAAACTGCTTCCTGTTAAAGAAGCAGTTATATTTCAGTCAGTTCTTTACAGATACTCCCATGAAAACTTGATTTCAATCAACAAAACGTGTACTCCACTTCCTTTGGAATTTGAGCCTGGAGAATTTACACCCTGCAAGGCCAAAGTGTTGTAATTCTTTCCTCATGAATGTGACAATTATCCTGTTTCAACATAGGCCAATTATACCTGTTTGTACTCTTTGATAATATCCTTAACACCATCAGGTGATACACGTCCATATACCTTTTCGCCTACCATTACAACCGGTGCAAGTCCGCAGGCTCCAACGCAACGCAGGCAGCTGAGCGAAAATTTTCCGTCGGGTGTGGTTTGTCCAACCGGAACATTCAGGATACGTTTAAACTCGTCGAGTACTTTTTCGGCTCCGCGCACATAGCAGGCTGTTCCCATACAAATGCTGATCGGGAATTCACCTTTAGGAATCATAGTGAAGAACGAATAAAAGGTAACAACGCCGTAAACATGAGCAACTGAACAGTTCAGGTTTTTCGATATAATTTCCTGAACTTCGGCCGGTAGGTAACCTACCAGGCTTTGTGTTTTGTGCAGCACATTGATCAGCTCGCCCTTTTCGTTGTTGAATTCTTTGCAGATGGCTTCTATTTGTAGAACCTTCTGCTCGCTTATTTTTATATTTGCCATAACGGTTTTTCTTTAAAATTTTTACCTGATTTTCCTAGGTTATTCGTCAATTTCGGCTGGTTTACTTCTGTCGAAATAATGTGTGTGCAACAAGTGATGCGCCTTTTCGCTCATCGGTTTGCCAAGGAAATCAGCATAAAGCGTCTGGATATAAGGGTTTTCGTGCGATTTTCGGATAACTTTGCTTGAATCTTCGCTATAAATAGCTTTTTGACGAGCCATCAGAATGCTTGTATCACCATGGTGCAACGGTTGTCCGCCTCCACCGATACAACCACCGGGACAAGCCATGATTTCAATTGCATGATATTCGGATTTGCCATCCTTAATGTCCTGCAAAAGTTTGCGGGCATTGCCTAAACCATGAGCAATTCCGATTTTTATTGGAGTTCCATCAAAATCAACGGTTGCTTCACGAATCCATTCCATGCCGCGTAGTTGTTTGAAGTCAACTTTCTCCAGTGTCTTACCTGTGAAAATTTCATAGGCAGTTCTCGCTGCTGCTTCAATAACTCCTCCTGTTGTGCCAAAAATTACAGCTGCGCCTGTTGATTCTCCCATCGGTTTGTCGAAATCCTGATCAGGTAAAATATTGAAATCAATATTGGCCTGTTTTATAAGATGTGCAAGTTCCCGTGTTGAAACTGCAAAGTCAACATCCGGATTACCATTTGTTGCGAATTCATCGCGTTGGCATTCGTATTTTTTTGCAAGACAAGGCATGATGGAAACTACAACCAGGTTCTCGCGTTTAATACCAAGCTTATCTGCAAAATAAGTTTTTGCGATAGCGCCAAACATTTGCTGCGGTGAGCGAGCTGTGGATGGAATATCACTCATTTCGGGGAACTGGTGTTCGAAGAAACTAACCCAGCCCGGGCAGCATGATGTGAGCATAGGTAATTTTACAGTTTTGTCACCTTTCAAATGCCGGGTGAGACGGTCGAGCAGTTCAGTGCCTTCTTCCATAATGGTAAGGTCGGCAGCGAAGTCGGTATCAAATACATAATCAAATCCAAGATTACGTAATGCTGTAACCATTTTTCCGGTAACTCTTGTTCCTGGTTCCATTCCGAATTCTTCGCCTAAAGCTACACGAACAGCAGGGGCGGTTTGCACGATAACGGTTTTTGACGGATCAGCCAGCGCACGTATAACCTGGTTGGTATGATCCACTTCAGTTAAAGCGCCTGTAGGACAAACTGCAACACATTGTCCGCAATAGGTGCAAACGCTGTGGTCGAGGTTCATTTCGAAAGCCGGAGCAACAACGGACATAAATCCGCGATTTACAGCCGAAAGAACACCAACAGTCTGAACGTCGTTACACATCATCTCGCAACGACGACACATAATACATTTATCCACATCACGGATAATTGCAGGGGAAGT
>JAIFMH010000039.1 GCA_020048595.1 Bacteroidota bacterium | reverse complement strand
TGAATGAGAATATTGAAATTCCGCTTTTAATAGCCGGCAAGCCTACATCTTATCTCACTGAAATAAATAATTACCTGGTTCAGAATCCGGCAGGCGATCGCATTATTTTCAGGCATAACATCGATACTCCCGATTTACCGGCTTTATATCAGTCTGCGTCACTGTTTGTTTATCCTTCTGTTTTCGAGGGATTTGGAATCCCAATTCTCGAAGCGCTTTACTCCGGGGTTCCGGTAATTACCAGTACCGGCAGCTGTTTTGCAGAAACCGGCGGTGATGCAGCGCTGTATAGTGATCCATACGATATCAACCAGATGGGAAAATGTATTTTAAAGGTGCTGGATGAACCGGAGACCAGGAAATCAATGATTGAAAAAGGTTTTTTGCACTCCGCTAAGTTTGACGATGTTAATGTAGCTGCTAACCTGATGCGGGTGTATGAAGACTTATTAATAAAATATCACGATTGATTGACCAAAAGCACTGATTAATTGTTAAACAAATATGGTTTTCGACAATGACATACAAAAAGCGTTAAATGTTCTCGAAGCGGGAGGCACATTGCTGTATCCTACAGATACTATCTGGGGAATTGGTTGTGATGCAACCAACACTAAGGCTGTGGAGAAAATTTACCGCATAAAAAGCCGTCCTGAAGCTAAAAGCCTGATTATCTTACTTGATTCAATTGATAATCTTTCAAATTATATTGAAAAGGTTCCAGACATTACCGCTGATTTACTCGCCAGCATTACAAATCCGGTTACTATTATTTATTCCAACGCACGAAAGCTTGCTCCAAATGTAATTGCATCGGACGGAACCATAGCCATACGTATCGTTAAAGATGATTTTTGCAATGAACTGATACGCAGGTATGGAAAGCCAATTGTATCAACCTCTGCAAACATATCCGGTTTGGAAGCTCCTGCCGTTTTCAGCCAGATTTCGGAAGAGATTAAAAATTCGGTGGATTTTATTGTTTCCTACAAACAGGACTATTTTGCCCGGACGAAACCATCAACCTTAATCCGGTTGAACGATGATGGGATGTATACGATCATCAGGGGCTAAGAAAGTTTTGATTCCGTCTTTTATTCGCAAATAAATTGCTGCAGGCGAACAAAATTGAATTTAAGTCGTTATTTTTGTTTAACTTTATTTCGAAATTATCAAGGAAAAAGAATGGAAAAGCGTAAGGAATACAAATTAGATACTGTTGATAAAGAAACATTACAAAAATGGTATTATCTGCTGGTGCTGGGTCGTAAACTCGATGAGCGGGCACCCAACTATTTAAAACAAGCTTTAGGATGGTCATATCATGCGCCATACGCTGGCCATGATGGAATACAACTTGCTATCGGGCAGACTTTTAATCGTGAAACTGATCATCTTTTTCCATATTACCGCGATATGCAGACTGCTCTCTCGGCAGGACTTACTGCAGAAGAAATAATATTGAATGGTATTTCAAAAGCTACAGATGTAGCCGGTGGCGGCCGCCATATGTCGAACCATTTTGCAAAACCCGAATGGAACATTCATAATGTTTCATCTGCTACAGGTAATCATACGTTGCATGCTGTGGGTGTTGCCCGCGGTATAAAAAGATACGGTGGTAAAGGTGTCGCCATCAGTTCTCAGGGCGAATCATCAACTTCTGAAGGGTACGTTTATGAAGCTATCAACGGGGCAAGCAACGAAAAGCTTCCGGTAATTTTTGTATTCCAGGATAACCGTTATGGTATTTCGGTTCCGCAGCGTGATCAATCAGCAAATGCTTTTGCCGCAGATAATTTTAAAGGATTTAAAAACCTGAGAATTATATATTGCGATGGCAAGAGTATTTTTTCATCCATGAATGCGATGGAAATGGCCAGGCGGCATGCTGTTGAAAAACAGGAACCGGTTATTGTACATGCCAGCTGCGTGCGGATACATTCGCATTCAAATTCCGACAAACACGAACTGTACCGCGACGAAAATGAACGTCATTGCGCAAAAGCAAGCGATCCGCTCGACAGGTTTAAAATCATATTATTGCATTCAGGGAAATTTACAGAAGAGGAATTAGCCGTTATTGATGATCAGGCCCAAAAAGAAATGATGGCTGCTCACCGTAAAGCTCTTGTTGCACCTGATCCGGATCCGGAATCCATATTTGACTTTGTTGCTCCCGAACCTTATGTTCCTGTAAAATTTGTTGACGGCACTCACGATCAGCAAGAAGGACGTTCATTAAAGCTTATTCAGGCACTTAATGAAACTCTCAAAGAAGAATTCAGATTGAATCCGGATACTTTTCTTTGGGGACAGGATGTTGCAAACAAGGAAAAAGGTGGCATTTTTAATGTTACCAAAGGAATGCAGCAGGAATTCGGAATCGAACGCATTTTCAACGGACCTATTGCTGAAGATTTTATACTTGGAACAGCAAACGGGATGAGCCGTTATAATGATAAGCTCAGGATTGTAGTTGAAGGCGCTGAATTTGCCGATTATTTCTGGCCGGCTATGGAACAGTACATCGAGCTGTCGCACGACTACTGGCGCAGTAATGGTGCTTTTTCACCCAATATAACCATAAGGCTTGCATCGGGCGGATATATCGGTGGTGGTTTATATCACTCACAAAACATCGAAGGTTCGCTGGCAGCCATTCCCGGAGTTCGGATTGTATACCCGTCGTTTGCTGATGATGCAGCAGGATTGTTACGTACCTCATTGCGTTCCCGTGGTCCTACCCTTTTCCTTGAGCCAAAAGCATTGTATAACGATCCGGTAGCAGAAACCATTGTTCCTGATGATTTTGAGGTTCCGTTTGGCAAAGCCCGTACAAGGCGCGAAGGGAATGACATGAGTATTATTACTTACGGCAACACAACTCATATGAGTATTGCCGTGGCTAACCGCATAGCAGAAGAAACAGGAAAAAGCATTGAAGTAATTGATATCCGCTCTTTGATTCCTCTTGATAAGGAAGCAATCCTTGAAAGTGTGAAGAAAACCGGGCGTGTTTTGATTGTACACGAGGATAAAGTTTTCGGTGGTTTTGGAGGCGAAATTGCCGCCATGATTTCAAACGAAGGATTTGAGTTCCTTGATGCACCAGTCCGCAGGGTAGGTTCAACTTTCACCCCGGTAGGATTTAACCGTATTCTGGAGAAAGCAATTCTGCCTGACCAGGAACGTATTTATTCAGCTGCAAAAGAGCTTCTGGAATACTAAAACATACGTAATTAAAATCATGCCTTCCTTTTGGGTTGGCATGATTTTTCATTTATTGATGATCTGATTAAAAGTTTCAATATATTTGTAGTAGCTCACTTATGACAGAAAAAACAATCTTTATATGATCAATCCAGAAGGAAAATTACTAATAGCAAAATCAGGAATAGAGATATTTCTGAATCCTCGCATGGCCAACCGGCATGGCCTGATTGCCGGTGCAACCGGAACAGGTAAAACGGTATCGTTACAAGTTATGGCCGAAGCTTTCAGCTCCATAGGAGTTCCGGTTTTTGTTTCGGATATAAAAGGCGATTTATCTGGTGTCAGCAAAACCGGAGTTGACAATCAGAGAATTGTTGACCGCATTTCGCAAATGCAGATTGAAGGATATTCGCACAAATCATTCCCGGTTACATTCTGGGATCTCTTTGGTGAACAAGGGCATCCGTTGCGCACCACTATATCAGAAATGGGCCCTCTTCTGCTGGGTCGCCTGATGAATTTGAATGATATCCAGGAAAGTGTGCTGACTCTTGTTTTCAGGATTGCCGACGACAACCAGCTTTTATTGCTCGATCTGAAAGATCTGCAAAAAATGTGCGAGTATGTTGGCAATAACCGCGAACAGTTCACTACAACATATGGAAATATTTCTGCAGCCAGTATCGGTGCTATACAACGCGAACTTATTGCTCTTGAAGAGCAGAACGCGGATAAATTTTTCAGTGAACCGGCAATTGATATTTTTGATTTCATGCAAACCGATTCCAATGGCATGGGAATGATAAATATTCTGGCTGCTGATAAGCTGATGATGGCACCCCGGACTTATTCAACACTATTGCTTTACCTGATGTCGGAACTTTTTGAGCGCTTGCCTGAAGTAGGTGATTTGGATAAGCCAAAACTGGTTTTCTTTTTTGATGAAGCACACCTTCTATTTAATGATGCCCCCAAAGTTGTGGTTGAGAAAATTGAGCAGGTTGTTCGTCTGATCCGGTCGAAAGGCGTGGGAATTTATTTCTGTACTCAAAATCCGATTGATATCCCGGATACTATTTTAGGCCAGCTGGGAAATAAAATACAACATGCGTTGCGGGCATTTACACCCCGCGACCAAAAAGCGGTTAAGACGGCTGCAGAAACTTTCAGGGCAAACCCGGAACTGGATGTTGAAAAAGTGATCTCTGAGCTGGGTGTTGGTGAAGCGTTGGTTTCATTCCTCGATGAGAAAGGAATTCCTTCGATGGTTGAAAAGGCTAAAATACTTCCTCCACAAGCACAAATCGGACCTATAACTCCTGAGGAACGCACGGCTTTGCTTCGCCGTTCCATAATTGCAGGTGTTTACGAAAGAGAGGTAGACCGCGAATCAGCTTTTGAAATACTTCAGGCGCGTATCAGCAGCCAGGTGCAACAGGTTCAGGATGAAAAAGATCGTATTTTAAGGGCAAAAGAACTTGCTGAACAGGCAAAAATTGAAGCGCGTGAGGAAAAAGAAAGAGCCAGAACTGCAGATGCAAGTATCTTTGGCAGCCTTACTAAATCTGTTGGTCGTTCGGTTACATCACAAATTGGTGGTCAGATTGGCCGCGCCCTGGTACGCGGTCTCCTTGGCGGATTACTGGGCGGAAAAAGTAAAAAGCTTTTCTAACCAGATAATAATTCAGGACTTTAACTATTTCTACGTAACCAAAATAAATTTTAGTCTGATTTTTCAATTCTTTAAGCTGGCATTTAAAGTGTGTAAAAATGAAAAATCAACATGTTACCTTCAGGGATCAAGGGTAAAAGCATATTGATTCTTCATTTTAGTAAAGTAGAATTAAGCATATTTGAATTCCACTACAGTACTATCCATTAAAAAAGCGCCTTTCAGGGCGCTTTTTTAAAATCAATTTTTATTATTTATCAGTGTATCATTGTGGCAGTTCCAACTTTTGAATTAGGTAAATTATCATTGTTACCCACATTCTCTGCTTCCCATATGCTGCCATCTTTAAATATACCAAAAGCTCTCCAGGGATAAGCACCTTCCGGCATCAGAGCACCTTTATAGGTTCCATCCCATCCTTCCACAGGACGGCCAGCTTCATCAAGTGCATTTGTAGACCATATCAGATTTCCCCACCTGTCGAAAACCTCAAAAAGATATTGAACCAGGTTTATGCCTATCGGTTTTAATAGCTGTACTTCGGTTTTCATATTCGTAGGCGAAAAGGCATTTGGAATATAAAGTCCTTTGACCATAAATTCATACTGTGCTTTGATGGTATCGGTACAATTATGTTCGCTCCACGTTACCAGGGATATTTCATATGAACCATCATCCTTGTACAATGTAACCGGGCTTTCTATATACGAATATGAACCATCGCCGAAATCCCAGTAATATTTTACAGCATCAACCGAAGTATTTTTCATTTCTATTTGACCTTGAACACCTTCAAAATTTTTAGTGTACGTGAAGAAACTCTTAGGAACACTCCAGGTTGTAACATTCTGATTAATTGTATCCATACAACCATATTCATCAGTAACTTTCAGATTTACCAGGTAAACGCCGGGAGTATTGAAGATAAAATCCGGATTTTGAATATCTGTTTTACCAGCTATGCCATTTTCATTATAAAAAGTCCACTCCCAGTCAACAATTGGTGCAACTGCTGCAATTGATAAATTTTTAAATGCTGTATTATCACCGGCACACGAAACGGAATACGAATAATTAGCATCAGGCAAACCATGAACCGTTAATGATTTCTGAATCGAATCCTTACATCCAAGTGAATTCTCAACTTTAAGTTTTACATCATATGTTCCGGGAGCATTATAAAGATGAAGTGGATTTTTCAGCGTAGAAGTATCATTTGTTATAGAAAACGGGTCACCAAATGACCAGTTATAGCTGCTTATCCTGGTTCCGTTTCCTGATGTCATATTCGTAAAAATAGCATTTTGCTCATGACAAACAACACTGGAAATAAAATCAGGAAGAGGCGTCGGATTAACATTAACATTCATTTTCGCCGTATCACTTACTCTCTGACCCGCAACAATTGTTGAAATCACCAATTGAACTATAAATGTTCCGGATGATTTATAAACATGATTTACACGGTTAGTGAAAGTAAAATACTTCGTCTGTGTTCCATCGCCGAAATCCCAGTTCCATTCATTTGATGGATTTGTACTGTAACTATTATCGTTGAAAGATATTTTATTATTCTGACAGATCATTGTTGTATCATTCAGTTCAAACGCAGCCGTTAAACAAGGTTTAACCATAATGTCATTAACAGTTGAACTGATTGTGCATCCGATAGAATTAACAACTGTGAGACTGACACTATAATTTCCGGGAGCATCATATTGATGAGACAAATCAGCTAAATCAGGAGCTAAAACAGTTTTTGTAAAACCGTCACCAAAATCCCAAAACCATTTGCTGATATTACTTCCAATACTATACGAGGATTCGTTAAAGAAAATTGAACTGTCGCAGCTGCCTTCAATGTATGTAAAGTAGGATACAGGCTTTGGCACAACTACAATATCCCTGTATACAATCTTCGAACAACTGTTTATATCAGTAGCTTTCAGGCTTATGGTATATGTTCCGGGATTGGTATAAAAGTGTGATGGCAGTTGCTTGGTTGAAGTATTGTGTATACCTGAAGACGGATCTCCGAAATTCCAGTTAAACGATACAAGATTACCTGCTGAATTCCCTCCTTGCTGAGGTTCAAAATAAGCTGAATCGAAAATGCAGCTATTAGTCGAAACAAATGAAAAATCAAATTCGCCTGGCACGCAAGCCTGTTTAACTACAGTATCAACACAGCCTCTTACATCCGTTGCTATCAACCGTACATCATAGCATGAATCAGCCCCATAAAAAACGTGTACCGGATCTTGCAGGTTTGAGAAATGGTTGGTTTCGAACTCCCATTTTAAACCCACAATAGTTGCATACTTGTTATAGGAAGAATCTTCAAAATAAACGGCCCCATTATCACAGGCAGAAGCGGTATAGGTGAAATTTGCCGTTGGATTTCCGAATACCTGCGTGTTGAGCTTAACAGTATTCTGACATCCGTTTTGTGAAGTCACTGTTAGTTTTACATTATAAATTCCCATTGAATTATAAACCCATGAAGGATTTTGCTGATCCGATGTATCATTAATTGCTGCATTCACACCAAAATCCCAATCCCATGCTGTAATTATTGCACCATTAGGAGTGAATGACTGATCAACAAACTGAGAACTTGCGCCAATACACGAATTGTTTGAGCTAAAAAACGCGCTGGGCTGTGGTAAGATACTAACCAGGTGCGTAATAGTATTTTTACACCCGGATGTATTGGATATTGTTAATGTAACTGTAAAATTGCCTGTAACTGCATAATTATGAACCGGATTCTGTGTATAGCTGTGCGCAGTGCCATCTCCGAAATTCCAGTCATAGGATATTATAGTAGCAACATTAGTAACCGAAGTATTTGTAGTAAATTTTGTAGAATTGCCCATGCAGCTTCCGGCCCAGTCAAAATCAACAGCAGGTCTTGGTTTAATTACAATGGTTTTCGAAATTGTATCCATACATCCCGATGCATTACCTATCTGTAAAAGCACAGTGTATGTTCCGGGATTGTTAAAAACATGATACGGATGTTGCAGATTCGATGTATTATTGGCAAATGATCCCGGATCGCCAAAATCCCATGACCAGTTAACCAGTGAAGGTCCGGAATTACTAATCGAAAGGTCGGTGAAATTTACAGTTGAACCTGTGCAGGAATTATCAGACTTAAATTGTGCAACAGGGCTTGCAGATACAGTAAAAGTTCTTTGTGATTTTGATTTGCAGCCCGATGCTGTCTGAACTGTTAAAACGACTTTATAATTACCGCCTGCAGCATACGAATGGGAAACATTTTCTCCGGCAGGTGAATTCAATAAAAGATTTGTACCATCGCCGAATTCCCAGTAATAAGATGTTACAGGACTTCCTGATGGAAAAGGCACAACAGAGAAAAATGTGGGACTCCCGGTGCAGTTTTGGGCAGAAATATCAAATAATGCTGATGGAGGTACTGCAATTACAACCGCATAGGTTTTTGAATTATTGCAACCCTTAGTGTCCGTAATTGTTAAAGTAACATTAAAAGTACCTGAAGAAGTATAAGTATGCGAAGGATCTACTGCCGTTGAAGTGTATCCGTCGCCAAAACTCCAGTAATAGGATGAAATTAATCCTGTATTTACATATAACGAACTTGTGAACTGTGTTGATTCGTTTACACAACCTGGTGCGGAGGCAAAATCAACCACAGGCAATGTATGTATCTGTATAGTTTTAACAATGGTATCTGAGCATCCACCGTTGTTCTCCACGATCAGAGTTACCGGATAAGTACCGGCAGAAATAAAAGTATGTGATGGAAATTTAATAGTGGAACTGTTGCCTGCACCTGAAACCGGATCACCAAAATTCCATGACCATCCGGAAATTGCACCTGCT
The DNA here is from genome assembly GCA_020048595.1 of Bacteroidota bacterium. Lineage (GTDB taxonomy): Bacteria > Bacteroidota > Bacteroidia > Bacteroidales > UBA4417 > UBA4417. Next base: position 15,894 of record JAIFMH010000039.1, on the reverse strand, counting down.
CCTGCCTGCGAAAGATCCGTGAATTGTACCGATGTATTTACACAAGCATTCTGCACTGTGAAATTTGCCAGTGGTTTGGGCAGAATTACAATTGGTAATGACTGTGTTTTTTCACAACCGTCGTTTGTTGTAACTTTCAGCATTACGTTAAATCCGCCATAAATTGCGTAAGTGTGAGAAACGGAAGCAAGTGTAGTTGATGTAAGGAAATTTCCATCCCCAAAATCCCATTCACTTTTAACTATAAAACCGGCACCAGGCACAGTAGAAATGTTATCGAACTGAACCTCCGACTGTAAACAGGCAGGTTGCGAAAACAAAAAATCAACAACTGGTTCAGGTGCAATTTTAACCGTCCTGGTTATGGAATTCGTACAACCGGAATTATCAACTATTGTGAGTTTAACATTATATGTGCCTGCAGTGGTAAATGTATGTTTAGGATTTTGAATCATTGAAGTAATCCCTGAACCAAATTCCCAAAACCAGGAAGATACAGTTGCAATATTCATCACTGTTGCATCCGGAATAAAATTCACTGTACTGTTCTGACAATTGTTAGATGTATAAAAATTCACCTGTGGCGGAGGATTCACTGTTACCGGGTAAGTAATAGTATCGGAACAACCATTTCCGGCGATAACAATAAGTTGAACAATCGGGTTACCGGTAACTGAAAATTCATGCTCTGGATGTTGCAGGGAAGAAACATTATCAATACCTGAGCCGGGATCACCAAAGTCCCATTGCCATTGTGTTATTGAACCGGCACCATTAAGTTGTGTAAGATTGGTAAAATCAGCTGAAGTCCCCTGGCATGCCGATGCAAAAGTAAAATTAGCTAAGGGGTTAGGTTTTATTGTAATAGTCTGATTAATACTGTTGCTGCATCCGTTGGTAGCTGTTACTGTAAGTTTAACATTGTAAGTTTTCGGCAGGGTATAAACATGCGAAACATCCGGATTACCAGGCTGATTTACGATAACGGAATTGCCATCACCAAAATCCCACTCCCACTTAATTACAGATCCAATGGTTGCAGTTGATTGGTTTAAAAAATTCACTTTAGCACCTGCACAATTCGAAATAGTTGTACTAAACTGTGCTGCCGGCAATGGATCGACAATTACATTATGAGTAATTTCATTTTCGCAGCCCAGTAAATCTGTAATTTTTAGTGTTACGAAATAAGTATCCGGAACCATAAATGCATGATCCGGATTCGAAGCGTTTGAAGTTATACCATCACCAAAATCCCAATACCATAAAGCGATGGCAGATAAATTGACGATTGAAGGATCGGGATTAAATGACACTAATTCCTTCAAACATGGTGGAGTAAAAGTAAATCCAGCTGGCGGGCTTGCATTGATAACAACCAGCTTTTCAATTGTATCAGTACATGTATTAAAATTTGTTACAATAAGTTTTACTGTGTAAGATCCTGCGTTAGCAAAGACATGTGTCGGATTTTCAAGATTTGAAATATTGGTTACTCCACTGACAGGATCTCCAAAATCCCAGCTCCAGGATACAATATTGCCTGCGCCGTTTGCTATTGATGCATCTGTAAAAGCAACAGCCTGATTTTCACATTTTCCATTAAAATGGAAATTAGCAATCGGGCTTGGCGTAATTGTAATTGGTATAGAAATAGAATTTTTGCAGGAGTTTACTGAATTTTTAACAGTTAAAGTTACACTGTATGTGCCGGGGTTTGCAAATAAATGTTTCACATGCGGGTCATCCGGAAAGAGAATGGTCTCTGTTGGCGATCCGTCATCAAAATCCCATTTCCACTCTTGGATATAACCATCCGGAGTAGTTGAAAGATCCGTAAATTGTATTGAATTGTTAGAGCAGTCAGGTGTATCAAACAGAAAAAAAGGAACCGGCAATTGCTGAATCGTGATATCATGATTTACACTGCCAACATCACCGTAGATATCAGTAATTGTGAGGATAACATTATAAATTCCGGGTCCGGCATATGTATGTTGTGGGTTTTGTTCGTTCGAAAATGTTCCATCGTTAAAAGCCCAATGCCAGGTGTCGACATCGCTTACATTTGTAACAGAATTATCTACTAAAAAAAATGTAGGACTATCAACACAATATCCAGTAGATGAAAAATCAACCACCGGACTTGCACTATATGCAAATTTACCCTGCAACCCGAATATCAAGAGGGTAAGGAACAGACTAAGTTGTATCTTGTTTCTCATGAGGAACAAAGCATTTAAAGTAAGTCGTAGTATGTACAAGCACGCCGATATATAATTAGCAATAAAAAATCGTAACAACCAGGCTTAGGTGTAACCCTATACCTTTCCTTCTTATTAATTGCACTGGCATTGATTTGTAATACATAATTTCTGAAACAATTTTATCTTTCGTATTCCGATGCCTATTAAAGCAGAAAAGCTGTCCATAAAGAACAGCTTTTCAAATAATTACATAAAATAACCATTAAATCCGGTCTATGGATTTGCTTTGCTTTTTTCCCTTCTACCCAAATAAGGGAACAATAATAATATTTTTTTAAGCTAGGACATAAAAAAAGCGGCATCTAAATCCGGGAATTTAAGATGCCGCAATGCGTAAGAATAATATCTACAAACCTTGCTTTTCTAATTCTTTCCAAACCAGTGCACTGGCACCCATAATTGCTACTGATCCCATTTTGAGACTCGATGGAAGAATTTTAACTTTATTACGGAATATTGGAAGAAGATGACGTTCCATACTTTCTTTTGTTGGCTTAAAGATATAGTCACCGGCAGCAACAGGACCACCAAAAAGGAAGATTGCTTCAGGGCTTAAATGATGAACAGTGTCAGCTAAAGCTTCACCTAACAATTCACCGGTTACTTCAAACACCTCTTTAGCAAGTTTATCACCTCTCTCTGCAGCGTCGAAAACAATCTTTGAATTCATATCATTAAATGGAATAGAAGCAAGTTCACTTTCACTACTATTGTATTTTGCCAGGAGCTCAAAAACAGTTCGTTTCATGCCTGTTGCAGAACAATACGCTTCAAGATGTCCTGTTCCGCCACAACCACAGGTACGTGTTCCTCTGCCGATTGTAGTATGCCCGATTTCTCCGGCAAATCCATCAGCACCATATACCAGGTCACCATTTACAATAAGTCCGCTTCCAAGCCCGGTTCCGAGGGTGATCATCACAAAATTTTTCATGTTTTTTCCACCACCGAAAATTAATTCTCCTAACGCAGCTGCATTTGCGTCGTTAGTCAATTTAACGTTTGTGATTTCGGGGAATTTTGCCTGTAACATTTTGGCAAACGGGATAACACCAACGAAAGGAAGATTCGGGGCATGCTCTATAGTGCCGGAATAATAATTTCCATTGGGAGCACCGATACCAATCCCCATCACACCTATTTTAGGATTAATTTTTGCAACTACATCTATAGCTGATTTAATCTCTGCAGCAAGCAAATTAATAAAATCATTCAGCAATTCTTCAGATATAATTTCACTCCCTTTGGGATTATCTTTCTTTTGTGGTGTTGGCACCTGGGGTTGTTTCTCATAAAGAATATTACCTTCACGGTCAACAATTCCAATTGCAGTATTGGTTCCTCCAATATCAATTCCTATTGCTACTTGTTTCATGTTTAGTGTTGGTTACGACCTGTATGGTCTATTTTATAAAATTAAATTTTAACTGAATCTTTCTTTAATAAAGATCTTATTTATGCCGAACGGAATTTACTTCCTTTAACAGCATAAAAGAAGATGTAGAGGTAACATATTGCAGGAACAACAAATGCCCATGAATATCCTGAAACATCTGCTATTTTACCCATTATAAGCGGGATAATTGCTCCACCAAAAATCAAAGTATTGATGATACCTGAAGCAGTACTAAGTTCACCCGGATCAAGATCCTTCACAGCAAGAGTAAATATATTCGGGAACATAATTGAGTTAAACATCCCGATTGAAACTACAGCCCAAAGAGCAATACTTCCGGAGGTAAATGCGGTAACCAGGGCAAGGGTAGCAGCTAATAAAGCGAAAACTGCCAGTGAACGGCCGGCATTCCCTTTGCCAAGTTGCATAAGAAGGAAATTACCAACTGCCACAACCATAAAGATAAGTCCGATATTCCAGTTCCAGTCAGTTACAAACGAACCGGAAACCAGTGCAAGTAACAATACAGCAGCTGCATATGAATACTTTTTTACATTATCAGTGATATTCGAAAGCATAATTGATCCAAAAAAACGACCTATCATTGCCCCACCCCAATAAATAGCAACATATTTGCCCGCAACTGAAGGTTCCATGAGTTGGGTTGTTTTCAGATAGTTCAGTATCAATCCGCCTGTACCAACTTCAGCACCAACATAAAAGAAAATCCCTAAAGCTCCGAGCAATACATGAGGATGATTCCAGACACTTTTTTTCTTTTGAACGGATTCGCCGCCAACTTCCGGGAGCTTAGTGAGGAAAATTGCAATAGCTACCAGAACAACAATTACACCTATGATGATAAATGGCATTTGAACGGTTTGGGCTTTTTCAGCGGCTGAAAGCATTTCGCTTGCACCCTTAAAAATAAATACAGCTATAATCCAGGGAGCAACCATGGTTGCAATTGAATTGAGTGCCTGCACCAAATTCATACGACCGCCTGCTGATTCTTCTGAACCTAAAGCTGCAACATACGGATTAGCCGCTGTTTGCAAAAAAACTACACCTGAGGCTAACACAAAAGTAGCTGCCAGAAATAAAGGAAAAGAAGGAGCTTTAGCTGCCGGAAAAAACAGAAAACTTCCTGCTGCCATAAGCAATAATCCTGCTATCAAAGCGCTCTTATACCCTATTTTTTTTATGTACAATCCAATTGGAATGGAAATAAAAAAGTAAGTAATAAAAAATGAGAAACTCAACAACTGTGCTTTAAACTCAGTTAGTTCAAAAATATCCTTTACCTGACCACTTAATGTGATAATAAAGGTGGTAGCAAATCCAAAGATAAAGAAGATGGATCCGATTACAGTCATTCCCAGACCGTAGTTTGCGTTTTTTTGTTCCATAATTGTTTGTTAAAAAGGTGGATTATTGATTATCACTGTTTGAATGCTTTCACAAAAAGAATTTGTAAATCTAACAAATTATTTTTATCATATTAACTATGATATTATCTGTATGTCTGGAATCAAAAAAACAAAATTGTTGCAATCGGATGTTGCAACGCGATTTACAATGATGTAAAAATAGTGATCTTAGTGTTAAGTTAACACATAGTAATGAATATTTTTTTTAAAACTAACTAAAAAAAAGCACAATAATCTGAATATCAAATTATAAATACGAAATAATTCAATAGTAGAGACATCCAATAACTCTGATTTCTATTGTATAACTATCAATTCTGTAATAATTACGTAAAGGGAAAGTCCCGGTAAGATCAGAATCAGGTTTTCTGCTTCTTCTTTTTTGCAGCAGGGAACAACACATTATTTAATATCAACCTGTAGCCGGGTGAATTAGGAAAGAGATTTAAATCTGTCGGCGGATCACCAACGCGATGTTCATAGTCCTCAGGATCATGACCACCATAAAAAGTCCAGGTTCCTTTGCCAAAGTCACCATGTATATACCTGGCTTCATCAAGTGCTTTGTTTTCACCCATGATTATAACTTCCGGCTTTACGCATTTTTTCTCAAAAGCCGTTGTTTGTCCCCGGAAACCGTGAATAACCTGCATATGATTCTGGCAAAGCATAGTAGGAACAGGGTCCCATTTTGCCGAAAAATCGAAAAGAGTGAAAAAGTCGTTGGTAGGGCTGACTTTCCGCTGGGTATTCACATCTATCGACGAAATTTCGTATTCATATGGATTTGTAACCAGGCTGAAGTTTCTGAAGGCAAAACAATTATCATAATTTAATTTAGATTGTGCTTTCGGATCCATTCCATCGCCATCAAACATTACATCGCAAATATCAACTCCTTCAGATGCCAAAGAAATATCGTAACTATCAGGTGCTGAACACATCGAAAACAAATATCCGCCCCCGGCCACGAATTCCCTGATTTTGAATGCAACAGCCCGCTTCATTTCTGATACTTTTGAGAATCCAAGTTTGGCAGCCATTTCCTCGTTTATCCGTACATCTTCTCTATACCAGGAAGCATTACGGTATGCTGCCCAGAATTTTCCGAACTGCCCGGTAAAGTCCTCATGATGAAGATGAAGCCAATCATACAAAGGGAGTACTCCGGTAATTAACTCTTCATCATAAACGATTTCATAAGGGATTTCCGCATATGTAAGTGCAAGTGTAACGGCATCGTCCCACGGTAGTTTGTTTTTGGGCGAATAAACTGCAATTTTTGGTGCTTTGTTCAACTTAACTTCATCCATATTCACTTCCGGGTCAGCTATTTCACGGAGGATTGCGGTTGATTGGGCATCAGCAATAACTTCACAACCTACCCCCCGGATAAAGCATTCATTTTCAATTGCTTTTACATATTTAATCATAAAAGCGCCTCCCCGGTAATTTAAGAGCCAACTAACTTCAACATCTTGTTGTAGAATCCAGAAAGCAATTCCATAAGCTTTCAAATGATTTTTTTGTGTCTGATCCATAGGAATCAGTAAATACGCAGCATTGACTCTGCCAAACAGAATAAGAAGTGCTATGATCAGGAAACTACGCTTCATCTTTTATTTCTATAAGTGTTGTCAAACGGCTGACGCAATGTGCTTTATTTTCAGATATCAACACTTAAACTTAGGTGTCTTCCAAATCCTTCCCGGATTATTCTCATAAGTGTCGAAAGTCGGATGTCGCTGGCATCATTCTCAATTCGAGAAATATAGGTTTTTGTTGTGCCACACTTTTCAGCCAACTGCTCCTGTGTCATTCCATGTTCTTTCCTCAGTTCCTGGAGCATAGCACCGAGTTTGAACGCTTCAAAACCTTCTTCATACTTTTCTCGTGTTTCAGTTCCACGTTTTCCATATTCAGAATCTAGATGGTCAGCAAATGATGTCAGGTTTTTATTTATCTTTTTCATCGAAGTATTGTTTTTTGAGTTTTTCTGCAAGTTCTATTTCACTCTTAGGTGTTTTCCTTGTTTTCTTAATAAATCCGTTTACCAATACTATAAGTTTTCCCTCGTCAAAGAAGCTGAAAAGCTATAAATATTAGAACCAACTTCCACCCTTATTTCAAAAAGAGCTGATGAACTTTTCATAAATGAAAAATATTTTTCAGGAACACGTTCTATTTCTGAAACAAGTTGTAATGTCCAGTTGAACTTCTTCTTAACTTCGGGATTTAGGGTCGAATAAAAGTCAAGATAATAGTTCTTATAGTAAAATATGTTTCTGGCGAATTTTTCTTTCACTGTGCAAAGTTAGCTAATTAGTGAACATTATTAAAATATTTTAAAATTTTCCCGGTGTTTTTTTTCAACAGCATTGGTATTAAAATATAAATATCATTTCAGGTTCAAAAAACTATACCCTGATTAAACAGTAATGATACTGTAAAGTTCTTCAATTTTATTCAGGATAATCTTGAGTTGATTAAATCCGGAATTAGAAGTTCGTTGGCCCCAGATCAACATCATCATCCATACTATTAAGCCTGGATTGCATAATAACTGTATTGTTGGCAGGCTGATCGAAACCGGCATTAGGAGTTAATGAAAGTCCCATTGTATCAATACTTAATCCTGCAACATCCTGGAAGCGCGCAAACCGGGCTATAAACTGCAGCCACACTTCATCAGTAGCACCATTCCTGTGCTTGGCAATAATTATCTGAGCTTTACTTTCGGTAGAATTGCCTTCCTCATCTTCCATAATTTTGTAATACTCAGGTCTGTATATAAAAAGTACAAGGTCGGCATCCTGCTCAATGGCACCGGATTCACGTAAGTCGGAAAGCTGTGGCTTTTTACTTCCCTGCGCGGTACTCCGCGTTTCAACTGAACGGTTTAACTGCGAAAGAGCAATTACCGGAATATTTAATTCCTTGGCCAGGCTTTTTAAGGATCGCGAAATACTTGAAATTTCCTGTTCACGGTTTCCCATACCACCTTTGCGGTCGCCACCGGCAGTCATCAACTGGATATAGTCGATAATAACCATATCGATATCATACTGTGCTTTTAGCCTGCGGCATTTGGCCCGGAGTTCAAAAAGTGATAATGCAGGTGTATCATCAATATAAATAGGTGCTGTAATCAGTTTTGAGATACGTGCATTTAGTTGTTCCCATTCAAAATTCTGCAATTGCCCACGACGCAAATTACTGGCTGAAAGTTCTGCTTCGGAAGCGATTAACCGCGCAACAAGCTGATCAGCGGTCATTTCTAACGAAAAAAGTGCAACCGGTTTCTTTGATTCAACAGCAATATTACGGGCCATTGAAAGTACAAATGCCGTTTTACCCATACCCGGACGAGCGGCTATAATAATAAGGTCGCTTCGCTGCCAGCCGCCGGTTATCTTATCCAGGTCAACAAAGCCTGAAGGAACACCGGACGAAACTCCATCATTTTTCCTGGCATTATCAATCTGGTTCAATACTTTATGCACCAGTTCAGGCATTAACTGTGCCTTTTTACGCAGGTTATTTTCGCTGATTGAAAAGAGGCTGCTTTCGGTTTCATCAAGCAGATCAAATACATCTGTTGAATCTTCGAATGATTTCCGGATTGTTTCAGTAGATATTTTTATCAGTTCACGTTGCAGGAATTTCTGTTTTAAAATTCCAACATGAAATTCGATATTAGCAGAAGATGCTATACGCGAAGTTAACTGCGTGATATAAAACGGACCACCTGCTAGTTCCAGCTTGCCGGTTTGCCTGAGTGCATTTGTAACAGTAAGTATATCAACAGGTTCGTTGTTATGGAATAAATTACTGATGGCTTCAAATATAGACTGGTGCGATTCCTTGTAAAAGGTTGCAGGAACCAGCATATCAATAACAGCAGCTACTGCATCTTTTTCGAGCATCAGTGCTCCTAAAACCGCTTCTTCAAGATCGATAGCCTGAGGCGGTAATTTACCATGTTCCTGAAATGCATCACGGCCGGTTATTGGCCTCTTAATTGCTTTTCGCGATGCCAATGCATCCGTTCTTTCATTCTCTTCCATACGTGTCAAAATTAGCTATTTTTCGACTTTCTTTAGCTTTCAAAGTGACAATAATTTATTAACAATCTATAGCCTGAGGATTTTTTGGTTCCAGGATTTCAGATTAACCAGCTGCAATGTGCATTGCCGGAAAGCCGGATCCTTGATTTGGATTCCGGATATATACACTGCAGACAAAAAAAAAGACCGCCAATAAAGACAGTCCTTTTAAATACATATATTTAGCAGTTATTTGGCAACCGGTGCTGCTCCCTGGTTATTCTCAGGCATCTGAGCTCCGGTGGATGCTACCACTACATTACCAATTATGCGAAGTTGAACTGAAGAAACCTTGCCATTCGACATTACAGTTACTGTTTTGTTAATTGGTCCTGGGCGGTTGGTATCATACTTTACTTTTATTGAAGCAGATTTGCCTTTTAAGATCGGTTCGCGCGGCCATTCAGGTACAGTACACCCGCAAGAGGATGAAACATTAGACAAAATCAATGGCTCAACGCCAGTGTTTTTGAATTTGAATTCACAGGTACCATCACCTCCTTTGGTAACAGTGCCATAATCATGAGTTGTTTTTTCGAAAGTGATAACAGGTGAATTGGGATTTGCAGCAGGCTGTGGTGCAGCATTTTGCGCAAAAGACACAACAGTCATTATCATTGAGATAACTATAGTAAAAAGTACTTTTTTCATAATTCAGGATTATTTGATTTTGTTATTAAAATTGAGCCATTCAGGTTTAAATAACTTTATAAGATTACAGATTAAAAAGATGACAATTACCATGCCATCGCAAAAAGTGATTACAAAATTATTAATAATTAACGATTAAGGAGGAAATTATTATATAAAAAGTATAAATTTGTTTAAAATTAACATTTTTGTATGCGTCGGTTTATTTTGTGGAGTTCTGTTATTCTTATCAGTAGCATGATTGCTGCATGTTGTAGTACTAAAAAAACAGAAAATTTGAAATCCAGCGATCAGGTATTCTTACCGGGGCCAAAAGTAATTATTTATCAAACGAAAAATGATTATTCCAAATTTGTACCTGTTATTTTAAGTGAGGATAAAAAATCTATTGAATCATACCCTGACATTAAAGACATTTATCTGAACGGCAACCTCGCATACCCTACTCAGTTGCACCATGGTTACTGGCTTGATAACAGGGGAATAAGCAAGAATGTAGCATATTTTCAGCCTCTAATATGTATGTATAGTTGTGGAATCAGGTCTTCATACAAGGATATTGAAAAGGAACTTAACTCAAAAATTGATTCAGAAGATTTTACCACTTTTGCAAAAATCAAATAGTAACAGAGATGCCTGACAGAATGTATTTTATACAATCAACTTTCGTTCCGATAGTATCAGGTTATAAACTTTTAACAAAGAAAACAGGATATAGCTTCATATCAATAATGCTATATATCTAAAAGTTGCTTAACTTTGTGTTAAGCAATTCCTGCAATTTCTACTTTAGCCAGGAAAAAACTAACAAAAACAAAGCCCCCCATAATTGGAAAATTCAATCCCGCTTGTTAAATTACTAGATGGCAGAAGCTTTTATTATGCCTTTCTGGCTGGTGCCCAGCGTATATTCGAAAATCAGGGCCTTCTTAATAAAATGAATGTTTTCCCGGTTGCGGATGCCGATACCGGCACAAATCTGGCAAGTACAATGCGATCCATTGTTGACAGCCCGATACCTACCAACAATGTTAAAATGGCAGCTACCGCTCTGGCAGATGCCGCTCTGGTTGGAGCCCGTGGCAATTCAGGAATTATTTTCGCTCAATTTCTATACGGATTCAGTAATGAAATTGAAAATGAAGATAACCTGACAGTTGAAAATTTTTCCCGTTCTATAACCAAAGCTGTAACATACGCTTACGAAGCAATTGCTAATCCGGTTGAAGGAACAATGATTTCGGTAATACGGGAATGGGCCGAATTTATTAATGCAATGAAAGGTTTGATAGACGACTTTGTTGAGTTGCTCATTAAAGCCTTGCAGATAGCAAAGGACTCTCTAGCTGATACAACCAGGCAATTGGAAGTGCTTGCAAAAGCACATGTTGTGGATGCCGGTGCAAAAGGATTTGTTCTGTTTCTTGAAGGCATGATCGATTTTTTCAAAAACAGGCAAACAATACGAAGGCTTGCTATCCCTATGAATGATATGATCCTAGAAGATGTTCAGACATATTCGCATGAGGAAATCACTCACAGGTATTGTTGCGAAGCCATGCTTGCACTTGATCTGCATCCGAATGAGACCAAAGAAACCGTACGCGAAGCTATTTCTGAAATGGGAGATTCGATGGTTGTTGCAGGTTCCGAGAAAAGGCTGCGTATCCATATTCATTCAGATAATCCGATAAAACTTTTCGAAGCCATTAGTAAAAAATCATCAATCACTTATCAGAAAGTAGATGATATGGTAATGCAGCAGGAAATGGCACATAACCGTAAATGGCCTATTGCGCTGGTAACTGATTCAACCTGTGACATTCCACAGGAACTTCTCGAAAAACACCAGATAACAATGGTTCCCCTCACTTTACAGGTTGGAGCTTCACTTTTTCTCGACCGCACTACCATTGCCAGCGAACAATTCTATAACCTGCTTGAGTCCTCCCCGGTTTACCCAACTACTTCACAACCTGCTTATAAAGATTTTATCAATAAATTTTCATACCTGAGCTCACATTATAATTCGGTAATTGGTATTCACCTGGGCAAGGAACTCAGCGGCACATTTTCGAACAGCCAGCGTGCAGCAAAAGCAGTGAGCGAACAAAGTGGGAAAAAGATCAGCGTTTTAAATTCAAACAGGCTTTCGAGTGCATTAGGATTAACGGTTCTGCGAGCAGTAGAAGCCATTGAGCAAGGAAAATCCCACGACGAAATTGTTTCAGCCATTGATAGCTGGAAAGATAAAAATCATATCCTTGTAAGCGCTTTAACGGTTAAGTACCTGGTAAAAAGTGGGCGGTTAAGCCATTCGAAAGGTGTTTTGGGTAAATTACTGGGGGTACGCCCAATAATTTCCGTTAACAACGAAGGGAAAGCATTTACTTACGGAAAATCATATTCCGAAAAAGGCAGCATGAAGTTGCTGATAGACGAAGCATCCCGCCTGATTGAAAAAGGACCTGTGTGGGGATATTCAATTTCACATATCCGGAACCTGGAAACAGCTCTTTCGTATGCTACGCAAATGGAAACTCTTACAGGGAAAAAACCTCTCTTTATCAACGATTGCAGTCCGGTTTTAGGTGTTCACGGAGGTCCCGGAACAGTGACTCTCTCGATAATGGAGGAATAAAATTCTGTATCATGGAATTAATACCGGTGTTTAACAGTTAGCTCGATCTGTAGCAAGCCTTTCTAAAAACTATTTGGTAAATATTTAAAACGTCTGGGTGCAAATATAATCTGCACCCAGATTTTTTTTATTCACTGGTTGAAGTGTATTATCGACCTGTAAAAATTGAACTTCAGGTGTGATGAAGATCGGGTGAATGAATAGAGTCAGAATCCGACATGTTATCTATCTGAAACTGCTTACGAAAAAGCAATTGCTGCAATTGCCAGCACTGCAAGCACAATCCCGATCCGGTTTACAACTGAAAGTTTCTCACCGAAAAAGAAATAGCCAGAAACAGCTGCGATAAAAACAAGAGATGCATTAAAAACAGGCACAAACAATGAGATGGGAAGTATATATAATCCTTTGATAAAGAAGTAGGTAGAATACCAATTAAACACACTTAGCAGTACTCCTGCCAGTATATCTTTCCAGGTTATTATTATTGTTTTTCGTATTACCTGATACATCAGCAGTACAAAGCCGATAACGAAAGCTGTAAAAAATGTGATTGTCAGAAACTGGATTTCATCACGGCCTTCAAAATAAACACCAGATAATTTCATTAAGCTATCATTGGCACCTGTTCCAAAAAATATAAGAGCCGGCAGATAAAGGTATTTTTTATCTATATGTCCTTTACTCAATCCGATATTGGTAAGATAAAAAGCAACCAATGCAGCAAGTATACCCAAAATCTGAATCAGGTTCATGGGTTCTGCCAGAAGTAACACTCCTACTGCAACTGAAAGAACAATTGACATTTTGCTTGAAACTACTGTCATGGCAACCCCAACTTTTTGTGTAGAAACCGCGAAAGCCAGGAATGTAAGAATAAATGCAGCACCGGTGATTACTGACATTATAAACCAGGGCTGATCAACAATATCATGCACAGTATTTGTTTCTGCCGAGCTGAAATAGCCGAATGCTGAAGCCATAAGGTAATTCACCGTGATAGCAGGTAAAATACTGATTCCGAATTTATTGAAATATTTGAAAGTAAAGAAAATGCAACTGGAAAAGAAAAGAGACGAAAAGAGATAGAACATAGGATTTTAGGTGGGATTGCAAAAAAGGTAGAGGTTTGGTGCTATTTATTCGTCATTTAATTAAAATTGTTGTAAAAGCAGGTTGACTCTATCCTCTGATCTTCTTCAACTCTCTCATTTTAATATATTTAACAAAAACCATGTAAGCTGACATTGAACAAATAACAAATCCATAATACCCGTCGAGAAAACCAAGTTTGAAGAAATAATCTCTTTTAAATTTCCAGACAGCTTTAATCATTATTAGAATGAGTGCTGTGCTTTTGCCTTTTGCAACACCTTCTTTTGCCGCAATTTCGGTTTCCCGACAGTCGAGCCGTTACTCATGCTAACACTTTCGTGAAGATTAATACCGCTCCAGGCTCCTTTCCGCCTGTCCCACAACCGAAGTTTTGCATCCGGATACCAACCGCAATGCCTAATCCATTTCCCCAGGTAGTTAGTGAGTCGGTTAAATGAATACCCATCCGCTTTCCAATCTGATTTCACTGAGAGTATCGATTGTTTAAGTTCTTCCGAAAGCTGCTCATCGGCATCAAGTTGAAGAATATAATCATATTTTGCCTGTTCGCATGCCCATGACTTTTGCTGCATATAACCTTCGAAAGGATGTTGCAGAAAACGGACATCGAATTGTGCACAAAGTTTCTCCGTTGCATCAGTTGAAAAAGAATCAACAATAACAATCTCATCTGCAATTCCTTCGAGCGACTGAAGACAGCGGACAATATTCCTTTCTTCATTAAACGTAATGATTACAGCTGAAATCTTTATCATTCCATGGTGGATTAGTGATGCAAATATCTGACTATTTTATTAAAAGATTGCTTTTAAATTTTACTACACAGAGCTAAGATTCATCAGGCAGCTATTCATACAGGCGGCAAAAAAAAACCTCCCGGCAGAGTACCAGGAGATTTTATAAGTTTATTCATTAAAGACCTTATTCAAGCTCGCTTAGCTGGTGATCCTCTGCCTGAGGCGCATCTGCAAATACAATTACAGAGTTGTCGGCATTGTTTAACCATGCAGCTTTTCGCAACTTATCAAAACTGATTGAACCAGTTATGTATTTACGGTTCTGACTGATATATGTTTCATCAATAGCAATAAAATCGCTGCGGTCGATATCGGCCATATTCTCACAACTTACATAAATTCGTAAAACATGGTCTGTGGAAATGCAGTAATTAACACCCGTATGCGCTTTCTTGTATTCATATTTATACCCGTAGCGTAGGGCTGCAATATCGCTGAGCACAGCAGATGACGTAGGATAACGTCCGGCACCTTTGCCATAAATAAACTGCTCATCAGCCAAACGGGTACCTATTACAACACCATTAAATTCGAACCTCACATTAAAAAGCTGGCTCCTTGGCCCAACGAAAGTCGGCAATACGTAAGCAGCCACATCCGTATGATTCACACGGTTAGCCCGGGCCACAAGTTTTATACTATACCCCTTTTCCTTTGCATAAATACTGTCGGCAGGATGTAGCTGGGTAATTCCTTTACACATGATATCACCTGGCGCAGAGACTATACCATACGCATGATTTAAGATAATAGTAAGTTTATTGGCAGCATCCGTTCCTTCCACGTCAAGGGAAGGATCAGTTTCGGCAAAACCAAGTTCCTGCGCAAGCTTAAGTGCATCATCATAAGGCATTCCATCCTCATTCATACGGGTTAGAATGTAATTGGTGCTACCGTTAATAATGCCTGTTACTGAGTTCAGCATATCATTATCGTAATACTCCTCCAGGTTCCGGATTACCGGAATACTACCGCAAACAGCTGCTTCATACAAGAAAGAAGTTTTATTATCAACCTGCAATTGAAGCAATTCTGCCAGGTGAGCAGCTATCATTTTTTTATTGGCACTTACCACAGCCTTTCCGCTTCCTAACGAAGTTGAAACAATATGCCATGCAGCTTCAGCATCATCAATCAGTTCAACTACTACATTGATCTCGGAATCATTTAATAAAAGATCAGCATCTGTGGTAAACAATTCAGCCGGTGCGTTTCTTTTTTTATCAGGATGTTTAATACAAATCCGTTTAATTTCGGCTTGCAATGTTGGAGTCTGTTTCAAAACCCGGTAAATTCCTTCACCTACAACGCCGAAGCCAAATAATCCGATGATCAGTTTTTTATCTTTTGTCATTTTGTTTCAATTTATAGATTTTGCTTTTTATAACGTTTTGTTTAAGAAGTTGAAAGACGGAAGTCGGAAGTCGGAAGATGATGTTTCTCCTATTTTCCTATTTTCCCATTTCCCCATTTTCCTATTTTCCTATTTC
>JAIFMH010000188.1 GCA_020048595.1 Bacteroidota bacterium | reverse complement strand
TTTACAACAGATCATTTAAGTTTTTTAAGTTGAATGCCGAGAAGTATTTGTCCATAGCGCACTCAATATTTGAAAGTACAATTTCTTCTGCCAGTATTCCGTGGCTTTCCAGATTATAATACAAATGTGCCCTCGCGGCTAAAACTTCAGCATTTTGCCAGATATAGCGGCATCCGGTACTAATCAGCCATTCCTGTCTTTCAACAGCTAAATTTCCGAAATTTTCTGCATTTTCACCTGGTTGCAGCCATTTTTTCCAGCGGCCAGATTGAACAACTGCCTTTTGTAAAATTAATCCTATATCTGAACAACGAGCTATTTTACTCTCTGCAAAATATTTTATCTCCAGTTTTTCGAGTTCAACAATCCCATTATACTCAGTGATGGTAAATTCAGGACCTATATTGGCGGCACCCATTCCTGACAGTGGATAAGCTTCAGGATTAGTAACGCCATCCGTATAATGACCTTTTATTACACTGCCGTATTCACGGGCGACTTTAGTAAGTTGCCTTGCTGTTTCGGGATCAAAAGTGGTTGTATGCAGATCGGTCCCGACTTTACCAACAACAAAGCATGGCCAAACGTAGTTTAACCCACGTTCGGCCAGGCCCGACTTCACCAATCTCAGAAACTTCCGGAATGTATCCATATCGGCCAGGCCGCCATGAACTTCTTCTGTACCTACCTCAAAGGCAATCCGCGGATATCCACCGGATAAACGGAAGTTTTCTGTATATTCAACCAAATCAAGTGTGTGTGCAGCCACAGTTTCAATGTTAATATGTTGCCCTGCTGCAAGGGTAATATCTATAGTTGGATCTACATGTATAAGGTCATATCCTGCTTCAACCGATGCTTCAAACGATTTTTTAACAGCTGCCAAAGTTTTATCGAAACTCCACTTTCCACTGGCATGCAGGTCTTTCAGCCATGGACCGCCATGATCAACAGCAATTATAACCGGTACGTTTAAATTCAGCCTTTCTGCTTCAATCTTTATTGTATTTACAAATTCCTGCTGGTTCAGATTGGTATAACCTCTGTCCATATCCACCTGGTTCAGTGTGGCTGCAAACTTTATGGGGCTGTTCCAGCGTTTTGCCGACCGTAAAGCTGCTTTGATAACGGAAATAGAATTGGGGCAGGCAGCAAAGATGGTTCTGTTAACTCCATCCAGCTTAGCTAATTCATCATTCCTGCGAAGGATATAATCCATCAGCGGAATGTTTAGAGCTGCAGCCTTATTTCTGATTTCCTGATTCATCCTTCTGTCTCTAATATGGGTAAATTGTTACACCTTTTACTACTCTTGATATTAAACCGTTGGTTGATGGATTATCCGGATTTAATCCCAATTGAAGTGATTTAAAGAAACCAATCATTTGTGCCGGCAGTATAAAACAAACAGGCAGGAAGTCCTCATCGATTTGCACCCCTTCATCTGATAATACAAACAATTCATCAGGTTGCAAATTCAAAGTTACTGATTCAATAATCCCGGCCATATAAAGAGGTTCTTGACCGGATTTTAGTTCGTTGAGCAGATCGGCTTCATATTTTAAAACATAGGATTGGTTCGAAAAAAGAAGGAAGACAAGCGTTGTTGAATCGATCACTACTTTAGGACCATGCCTGAAACCCAGGAAAGAGTCCTTTTTACAGATAACTTTTCCCCCTGTTAATTCCTGAACCTTCAAATGTGATTCAGTAGCAGTACCATACAAAGGACCGGAGCCCAGAAATACGGCTCTTTCGAAGTTCATTTCAGCTATTCGTTTAATTGCGGATGACTTATTCAATATTTTTGCTGCATATTTTCTGATTGCAGATACTTGTTCTTTCAGTTTTTCAATTTCTGTTATTCTGGCCATTAACAATCCCGCCAGCAGCATACCCGAATAACTGCCTGTCATTGCCAGGCTTTTATCATTTGCTTCGGCCGGAAGGATGAATGTATACTTAAGGGATTTGGTTTTATAGTTTGCAAGAGCACCATCCGCATCACATGTAATAATAAGGTGAAATACTTTTGAGCATATCTGGTCGGCAAGAGTAACAGCAGCAATACTTTCGGGGCTGTTACCAGAACGGGCAAATGAAATAAGTAATACTGGAATATCCGGACTTAAATAATCGATTGGATGAGTAACAAGGTCTGTTGTTGAAACCGCTGTTGTCAGGTTCCTGTAATTGCGATTGAAAGTTCCAATCAGCGAAAGCCCGATAAATGCGCTTGAACCTGCACCGGTAAGAATAATATTCAGATTTTTGTGCGTTGTTGCCACCTCAAAAAATGATACGATTGACTGCTTGTTCTGCAATATTTTATCATACACTTTTTGCCACAGATCGGGCTGTCCCCATATTTCTTTTTCAGTAAAAACTCCACTTTTGGTTTGGTGCTGTTCTGAAATTCCTGAATTATTCATAAGTAAAGTTTTACAAAATAAATCTTTCGTTTACTTTCGATGCAAATATAAATATATTTTATATCATTTCGATAATAGAATAAAAATTATTTAACCTTTTTATTGTTTAGCGAAACCGTTTCGATTTCTTTTATACTTATCTTTGTTCTCAGGATTAGTAAAAGTATAATAATCAGTTAAAAAAGTTTTTTAAGTTCATTTTAATAAGAATTTGGCAAAATAGACCAAAGTCAACAAAACAAGATATGAAGCCAACCAATCAGCATAGTACAGTTGACCGCAGGATGAAGATCATGCAGAAACTATCTGTAAACGACCAGGTTTTTGTAAACGAATTGAGTAAGGAGTTTGGAGTTAGTGAAGTTACTATCCGCAATGACCTTGAGCAGCTCGAAAGCAAAAAACTCCTCATAAGGGCACGTGGCGGTGCAATGAGTACTTCACATGTGGTGAGTTTCGATCAGCATCTGGGCGAAAAACATAAGCTGAACATGCCTAGGAAAACAGCTATCGGGAAAGCTGCGGCTAAACTAATAAAGGATTCTGACACTGTTATTATTGATTCCGGAACCACTACACTTGAAATTATCAGAAATCTTTCGTCAGCACTGAATAATGTTACAATAATTTCGAATGCACTCAATATAGCCAACCAACTGGTTTCGAATCCCAATATCAACCTTATTATTCCGGGTGGCATTTTGCGTAAGAATTCGCTTTCACTCATTGGTCCCCTGGCCGAAAAAAGCTTTCGTAATTTTTATGTAGATAAGGTTTACCAGATTATGATAGATGTTGCCCGCGAGGTAATTATTGTAACTGATTCTTCAAAATTCCTTCGCAGAAGCCTGGCTTTTATTTGTGCTCTCGACAGGATTGATACTGTTGTTACGGACGATGCCATTCTACCGGAGGACAAAAAACGATTGGAAGATGCCGGAATTAATGTTATTATCGCCTGATTAAATTATATGTTAATGATATTCATGTAATTAGCAATTCGTTTTATTTGTTCCCATTTATTGATTCAAATTTATTCGTTTAACAATAGATTTTCCTGAGACTATTCTCTTGAGGATCGTTTTAATTATTCATTTTGTTTTCTAGTCTAAAATTTCAAAATATCTTTATAAAAGAAAGGATATGAAAGATAGGTTACTTACATTTGCTGTCTTAATACACGATTTGCTATGAAGCTGAAAAATAAAAAGTGGCTGCTGTTTGCTTTAATCACAACATCATTCTGGGGAATCTGGGGCGCATTTATCGAAATTCCCGAAAAAGCTGGTTTCCCTGCAACTTTGGGTTACACGGTATGGGCATTAACTATGATTCCATGCTCACTCGTAGCGCTATATATTATTAAATGGCAACCCGAAAAAGATTTGAAATCAATTTTACTGGGGCTGGCAGTTGGTGTATTAGGCGCCGGTGGTCAGTTGCTTTTGTTTGAAGCACTAAGGCATGGTCCTGCGTATATTGTTTTTCCTTTTATCTCCCTTTTTCCGGTTGTAACTATTTTTTTATCGGTTACCTTTCTTAAGGAGCGTTCCGGATTACGCCAATGGATTGGAATCGCGTTTGCGTTGATTGCGATATTTTTTCTGTCCTACCAGGAACCTTCTGAAACAGGATTTACCGGTTACAAATGGCTTCTTCTTAGTGTTCTTGTTTTTATAATGTGGGGAATACAGGCGTATATTATGAAATTTGCCAACCGTACCATGAAGCCTGAAAGTATATTTATGTATATGGCTATAGCGGCAGTTATATTAATCCCATTTGCCTTATGGATGACTGATTTCAGCCAGCAAATAAACTGGGGATTTAAAGGTCCTTACCTGGCCGGTATCATTCATATTCTGAATTCCGTAGGAGCTTTAACCCTTGTTTATGCTTTGCGCGATGGAAAGGCTATGATTGTAGTCCCTATGACCGGCTTGTCGCCGTTGATCACTGTTGTACTTTCACTGATTGTTTATGCTGTAGTTCCGGGACTGATGTTATCAATTGGCCTTTTTATTGCCGTGGTGGCTATATTGTTGCTTTCGGATTAGAAAATTGTAATTTGATGATTCAGAAACAAATAAGTTAATACGTAAAAGTTTCTACACCTGTATTTATCGTCAGCTTTTTCCCTTCCCACCATTCACACCTTCCGATAACCCGGGCTGGTATTCCGTAACTTTCGGAAATAGTAATAATTTCCTCTGCAATATGCTCAGGAACATACAACTCCATCCGGTGGCCCATATTGAAAACCTGGTACATTTCGCGCAACGAGGTGCCCGACTGTTCCTGAATCATCCTGAATAAGGGCGGTATCGGGAATAGATTATCCTTAATAATATGTAAATTGTTTACAAAATGCAATACCTTGGTTTGTGCTCCGCCGCTGCAGTGTATCATGCCATGGATATCAAAACGGTACTTTTCAAGTATTTCTTTTATAACGGGGGCATAGGTACGGGTAGGGGAGAGCACCAGGGTTCCTGCATTAATACCTTCAACTTCAGTAGGATCATTAACAAGCAGATTACCTGCATATACCAGTTTTTTATTGATGGAGCGGTCGTAACTTTCAGGATATTTGAGAGAATAATCGTGTGCAAAAACATCGTGCCGTGCTGAGGTGAGTCCATTACTGCCCATTCCGCCATTATACCTGGTTTCATATTTGGCTTGTCCGAATGAAGCAAGTCCAACTATAACATCGCCGGGTTGAATATTATTTTCAATGATCTCACTTCTGCGAACTCGTGCAGTTACAGTACTGTCTACAATGATGGTTCTTACCAGGTCACCTACATCTGCAGTTTCGCCTCCTGTTGAATGGATTCCGATTCCATTGTCACGCATCATAGCCAGGCATTGCTCAGTTCCTTCAATAATTTCGCTGATCACTTCGCCTGGAATCAGGTTTTTATTCCTGCCAATAGTTGAGGAAAGCAGAATTCCATCAGTAATTCCAATACAAAGTAAATCATCGGTATTCATTACTACTGCATCTTGCGCAATTCCTTTCCACACGGATATATCGCCGGTTTCGCGCCAGTAAATGTAAGCCAGCGAGGATTTGGTACCAGCGCCGTCAGCATGCATCACACAGCAGTATTCAGGATCATTGCCAAGCAGATCAGGAACAACTTTACAGAAGGCATTTGGAAACAAACCCTTGTCCATATTTTTGATCGCTTTATGAACATCATCTTTTGTTGCCGAGACACCTCGTTGCGAATACCTGTCAGTCATTTGTGTATGCTGGTTGTAATGTTAGTTTGTCTGATGAACGATCCGGAATGCCTGGTTTTAATATCTTCCATTTAAATTCCAAATCTCAGGATGGCTTTATAATTCCTGATAACCAATCATTTAAGTAAATATGGTTATTTGAAAATAATCTGCTGCTTCTCTTTATCTATCGTATACGTTCCGAATCTTTTGAGCACTTTCTCGCTCATCAGTACAGCCGCTTTTTGCTTCTGAAGTACTGTTGCTTCGAGATCAAATGCTGATTTTGTTGTTATACTGATTTCACCTACTATGAAAATTGATTTATCAGCAACCGAATTATTTCCCAGGATTTTTTCAGGGTCACCATCAAAATCAGTTTTACCGATTGCTCCAGATTTCAGTAATTTCAAGGTTTCTTCAACTGAGAAACTTAAACCCGGACCTTCTTCGCTTAAAGTGATTTGGGTTGTATATCCATTTACAACGGCACTGAACGAAAGACTATTATCCGGATTTGCAGTGAGTGGAACAACATTATCATCAGGGTTTATCTGAACAACTACTTTCTGTGTCGGACTGGTAACCTGCTTAGGTTGAGTTTGCGCGGGAATAACATTACCCTGTGCCTGTCCGGGTATTGTATCAGCCTTAGTTGTTGGGGTAGATGTAGTTTTGCTCTGAATCTGGCTTGTAATTGCTTTATTCTGGGTTTTCGGAACAAAGTCTTTGCTGAGAATCCTGAATTCGGTACGACGGTTTAAAGCATAAGCTGCTTCCTGTGCAGGTTTTGTTGCCAGTGAATCAACAAATGATTGGGACAACAATGTTCCGGTTTTAAATTCGAAACCATCTTTAACTACATCCTTTGCTAACCTCCTTGGAACACGTTCGCCATATCCTTTGGCAACTAAGCGTTCCGGGTCGATACCACGGTCAATAAGATAGTTAACAACAGACTCCGCACGTTTCTGTGAAAGTACATCATTGCTTTCATCAGTACCCCGTGAGTCGGTATGTGAAGCAAGTTCTACAATAATTGTTTCGTTTTCGTCCAATGTTTTGATTAAACCTTGCAACGAGTCCTGGTATTGAGGTTTCAGGTCCCATTTGGCAAGATCATAGAGAATATCAGGAAGCACAACCGGTTTGTCCGGAATGGGTTCCAATTTGAAATCGATGGTAAAGTCTTTGCTGGTTTCGAGGCCAACAGTGGTTTCTTTGGCTTTCTTATTTAAATAATTTGCTTTAATGCAGATAAGTTCATAGGTAGTATTGGGTTTTATCTGTGCTTTGTTAAAGCTGTAAAAACCTTTAGCATCTGTTTTTGCTTCAACAGTTGTACCATTTGAACCGGTAAGTTTTACAACAGCGCCCGGAATAAACTGTAAAGTTTTGTCATCCTTTACAACTCCTGCGAGCGTAAAAATAACCGGAGGATTTACAAATGAATACAAATCGTCGCTTCCACGGCCGCCTTTGCGGTTGGAGGAGAAAAATCCTTTGTCTTCTTCCGGATTAAAAACAATACCGAAATCATCGCCCGGTGAGTTTAGTGGTGCCTGCAAATTCACTGGCTTAGTCCAATCTCCGTTCGAAAATGTTGAACGGAAAATATCAAGGCCGCCCATTCCCGGATGTCCGTTTGATGAAAAATACATTGAAGTATCATTCCGCATAAAGGGAAACATCTCATCATTGGGAGTATTTATAACCGGTCCGGCATTTAAAGGCCTGCCAAAATTTTCGCCGGGTGTTTTACGGGTTACTACCCAAATGTCTTTTCCGCCTTGTCCTTTCGGGAGGTTGCTTGAAAATAGCAATGTTAATTCATCGGGGCTGATGGATGGATTTCCGAATACGGTTGTGCTGTCGCCGCCCAGATCGAGTGCAGTCGGTTCGCTCCAATTTCGGCCTGCCCGTCTCGAAACCATTATTTTACAGCCTTGCAGCGAGCCTTTATCATTGAAACAACGGGTGAAATACATTTGATTAAACTTACTGTTAACTGCAGGATTTCCCTCATTCGCTTCCGTATTTATAACACTGGCAGTTTCCAGTTGAACCGGTGTCGACCATTGTCCTTTCGGATCGAGTTTTGAAACAAACAAATCACTGAAGTTTTGGCCGGTCCAGTTATCCATATCTTTTCCGGTTGCTGCATCGCGTGTTGAAGTAAAGATTATAGTATTATAGAGTTTGTCAGCATAGGTAACCGAGAAATCTGACTCTTTCGAATTTAGCACTTTCTCAATCTTGATTTTGTATTTGGCTGGATTGTCGAGCCATTCCTGTGCCAGGGTACATGAAACGGATCCTGTTGGTCCGCGGGGATCTCCGGGTGCTGCTTCGGTATATTTTTCGAAATAGGTTTTTGCTTCATCGTATTTCTCGTTCGATTTCAATGCCTCGGCAAGGTATAGAAATACAAGCGGATTAGATTCAGCGTATTTGGTTTTAGCGAGTCGTTTGTATCCGGCTTCTGCCTTTTTAGTATTATTTATAATCCGATAACATTCAGCCATTTGGAATGAAATTTTTTCCTTATCGGGCTTGGCTTTGGCTTTTGAAAGAGCTTTTTTGTATTTCGTTAGCGCTACATTATACTGCATATTATTAAACGCTTCATCGGCAGCTTTAAGCGAACGGTTTTGAGCTAAAACCGGGAATGCAGCCAGGCAGAAAATAAAAGTAAAAAGAAGGATACGTATTCTCATATTGAACGATATGGACTGAACGAAGTGGATGATTTGATCTGTTTAAATAAAACGGAATTGCAAAGAATTTATTATTCGTTTTTGGTTGTATTTATTTCAGGTTCAGGTGATCCGGACTCTGGCTTAGCATCCGGAAAAGTTTCTTCCTTTAACATTTCGGAATCAGCCGGCGTTTCAGGTTTAGATTCCATATTCATTCCGGTGTTTACCTGAGCTTTGGTGCGGTTAAATTCACGATTTACACTTTCAACCTGGTCCTTTACTTTGCTTTGAACAGCAGTAATTTCATTCTGCAGTACTGATGTTTCTTTTTTGAATTCACGTGTAAGATCGCTGGATGCTTTCTTCATCTGGTTCATCAGGCGACCGGCTTTCCTTGCCATTTCCGGCATTTTTTCGGGACCGAAAACAAGAAATACAACAAGCATTATGATCAGCAGTTCGCCGCCACTCACATCAAGAAATAAAAGTACCGGTAATCCGGACATAAGCTATGTTTTTAAATTTAACTCACAAAAGTAATAAACTAGCTGCACTTAATGGTAAAATATCTTCTGAAGTTAAATTGAACTGGTAGTTATTAATATAAAGAATGGGTTTTCTCAATTTCACTCAATATTTCTGGAGAAAATAAAGATCAGAAGTTACCTGAATCATAATTATTTAAAAGCATTATAAATTGCAAAATTTCATATTTGGTTTTGTGAATAAGTTAATTTTGCCCTGTTAATTAATTAACAAAGAAGTGCCTGTAGCTTGCATATTATCTATCAGTTCTGTTTTTAAAATCATTACCAGCCCAATATTATATTTTGATATACTGTTGGATTAAAACAAAAAATAAAATAGTAATGATAAAAGTTTTGTAATTGTATTGAAAAGAAATCATGACCGAATACCTTGTTAAACCTTAGCGTAAATATAGTCTATGTCCGCTTCACACGAAAGTCATCACCCTCTAACCCTTAGTGGTGAGCTACGGCTGGAAACCGGTGTTATCATAAATAAATGCTACCAGTGCGGCAAATGTTCCGCGGGTTGCCCGGTGGCTGAAGAAATGGATTATCCGCCAAGCCTGGTAATGCGAATGCTGCAGACCGACGATCCCAAACATTATGAAAAACTGTTGCGATCCATGTCGATCTGGCTTTGCGTCAGCTGCGAAATGTGCCTTACCCGTTGTCCGATGGAAATCGACATTCCAACCATCATGGACAACCTGAGGCAAAAATCGTACAAGGCTAAAAAAACAAATCCCCAGGCAAAAAAAATTATTGCATTCCATAAATCTTTCCTCGATTCGATCAATATAACCGGTCGTTTGTATGAAATGGGACTGATCGTGGATTATAAAATGCGCACCGGTGCTATGATGCAGGATGTTTTAATTGCGCCTAAAATGTTTGTTAAAGGCAAATTAAACCCGGTTCCTGAATTTATTAAAGGAAGAAAAAAAATTGCTGCAATTTTTAACCGGGTTCAAAAAGATAATAAGGAGGGAAAATGATAAAAGTAGGATTCTATCCGGGTTGCTCCATGAAAGGCGGCGCTCAGGAATACCAGGAATCAGTTACAGCCCTGGCAAAAGTATTTGATATTGAGCTGGTTGAAGTTCCCGATTGGAACTGCTGTGGAGCTACGGCTGCTCACAATATGAATAAGGAATTATCTTTGAGTTTGCCCGCCCGCATTATGGCTTTGGCAGAGAAAGAAGGAATCACGGATATCGTAGTTCCCTGTGCCGCATGCTACAACCGGCTTTCTCTTGTTAAGCACGAACTGGCAGAAGACCCTTCGCTGAGTTCAAAAGTGGCTTCCATCATTGACCTGAAGTATGAAGGTACATCCAACATCATGAATATCATCCAGTTCATTGATAAATATATTGCAGATAAACTGGAAGAAAAAGTGGTTAAACCATTCGATTACAAATCAGCTTGTTACTATGGTTGTCTGCTTGTAAGGCCTCATTCCATACTGAAATTTGACAGGGTTGAAGATCCTCAAAGCATGGATGTGCTGGTAAAAAAAGCCGGTGGAAATGCCATTGACTGGGCTTTTAAAACTGAATGCTGCGGTGCAGGAATGTCAGTCTCACGTACCGATACAGTTGCCAGGTTATCAGGAAATATATTAAAAGATGCCGTGGATCGTGAAGCTGAAGTTGTGGTAGTAGCATGCCCGATGTGTCATTCGAACCTGGATATGCGCCGTCCTGAAATCAATAAATTTCTGGAGAAAAAGATTGACGTTCCAGTAATGTATATTTCCCAGGTACTCGGGCTGGCCGTTGGCATCGACGCTAAAACACTCGGGTTGAATCGTCACATGACAGCTGTAAATCTGCCTGTAAGGCCAGCGAAAGAACCAGCGGTTGCTGCGGTTCCTGAAAAAGTTGTTATCACTCAAAAAACGGAGGCTTAACCATGTCGCGGATAGGAGTATTTGTTTGTCATTGTGGTGAAAATATTTCAGCCACAGTCAATTGCGAAAAAGTAGCCAAAATAAGCGGTGAACTTAAAGGTGTCGAATTCGCCACCGACTATAAATATATGTGTTCCGATCCCGGCCA